>JAGOEI010000099.1:2475-8049 GCA_017997795.1 Thauera sp. | reverse complement strand
ACGGCGTCGCCCTGGATGGCGGCCTGGACCTTCATCTTGCTGTCCTTCAACAGCTTGACGATCTTCTTGCTCAGGTCCTGCTCGACGCCGACGCGCACCTTCACTTCCTGCTTGACCTTGTTGCCGGAGATCTTCTGCACGTCGCCGTAGTCCAGGCAGCGGACGTCGACGTTCTTCTTGGTCATCTCGGGCAGCAGGATGGTCTTGATCTGGTCGAGTTGGAAGTCGCTGTCGCCGTAGAGGGTGAGCAGCTTTTCGGCGTGTTCGATCTTGGCGCTGGTGCCCTTGAAGTCGTGGCGGCCTTCGATCTTGCGGTTGGCCTGCTCGACGGCGTTGCGCAACGAGGGCTGGTCGACCTCGGACATGATGTCGAAAGACGGCATGGCTCCCCTCCCCCGATCAGGCGTAGTGGCAGATGTAGTGGTAGGGCTCACCGGCGACTTCAATGTCGAAGCTCGAGTTGGCAGGCACGTCGAAGGACTGGCCGGCGGCGTAGGTCTTCCACTCAGCCTCGCCCTTCATGCGCACGCGGCAGCTTCCGGCAACGCCTTCCATGATCTCGGGCGCGCCGGTGTTGAAGGTGAGCGTGGCCGGCAGGATGACGCCGACCGATTTCTTGGTGCCGTCGGCGAACTGGATGCCGTGGCTGACGCACTTGCCGTCGAAGTAGACGTTGGCCTGGGTGGTGACGGCGACGCCGTCGATCTTGGCGGTGATGGCCATGAGGTACAGATTCCTTATTCGATTCCGAGCAGTTTCTGGATGATGCCCTTGGCGACGAAGCCGACGAAACCGATGCCCAGGCCGAGGAACATCCACATCATGCCGTAGCGGCCGGCCTTGGATTCCTTGCCCAGGTTCCAGATGATGAACAGCATGAACAGGATCAGGCCGGTGAGGCCGATCTGGAGGGCAAGGTCTTCGAACTCGGTGAAGCTGAGTCCGAAGATGTAGTCGTCGTCGTTCATCGCGAGAGCATCGGTCCGAACTTAGCCGCGCTTGGTCTTGGCGTTGGCGGCGATGCGCATGCGCAGCGCGTTGAGGCGGATGAAGCCGTGCGCGTCCTTCTGGTTGTAGGCGCCCTGGTCGTCCTCGAAGGTGGCGATGGTCGGGTCGAACAGCGAGTCGGTCTTCGAGTCGCGGCCGGTGACGATGACGTTGCCCTTGTAGAGCTTGAGGCGCACCCAGCCGTTGACGCTCTGCTGGGTGTTGTCGATGAGGGCCTGCAGCGCGAGGCGCTCGGGGCTCCACCAGTAGCCGTTGTAGATCATGCTGGCGTAGCGCGGCATGAGGTCGTCCTTGAGGTGGGCGACTTCGCGGTCGAGCGTGATCGATTCGATGGCGCGGTGGGCGCGCAGCAGGATGGTGCCGCCCGGGGTTTCGTAGCAGCCGCGGCTCTTCATGCCGACGTAGCGGTTTTCCACCAGGTCGAGGCGGCCGATGCCGTGCTTGCCGCCGAGCTCGTTGAGCTTGGCGAGCAGCTCGTGCGCCTTCATGCGGGTGCCGTTGATGGAGACCAGGTCCCCCTTCTCGAATTCCAGGTCGACGTATTCGGCGGCATCGGGCGCGGCCTCCGGCGACACGGTCCAGCGCCACATCGATTCCTCGGCCTCGGCGGCGGGGTTCTCGAGGTGGCGGCCTTCGAAGGAGATGTGCAGCAGGTTGGCGTCCATCGAGTAGGGCGAACCGCCCTGCTTGTGCTTCATCTCGATGGGGATGCCGTGCTTTTCGGCGTAGGCGAGCAGCTTCTCGCGCGACAGCAGGTCCCACTCGCGCCACGGGGCGATGACCTTCACGCCCGGCATCAGCGCGTAGTAGCCGAGCTCGAAGCGGACCTGGTCGTTGCCCTTGCCGGTGGCGCCGTGCGAGACGGCCTCGGCGCCGGTGGCGCGGGCGATCTCGATCTGGCGCTTGGCGATGAGCGGGCGGGCGATGGAGGTGCCGAGCAGGTACTCGCCCTCATAAATGGTGTTGGCGCGGAACATCGGGAACACGAAGTCGCGCACGAACTCTTCGCGCAGGTCGTCGATGAAGATGTTCTCGGGCTTGATGCCGAACTTGAGCGCCTTGGTGCGCGCGGGCTCGAGCTCTTCGCCCTGGCCGAGGTCGGCGGTGAAGGTGACCACTTCGCACTGGTAGGTGTCCTGCAGCCACTTCAGGATGACCGAAGTGTCCAGCCCGCCGGAGTAGGCGAGCACTACTTTATTGACGTCGCTCATGCTGTTTTCCTGTTTCCTGCTGTGTTGCCGGTGCGCACGCCCGTGCGTACCGTGAGTGTTCTGCGAATCAGTCCTGGATGCGGCCGAGCACCAGGTATTCCATCAGGGCCTTCTGCGCGTGCAGGCGGTTCTCGGCCTCGTCCCACACCACCGACTGCGGGCCGTCGATGACGTCGGCGGTCACCTCTTCGCCGCGGTGCGCGGGCAGGCAGTGCATGAAGACGGCGTCCTTGTGCGCCACCGACATCATGTCGGCATCGACGCACCAGTCGGCAAAGGCCTTCATGCGCTCCTCGTTCTCGGCCTCGAAACCCATCGAGGTCCACACGTCGGTGGTGACGAGATCGGCGCCGCGGCAGGCGTCCATCGGGTCGGCAAACTGCTCGAAGTGGTTGGTACCGAACAGACCGGCGCGCTCGGGCTCGACCTCGTAGCCCGGCGGGGTCGACACATGGACGTTGAAGTCCAGCACCTCGGCCGCCTGCAGCCAGGTGTTGCACATGTTGTTGCTGTCGCCGATCCACGCCACCGTCTTGCCCTGGATCGAGCCGCGATGCTCGATGAAGGTGAAGATGTCGGCGAGGATCTGGCAGGGGTGATATTCGTTGGTCAGGCCGTTGATGATCGGCACGCGCGAGTTGGCGGCGAAGCGCTCGACGATGTCCTGCTCGAAGGTGCGGATCATCACCAGGTCGCTCATGCGCGAGATGACCTGGCCGGCGTCCTCGACCGGCTCGCCGCGGCCGAGCTGCGAGTCGCGGGTGTTGAGGTAGATCGCCGAACCGCCGAGCTGGTGCATGCCGGCCTCGAACGACAGGCGCGTGCGCGTGCTGGCCTTCTCGAAGATCATCACCAGCGTGCGGTCGAACAGCGGGTGATAAGGCTCGTAGCGCTTGAACTTGTCCTTGATCCACTTGGCGCGCTGGAAGACGTAGTCGTACTCCTCGCGGGTGAAATCGTTGAACTGAAGGTAGTGCTTGATCGAGGTCATGGGCAGTGCTCAGCCGTTGGCGAGGAATTCGCGGATCATCGGTGCCAGCATGGCCACCAGGGTCTGCGCGTCGGCGGCGGTGAAGGTGAGCGCCGGCAGCAGGCGCACCACGCGCTCGGCGGTGACGCTGAGCAGCAGCCCCTGTTCGGCCGCGCGGCCCATCAGCGCGCCGCAGGGGCGGTCGAGCTCGATGCCGATCATCAGCCCGCGGCCGCGGATGTCGACCACGCCCGAGACGCCGGCGAGCGCTTCGGCCATCCCTTTGCGGATCGCCTCGCCGACGGCGACGGCGTTGTCCATGAGCTTGTCGTCGACGATGGTGTCGAAGGTGGCGAGCGCGGCTGCGCAGGCGAGGGGGTTACCGCCGAAGGTGGAACCATGGTTGCCCGGCCCGAACAAGCCCTTGGCCTTGCCCGCGGTGACGCAGGCGCCGATCGGCACGCCCGAGGCCAGGCCCTTGGCCAGCGTCATCACGTCGGGCATGGTGCCCGCGTGCTGCCAGCCGAACCACTTGCCGGTGCGACCCATGCCGCACTGCACCTCGTCGCAGATCATCAGCCAGCCCTTCTCGTCGCACAGGGCGCGCAGTTCGCGCTGGAAGGCTTCGTCGGCCACATTGACCCCGCCCTCGCCCTGGATCATCTCGAGCATCACCGCCACCACCGAGTGGTCGTGCTCGCCGACCTTGCGGATGGCGTCGATGTCCTTGTACGGCACGCGGACGAAGCCCTGCACCAGCGGCTCGAAACCGGCCTGCGCCTTGCGGTTGCCGGTGGCCGACAGCGTGGCCATGGTGCGGCCGTGGAAGGCGCTTTCCATGACGATGATGTGCGGCAGCTCGATGCCCTTGTTGTGGCCGTACATGCGCGCGAGCTTGATCGCCGCCTCGTTGGCCTCGCAGCCCGAGTTGCAGAAGAACACCTCGTCCATGCCGGAAACTTCGGCGATGCGATCCGAGAGCTTGTCCTGCAAGGGGATGCCGTAGAGGTTGGACGTGTGCAGCACGCGCGCGGCCTGGTCGGCGATGGCCTTGACCAGGCGCGGGTGGTTGTGGCCGAGGGTGTTGACGGCGATGCCGGAGAGGGCATCGAGATAGCGCTTGCCAGTCTCGTCGTACAGCCACACCCCCTCGCCGTGCGAGAAGGCCACGGGCAGGCGGGCGTAGGTGTTCATGACATGGGACATGGGGTACCTCGATCTGAACGAAGCCAAGAAACGCACACGGCGGCAGGTGCCGCCGTGCAGGAATAGCGCTGAATGTTAAGCCAAAACCCGGCGGCCTGTACATAAGCGCCGCAGGAGCGCACTCGCGCGAGAAGGAGCTCATCTGTGGGAGCGGGCTTGCCCGCGAATGGCGGCCGTCGGTGCGCCGCATTCGCTGGCAGGCCCCACGAGGACCTGCGACGGCCTCAGCGCCCGCGGGCGCCGGCATGCCGTTTTCTGCTAGAATCCGCCGCGTTTTGATTCCGGCAGCCAAGAACCGGAACAGGGACATCCCCGAAGCCGCCAAGGCATCACACATGAACCAGAAGATCGAGAACTTCATCATTGTCGGGGTCACGCGGGAGGGGAAGAAATTCCGTCCGAGCGACTGGTCAGACCGCCTGTGCGGCGTGATGTCCGCCTTCGGCGCCGACCACCGCATGACGTACTCGCCATATGTGCGCCCCGGCTGCACGCTCAAGGGCGACAAGACCGTGCTGGTGGATGCCCGCCTCTACGACGTCGAACCGCTGGCCTACAAGTTCATGGTGAACTTCGCCAACGACAACAACCTGCAGATCGAGTGGATGGGCGACACGCCGCTGTAACACCCAACGCGCACCCGCGCGACAGGTGGACCGCGCAAGCAACTGATGCACCTTCAGCGCCACCTGTAGGAGCGGCGCCAGCCGCGAGCCCTTTGGCTCACTCCCGAACGAGATCTCCCCCAACCCCTCGCGGCTCGCGCCGCTCCCACGCGAACAGCGCCGCGCAAGTTCCGACCACACACACCCAACAAAAAAGCGACCCGCAGGTCGCTTTTTTTGCTTCGGCGCCGAAGCACCGACATCGCGCAGCAAGAATCAGACAGCCATCGCCTTGACAGCAGCCGACAGACGGCTCTTGTGACGAGCGGCCTTGTTCTTGTGGATGATGTTCTTGTCAGCGATGGTGTCGATCGTGCTCATCGAGGTGCGAAAGACCGACTGAGCCGCCGCCTTGTCGCCACCCACGATGGCCTTGCGCACGGCCTTGATCGCGGTACGCAGGCGGGAACGAAGGCTGGCGTTGTGACCGCGGGCCTTGGTCGCCTGACGGGCGCGCTTGCGAGCTTGTGCCGAGTTGGCCATAAATTTGGATTCCGTATTGGTGGTTCTAGAA
>JAGOEI010000099.1:0-2375 GCA_017997795.1 Thauera sp. | reverse complement strand
CTCGGGCTGGTCGTCGTCGTGGTCGCGGCGCTGGGCGCGCTGGCGGCGCCGCTGATCATTTATGTATCGGCGCCGGGCTTCTCGGGCGATCCGGGCAAATTCGAGCTCACCGTCGAGCTCACGCGCATCACCTTTCCGTACATCTTCTTCATGTCGCTGGTGGCGCTGGCCGGGGGCGTGCTCAACACCTGGAGCCGGTTCGCGATCCCGGCGTTCACGCCGGTGCTGCTCAACCTCGCCTTCATCGGCATGGCGCTGTTCGCCGTGCCGTACTTCGACCCGCCGGTGCTGGCGCTGGCGTGGGCGGTGTTCCTGGGTGGGGCGCTTCAGTTGGCGCTGCAGATTCGCCCGCTGCTGAAGATCGGCATGCTGCCGCGCTTCGACCTCAACCTGTCCGACCCCGGCGTGCGCCGCGTGATGAAGCTGATGGCGCCGGCGATCCTGGGCGTGTCGGTGAGCCAGATCTCGCTTCTGATCAACACGATCTTCGCGTCCTTCCTCGAGAGCGGCAGCGTGTCGTGGCTGTATTACGCCGACCGCCTGATGGAATTCCCCGCCGGGCTGCTGGGTGTGGCGCTGGGGACGATCCTGCTGCCGAGCCTCTCCAAGCTGCACGCCGACGACAAGGCGGAGGAGTTCTCGTCGCTGCTCGACTGGGGCCTGCGCCTGACCCTGATGCTGACCCTGCCCGCCGCGCTCGGGCTGGCGCTGCTGGCGGTGCCGCTGGTTTCCACGCTGTTCAACTATGGCGCGTTCTCGGCGACCGACGTCATGCACACGCGCAGCGCGCTGGTGGCCTACAGCGTCGGCCTGACCGGGCTGATCCTGGTGAAGGTGCTGGCGCCGGGCTTTTACGCCCGCCAGGACATCCGCACGCCGGTGAAGATCGCGATCATCACGCTGATCGCCACGCAGTTGATGAACCTCGCCTTCATCCTGCCGCTGCGCCATGCGGGGCTGGCGCTGTCGATCGGGCTGGCGTCGTGCCTCAACGCGGCGCTGCTGTATCGCGGGCTGCGCAAGCGCGCGGTGTATGTGCCGCAGGCGGGCTGGGGCAAGTTTGCGCTGAAGCTGCTGGCGGCGCTGGCGGTGATGGGCGGCGTGCTGTGGTTCGCGAGCGGGCCGACGGCGCTGTGGACCGAGATCGGCGGGCTGGAACGCGCTGGCCGGCTGGCGCTGGTGGTCGGCGCGGGGGCGCTGGCGTATTTCGCGACGCTGTTTGCGCTCGGCTTCCGTCTGCGCGACTTCCGCCGCCGCGGGACGGCCTGAGGGGGGCGATCGCGACTTGCGTCGCTCCTACATGCCTCGCCGGGGCGGGGCGGGCCGAGGCGGGGGATCGCCACTTGCGTCGCTCCTACAGTCTCGACGAGGCGGGGCGCGCTGAGGCGGGGGGGGCGCGACTTGCGTCGCTCCTACGTGTCTCGCCGAGGGGTGCGCAGGTTCTTGTAGGAGCGACGCAAGTCGCGATTTCACCGCTGGACGAAGCCGCGCGCGGAAATCAGGCCACCGGCGGCAGCGGGATCTGGTCGCTGCGCTGCGCGCCCGCCGTGAAGGTGCGGCAGTCCTCCAGGAAGCGCCGCATCGCCGCGCTGTGGTACTTGCCGCGGTGCCACACGAAGCTGAAGCGCCGGCGCAGGTCGAGTTCGGGCACCTCCAGCGCCACCAGGCTGCCGCGGCGAAAGGCGTCGCGCAGCGCCAGCCGCGACAGACAGCCCAGCCCCAGGCCGCTCTCCACCGCGCGCTTGACCGCCTCGGTGTGCTCGAGCTCGAGCCGGGGCACGATGCCGCCGGGCCAATGGCGCAGCGCCGCGTCGAAGGTCGCACGCGTACCCGAGCCGCGTTCGCGCAGGATCCACGGTTGCCCGGCAATCTCGGCAAAGTCGACGCTGCCGCGCCCCGCAAGCGGATGCCCCGGCGCGCAGAACACCACGAGTTCGTCCTCCACCCAGGGCTCCAGTTCGAGCTCGGGATCCACCACCTGCCCTTCCACCAGCCCGAGGTCGATCTCGTGGTGCAGCAACATGCTCGCGATCGTCGCGGTGTTGTGCACCTGCAAGCGCACCCGGCTCTCGGGGTGGGCCTGCAGGAAGTTCGACACGATCAGCGGCAGCAGGTAATTGCCGATGGTGAGCGTCGCGCCCACGCGCAGGCTGCCGAGCCCGCGCTCGCCGCGCAGCAGGGCCTCGATCTCGGCGGCGCGGTCGAGCAGTTCCACCGCATGCGGCAGCAGCAGGCCGCCCTGGTCGTTGAGGCGCAGGCGCTTGCCGTTGCGATCGAAGAGCCGCTGGTCGAACTGGTTCTCGAGCTCGGCCAGGGCCGCGCTGGCGGCGGATTGCGACAGCGACAACGCCTCGGCCGCGCGCGACACGTTCTCG
>JAGOEI010000098.1:2236-8062 GCA_017997795.1 Thauera sp. | reverse complement strand
AGCTCGAATGCCGCTGCGCCCTGCTGGTCGCGCACGGTGTCGCCGAGCAGGCGGCCGAGCAGGCGGATGTCTTCACGCAGCGGGGCGTCCTTGTCCTGGGTCATGTCGTTCGTTGTTCCGTTTCTGGGTCGATGGAATGGGTTCAAGGCCTGGCGGCCAGCGCCGCACGGGCGTCGTCGATCGCGTGGTCAACGTACTGGCCATAAAAGTCGGGCAGGCGCATGCCGATGATCGCCTCGCCCAGCGCGCGCCCTTCGGCGTCGACCACGCTCACGGTCGGCGTGAACTTCGCGCCGAGCCGCGCGGCCAGGTTGCGGTGCGTCGTCTGCTTGCCGGCAAAATCGGTGAGCGCCGCGTCCGAGTCGATGTCCACCTGCCGGAAGAGCGCACGCTGCGAGTTGGCCGGGTCCCTGGCCATCGGCACGAGGTAGGTGCGCGCCTCGTCGCAGTAGCTGCACCCGGCCTGGCTGTAGAGCACGACCATCGGCATCTTCGCCGCACGCATCGCAGCGCCGTCGATTGCCAGGTCCGCCGCCTTGGGCAGGCTGGGCTGGGCGGCCGAGAGTGCGATCGGCACGCATGCTAGAATGCCGGCCAGACCGCGCACCATAGGTGCCAACCCTGATGCTGCATTGCGGCAATTTTCAGGCGTTGTCCGCATGAAACCATCCTGTCAGGTAAATATCCATCGTGAGCCAAGCGACCCCCGAGCGCATCGTCATTGCTACCCGTGAAAGCCGTCTCGCCCTGTGGCAGGCCGAGCACATCAAGGCCCGGCTCGAGGCATTGTATCCCGGCTGCCAGGTCGAACTTCTGGGCATGACGACCCGTGGCGACCAGATCCTCGACCGTCCGCTCGCCAAGGTCGGCGGCAAGGGCCTGTTCGTCAAGGAACTCGAGACCGCGCTGCTCGATGGTCGCGCCCACATCGCCGTGCATTCGATGAAGGACGTGCCGATGATGATGGAGCCCGAGTTCGCGCTGCCCTGCATCACCGCGCGCGAGGTGCCGCTCGACGCTTTCGTGTCCAACCGTTACGAGAGCCTGGCCGACATGCCGCCGGGCGCGGTGGTCGGCACGTCCTCGCTGCGCCGCGAGTCGCAGATCCACGCCATGTATCCCTTCCTCGGCGTGACCAGCCTGCGCGGCAACCTCGACACCCGCCTGCGCAAGCTCGACGAAGGCCAGTACGACGCGATCATCCTCGCCGCCGCGGGCCTGACCCGGCTCGGCATGGGCGAGCGCATCCGTTCGGTGATGCCGGCCGAGGTCTCGCTGCCGGCCGCCGGGCAGGGCGCGCTCGGCATCGAATGCCTCGCTGCGCGCACCGATGTCATCGGCTGGCTGCAGCCGCTGGTCGATGCCGACACCACCGCCTGCGTGCTCGCCGAGCGTGCCGTCGCGCGGGCGCTCGCGGGCAGTTGCGAGGTGCCGCTGGGCGCTTACGCGGTGATCCGCGAAGGCCGCCTGTGGCTGCGCGGCTTCGTCGCGCGCCCGGATGGCAGCGAGATCGTGCGTGCCGAGCGCGAGGGAGCGCCCGCCAATGCCGACGCGCTCGGCCGTGCGCTGGCCGACGATCTGCGCGGGCAGGGCGCGGAAGCGATCCTGGCCGACATCGGCTGATGTGGCCGCGCCGGGTTCGCCGATGACGGCTCACGACACCGCCACGCTGCCCGCTGCGCCCCTGGCGGGGCGGACGCTGGTGGTGATGCGTCCGCGCGAACAGGCCGGCAGCCTGTGCGAGCGCATCCGTGCCGCCGGCGGCGAGGCGCTGCTGTTTCCGGTGATCGCGGTCGGGCCGGCGCTCGACGCGGCGCCGCTGGAGTCCCTGATCGACCGCCTGGACGCGTTCGATCTCGCGTTCTTCGTCAGCCCGAATGCAGCCAATTACGCGATGCAGTTCATCCTGCCGCGGCGGGCGTGGCCCGCGACGCTCAAGGTATCTACCGTCGGCAAGGGGAGCGAGCGCGTGCTGCGCGGCTACGGTTTCGAGCATGTGATTGCGCCCCAGGACGGCTTCGACAGCGAGGCGGTGATCGCGCTGCCGGAGTTCGCCGCCGAGGCGGTTGGCGGGCGGCGCGTGCTGATTTTTCGCGGCGACGGCGGGCGCGAATTGCTCGCCGACACCTTGCGCGAACGCGGTGCGAGCGTGGAATATGTCACTTGCTACCGTCGCTTCTGCCCCGATCTCGACCCGGCGCTGCTGCTGCAGCCGGTGGCGCGGGGCGAAGTCGATGGCTTGCTGCTCACGAGCAGCGAAGGCGTACGCAACCTGCGCCAGATGGTGGGCCAAGAGGGTTTGGCTGCCTTGCTGCCGGTTACCGTGTTCGCTTCGCACCCCCGCATCGTCGCGCAGGCGCGGGCAGCGGGGTTCGATGATGTCGTGGAGACGCCCGCCGGCGATGACGGCCTGATGCAGGCGCTTGTGAATCACTTTGGTTAGAACCGAGGCCATGAAAGAAGAAATTCCCGCCCTGATCCAGCCGCCGCCGACGTCGCAGCATGCGTCCGCGAAAGATGACCAAGGAAGCGTCCGCGAGGACGCGCGCGAGCCTGCCGGTGCAGACGCGCAGACCGCCGCGCCGACGCCGCCTGCCACCACCGGGGATTCCGGCGAGTCGGGGCGCAGCCCGGCCGCGTGGTGGGCGCTGCTGCTTGCCCTGATCGCGATCGGCGGCGCCGGCTGGGCGATCTGGCAGGCGCGGGATACGCGCGTGCAGTCGGTCGAGTTGCGCGAGGAGCTGGCCCGGCGCCTGTCCGAGGGCGAGTCGATCGCGACCGAGGCGCGCGGCATCGTGCGCCAGCAGCAGGAGGTCATCGCCTCGCTGCAGGGCAAGCTGGGAGCGCTGGAGTCCAAGGTCGAGACCACCGAAGGTCAGGCCGCCGCACTGGAAGCCCTGTACCAGGAGTTTTCGCGCAGCCGCGAGGACGGTGTGATCGCCGAGGTCGAGCAGGCGGTGGCGCTGGCTGCGCAGCAACTGCAGATCGCCGGCAACGTCGAGGCAGCGCTGATCGCCCTGCAGGAAGCCGAGGCGCGGCTTGCCATCCACGACCGCGGCCAGCTCGCTTCGCTGCGCCGCGCGCTGGCGCGCGACATCGACGAGCTTCGGCTGCAGCCCGTGCTGGACGTGTCCGGGCTCAGCCTGCGCCTGGAGCGTCTGCTCGAGCGCGCTGACGCGCTGCCGCTGGCCTTCGAGGGCCAGTTGCCGGTGGATGCGGCGGTCGGCAGCGAGATGGGGCCTGCCGAGAGCGGCGGCCTGGCCGGCTGGATGGCGGGCGTGTGGCGCTTCACTCAGGCGCTGACGGCCGATGTCTGGCACGAAGTGCGCACCCTGGTGCGCGTCGAGCGTCTGGACCAGGACGATCCGGTGCTGCTGGCGCCGGCCCAGAACACCTTCCTGCGCGAGAACCTCAAGCTGCGTCTGCTCACGGCGCGTCTGGCCTTGCTGGCGCGCGACGGTCGCACTTACGAGGCCGACCTGGCGCAGGCAAAGGCGTGGGTCGAGCGCTTCTTCGACCTGCGCGAAGAGCGCGTCCAGCTTGCATTGAACGAACTCAAGGAGTTGCACGCCGTCAAGGTGCGCTACGAGCCGCCCGATCTGAGCGAAACCTTCACCGCCCTGCGCACGGTGCAGGCCCGCACGGGCCGCCCGCCGCTGCCTGCCGAGCCGGCAAAGGGTGGCGAGGTGCCGGCCGCAGAGCCGGTCGCGACCCCGGCGACGGAGGCCGCAGCGCCGGCAGGCGCGCCAGCCAGCCCGGCCCCGGCCGCCGAGGCGACAGCCCCGGCCGCCGAGCCTGCAGCGGCCACCGCCGAGACCCCGGTTGCCTCCGGCGCGTCGGCGCCGGCGGCGAGCGAGTGAGGGCCCCGCGATGCGTGCACTGATCTGGCTGATCGGCATCTTCGCCCTCGCCGTGGGCGTGGCGATGATTGCCGGTGTGAATGACGGATACGTCCTGGTCGTGCTGTCGCCGTGGCGGGCGCAGATTTCCCTCAATCTCTTCATCGTGCTGCTGGTAGCCGGCGTGCTGCTGATCCACCTGTTGCTGCGCGTGCTCACCCGCACGCTTGCCCTGCCGTCGCGGGTTGCGCAGTGGCGCGACCGTCGTCGGCGCGACAAGGCCGACAAGGCGCTGCACGGCGCCATCAACGCGCTCTTCGAGGGGCGCTTTGCGCAGTCGCTGAAGTCGGCATCGACCGCCTACGCCGCGGCCGAGGGCTCGTCGATGGCCGCGCTGGTTGCGGCGCGTGCCGCCCACGGCCTGCAGGACGAGACGCGCTACCGCGAGTGGCTCGATCATGCGGCCGAGCAGGGCAAGGACACCGAAGTCGCCCGGCTGATGACCGAGGCGGAACTTGCGATCGAGAGCCGGCAGTTCGATGTGGCGGCGGCGCGCCTCGCGCAACTGCGCGAGGACGGGCACAAGCACATCGCGATGCTGCGGCTGGAGTCCGAGGTTGCGCTCGCCCTCGGACGCTGGGAGGAACTGCTCCACATCCTGCGCCAGTTGCTCAAGCACAAGGCGCTTACCGTCGAGCAGGCCGCCCCCGGACTGCGTCAGGCGCATGTCGAGCGCATGAAGCAGATCGGCGCCGATCGCATGGCGCTGGCGGACTACTGGCAGGCGATTCCTGCCGACGAACTGCAGGACCGCGGCCTGGTGGAAGGGGTGCTGCCGCTGATGGCACGCGCCGGGTGCGCGGCACTCGCGCGCGCGCAGACCGAACGCCTGCTCGAAGAGCGCTGGGACAGCGGCCTGGCCCGGCTGTATGCCTACTGTGCGGAATCGGTCGACGAGGCGCGCGCCTGCCTGCACAACGCCGAGTCCTGGCTCGAACGTCAGCCGCGCGATGCCGGGCTGCTGTTTGCGCTCGGTCAGTTGTGCCGGCGCACCGAGCTGTGGGGCAAGGCGCAGAGCTATCTGGAAGCGTCGCTCGGTCTCAAGCCCGAGGTCGACACCCACCTGGCGCTTGCCCACCTGTTCGACACGCTCGAGCGCCGGGACGACGCGCAGCGTCACTACCGTGCCGCGGCCGAGCGGGTGGCGGGCGGCGCGGTCTGATCCGCGCCGGGTGCCTGTGCTCAGCGCGACCTGGGCTCAGGCCCAGTCGCGCGCCTTGAGGTAGTTGTCGTACAGATCGGCCTCGGCAGAGCCGGGCTCGGGGTGCCAGTCGTAGCGCCATTTCACGATCGGCGGCATCGACATCAGGATCGATTCGGTGCGCCCACCCGACTGCAGCCCGAACAGCGTGCCGCGGTCGAACACCAGGTTGAACTCCACGTAGCGACCACGGCGATAGGCCTGGAAGTCGCGCTCGCGCTCGCCATAGGGCATGTCCCTGCGGCGTTCGATGATCGGCAGGTATGCGTCGACGAAGGACTCGCCCACCGCGCGGGTGAGGCCGAACGCGGTGTCGAAGTCGGTCTGGCCGTCGGCGCCGAGGTCGTCGAAGAACAGCCCGCCCACGCCGCGCGGTTCATTGCGGTGCTTGAGGAAGAAGTAGCGGTCGCACCAGTCCTTGAGGCGGGCGTACTCGTCTTCGCCGCCGAAGGGCAGCACCGCGTTGCGGCATGTGCGGTGGAAGTGGCGGACGTCGTCTTCGATGGGGTAGTAGGGCGTCAGGTCCATGCCGCCGCCGAACCACCACACCGGCGCCTTGCCGTCGGCGAGCGCGACGAAGCAGCGCACGTTCATGTGCACCGTCGGGCAGTGGGGATTGCGCGGGTGCAGCACCAGCGACACGCCCATGGCCTCGAAGCGGCGTCCGGCGAGCTCCGGGCGGTGCGCGGTGGCCGAGGCCGGCATGCCGTCGCCCATCACATGCGA
>JAGOEI010000098.1:0-2136 GCA_017997795.1 Thauera sp. | reverse complement strand
TCCTGCAGGCGCTTGTGGTCCTGGCTGGTGGCGAGCGCGAGCGCGTTCCTGCCGTCGGCCATGACGATGAAGCTGGCCTCCTCGCCTTCCATGAACTCCTCGATGACGACGCGGGCGCCCGCATCACCCATCTTGTTGTCGAGCAGCATCATGTCGATCGCGGCGTGCGCCTCGTCGGCGCTCATCGCCACCACCACGCCCTTGCCCGCGGCCAGGCCGTCGGCCTTGATCACGATCGGCGCGCCCTCGGCGTCGATGTAGGCGTGCGCTGCGGCGGCGTCGGAGAAGGTCTGGTACTTCGCGGTCGGGATGTTGTTGCGGACGAGGAACTGCTTGGCGAAGTCCTTGGAGCTCTCGAGCTGGGCGGCGGCCTTGGTCGGGCCGAAGATCGGCAGCCCGGCGGCGCGGAAGGCATCGACCACACCCGCGGCGAGCGGCGCCTCGGGGCCGACCACGGTGAAGGCGACGTGCTCGCGTCTGGCGAGTTCGACCAGCACCGGGATGTCGGTGATCGGGGCGTTCTGCAGCAGCTTCTCGGCAGCGGTGCCGGGGTTGCCCGGCGCCACCAGCACGCGGGTGACCTTGGGCGACTGGGCGAGTTTCCAGGCCAGCGCGTGTTCGCGGCCGCCGGAACCGATGACGAGGACTTTCATGTGCTGCTCCGAATCTCTGCTGGGGTGGTCGTTCTTAGTGGCGGAAATGCCGGAAGCCGGTGAAGACCATGGCGATGTTCTGCTCGTTGGCGGCGGCGATCACCTCTTCGTCGCGCATCGAGCCACCCGGCTGGATCACCGCGGTGGCGCCGGCCTGGGCAAGCACGTCGAGGCCGTCGCGGAAGGGGAAGAAGGCGTCCGAGGCGACCACGCAGCCGGCGATCTGCAGCCCGGCGTTCTCGGCCTTGATCTTGGCGATGCGGGCGGAGTCGACGCGGCTCATCTGGCCGGCACCGACGCCGACGGTCATGCCGTCCTTGCAATAGACGATGGCGTTGGACTTGACGTACTTGGCCACGCGCCACGCGAACAGCATGTCGCGCATCTCCGCCTCGGTGGGGGCACGCTTGGTGACGATCTTGAGATCGGCGATCTGGATGCGCGCCTCGTCGGCGCTCTGCACCAGCAGGCCGCCGCCCACGCGCTTGTAGTCGAAGGCGCCGGCGGGCTGGCCGAGCGCGCAGGTGAGCACGCGTACGTTCTTCTTGCTGGCGAGCAACTCGAGCGCGTCGGCGGTATAGGACGGGGCGATCAGCACCTCAAGGAACTGCGCCGACACCGCTTCGGCCGTGGCGCGGTCGACCTCGCCGTTGAAGGCGATGATGCCGCCGAAGGCCGAGGTCGGGTCGGTGGAGAAGGCCTTCTTGTAGGCCTCGAGCGCGCTGGCCGCGACCGCCACACCGCAGGGGTTGGCATGCTTGACGATGACGCAGGCGGCGGCCGAGCCGTCGAAGGCCTTGACGCACTCCCAGGCCGCGTCGGCGTCGGCGATGTTGTTGTACGACAGCTCCTTGCCCTGCAGCTGGCTGTAGCCGGCCACGCCACCTTCGGCCGCGCCGGGCTGGCGGTAGAAGGCGGCGGTCTGGTGCGGGTTCTCGCCGTAGCGCAGGTCCTGCACCTTGTCGAAGGCGAGCTGCAGACGCTCGGGGTAGCTTTGCAGCGACACGTCGCCGGCTTCGTTGGTGACCAGCGCGGTGAGGTAGTTGGAGATCGCCGAGTCGTAACGCGCGGTGTGGGTGAAGGCCTTCACCGCGAGCGCGAAGCGGGTCTTGTGGCTGAGCTTGCCGGCGTTGGTCTTGAGCTCTTCGACGATGCAGCCGTAGTCCTCGGGGTCGGTGACGATGCCGACGCCGCCCTGCTCGTTGCCGTGGTTCTTGGCGGCGGCGCGCACCATGGTGGGGCCGCCGATGTCGATGTTCTCGATCGCGTCCTCCAGCGTGCAGTCGGGCTTGGCCACCGTCTGCTGGAAGGGGTAGAGGTTCACCACCACGAGGTCGATGCGACCGATGTCGTGGGCGGCAATCGTGTCCATGTGCTCGGAAAGGTCGCGGCGGGCGAGGATGCCGCCGTGCACCTTCGGATGCAGGGTCTTGACGCGGCCGTCGAGCATCTCGGGGAAGCCGGTGTGCTCGGAGACGTCGGT
>JAGOEI010000097.1 GCA_017997795.1 Thauera sp. | reverse complement strand
CTCGACCTCGGCTGCGGCACCGGCGCCGACCTGCCGCGGCTCGCCGAGCGCTTTCCCGACGCCACATTGCTCGCCGCCGACTTTTCGCCGGCGATGATCGCCGGCGCGGGCGCGCGGATCCGCCCCGCCCGCAGCGCTGGCCTGCTCCGCCGCCTGTTGTCCGCGGCCCCGGCAGCGCTGCCGCACCTGGTGGCGCAGTCCGACGCCTTGCCGCTCGCGCGCGCCAGCCTCGGCCTGGTGTGGTCGAACCTGATGCTGCCGGCGCTCGACGACCCGTTGCCCACCTTCCGCGAGATCCACCGCACGCTCGAGGTCGACGGCCTGCTGATGTTTTCCACCCTCGGCCCCGACACCCTGCGCGAGCTGCGCGCCGCGCTGCCGGACCGTCGCGGCGAGCGCGTGCACCGCTTCATCGACATGCACGACATCGGCGATGCGCTGGTCCAGGCCGGCTTCACCGACCCGGTCATGGACATGGAGATCGTCACCCTGACCTACCCCGACCTCGACACCCTGCTGCAGGACCTGCGCCACAGCGGCGGCGCCAATGCCGCGACCACCCGCCCGCGCGGCCTGTCCGGCCGCCGGGAGTGGGCCGAGGCACGCGCCGCCTACGAGCGCCTGCGCCGCGACGGCCGGCTGCCTGCGACCTTCGAGGTCATCCAGGGCCACGCGTGGAAGGCCGCGCCAAAGACCACCGACGACGGACGCAGCATCGTCCGCTTCCAGCCCCGCCCGCCGGCGCGCTGAGCCCGAACGCGGAAGATGAAGATGCCCAACGCCCCCGTCTGGCTGTTCGATCTGGACAACACGCTGCACAACGCCAGCCCGCACATCTTTCCGCACATCAACCGCAGCATGACGCGCTACCTCGAGCAGCACCTCGGGCTCACGCTCGACGAGGCCAACGCGCTGCGCATGCAGTACTGGCACCGCTACGGCGCCACCATGCTCGGGCTGATGCGCCACCACGGCACCGACCCCGACCACTTCCTCGTCGAGACCCACCGCTTCGACCGCCTGCACGAGATGATGGTGTTCGAGCGTGCGTTGCACGGCCTGCTGCGGCGCCTGCCCGGACGCAAGATCGTGTTCTCCAACGCCCCGCGCCATTACGCGCGCGCGGTCCTGTCTGTCATGGGGGTAAGCCGGCTGTTCGAGGACGTGGTCGGCATCGAGGACCTCGACTACCAGCCCAAGCCCGGCATCCGCGCCTACCGCAGCCTGCTGCACGCGCAGCGCCTGCGCCCCGAGCAGTGCATCATGCTGGAAGACTCGGCGGTGAACCTGCGCACCGCCAAGCGCCTCGGCATGCGTACGGTGCTGGTGGGCGGCGGGCTGCGCACGCCGGCCTATGTGGATGTGCGCATTCCGAACATCCTTGCGCTGCGCCGCCAGCTCGGGCGCCTGCTGGTGCGCTGAGGGGCGCGCGTCCGGCCACCCCTCGCGCCCTCAGTGACGGGTGCTGCCGCCTCCGGTTGCCAACCCGGGCATCTGCCAGGGTCCGGGGCACGGCCTCCGGGACAGCGTCTCGAGACCAGAGGCTGGCGCGCAGGCTGTTTCGCGCCGACTCAAGCCTGAGGCAGGGAGCACTCCATCAGGCAGGCGCCGTCGCCATACCCCGCAGGCAGCGTCGCAGGCAGCGCCTGGAAGCCCTGCCGCCTCCAGAACGGGACCGCGTCCGCAAGCGCGACCAGGCGCATGCCGCGATGGCCCGCGGCGGAGGACCATGCGCGAACGCATGTGAACAAGGTGGCCGCCACGCCGAGCCCACGCGCGGCGGGCAGGACCGCCAGATCATGGACGAAACCGCGGTCGGCTGCGGCCGGCAGCACGAGCGGCGCGTGCAAGGGCGGCGCGCCGGCGTCGCTCCAGGGGTGGGCGAAGACATAACCGACCGCCACCTCATCCATGTGAGCAAGCCAGCACCCTCGCGGCGCGAACTCGAGCTTGCGGCCGAGCACCGCGGCCGACTCCTGATAGCCGGCACCATGGGCAGCGTGCTGGATTGCGAGTACGGCAGGCAGGTCTGCGGCGCGCAGCGGACGCACGTCCGGCGCAGGCCCGCGCCCGACGCCCGCCATCAGCCCTCGGCCTTCAGCCAGCGCGCCGCGTCGAGCGCGAAGTAGGTCAGGATGCCGTCGGCGCCGGCGCGCTTGAAGGACAGCAGGGCCTCGAGCACACACGCCTTCTCGTCCAGCCAGCCGTTGGCGGCGGCGGCCTTGAGCATCGCGTACTCGCCGCTGACCTGGTACGCGTAGGTCGGCACCTGCAGTTCCTGCTTCACGCGGCGCACGATGTCCAGATACGGCATGCCGGGCTTGACCATGAACATGTCGGCACCCTCGGCGATGTCGAGCGCGACCTCGCGGATCGCCTCGTCGCTGTTGGCCGGATCCATCTGATAGGTGTATTTGTTGCCCTTGCCGAGGTTGCCCGCCGAACCCACCGCGTCGCGGAACGGGCCGTAGAAGCTCGACGCGTACTTGGCCGAGTAGGCCAGGATGCGGGTGTGGATGTGGCCGGCGCGGTCGAGTTCGCTGCGGATGCGGCCGATGCGGCCGTCCATCATGTCGGACGGCGCCACCACGTCGGCACCGGCCTGGGCGTGGCACAGCGCCTGCTTGGCGAGCGCTTCGAGCGTCTCATCGTTCATCACGTAGCCGCGCGGGTCGGCCGGGTCGATGAGGCCGTCCTGACCGTGGCTGGTGTAGGGGTCGAGCGCGACGTCGGTGATCACGCCCAGCTCCGGGAAGCGCGCCTTGAGCGCCTGCACCGTGCGCGGCACCAGGCCCTCGGGGTTCCAGGCCTCTTCGGCGCCGTCGGTCTTGCCCGACGCGTCGATCACCGGGAACAGCGCGAGGGCCGGCACGCCCAGCTTCATCGCCTCTTCGGCCACACGCAGCAAATTGTCGATCGACACGCGCTCGACGCCGGGCATCGAGGGCACGGCCTCGGTGCGCGCCTGGCCATCGAGCACGAACACCGGATAGATCAGGTCGTTCGCGGTCAGCACGTGCTCGCGCATCAGGCGGCGGGAGAAGTCATCGCGGCGCATGCGGCGCATGCGGATCGAAGGAAAGGCTCCAGTGGGTCGCATCGTGGTCTCTCTCAGGTCGTCGATCGGAGATCGGTGAATCATGAAATCCGCTCGCCGCAGGCGACGCGGACTGAAAACGTGGGGGCAGAACGCAGGTGGCGCAGCGCGCGCGTGGAACTTTCCCGGCGGGACCTGCATCTTAGCAAGCAGATGGCGCCCGGCCGCTTCGGCGGGCCGCTTCTTGGGCCATCTCCCGCTTCACCTCCCTGAGCGGGTGCCTCACGCCCGGTGAGGCATTTTTGCCCCCGACTACGTCCCCTGGTCGGGGGCTTTTGTTTTGTCGGGCGCTGGATCGGCTTCAGGCGCGGGCTGCACTTCGAGCGCCGCCGGCGCAGGTGCAATCTCGCCGCTGAGCCAGCCGCCGATCACGGCCTCGGCCTCTTCCACCCCGCTCTTCTTCAGGCTCGAGAAAAGCTGCACCGTAACCTGCGGCCCGAGCGGCTGCAGCGCGCGCCGCACCTCCTGCAGCACCGCCGCCGCCGCGCCGCGCGACAGCTTGTCGCTCTTGGTCAGCAGCACGTGGATCGGCCGGCCCGAATGCGCGAACCAGTCGATCATCTGACGGTCAAGCGCTGTGAGCGGGCGACGGGAGTCCATGATCAGCACCAGGCCGATCAGGCTCTCGCGGTGTTTCAGGTAGGACTCGATCAGGCCCTGCCACTGGCGCCGAATCTTTTCCGGCACGGCGGCGTAGCCGTAGCCCGGCAGGTCGACGAGCAGCGCGCCGGAATTGAGACGGAAGAAATTGATGAGCTGCGTGCGCCCCGGCGTCTTCGAGACGAAGGCGAGCCGCACATGGCCCACGAGCGTGTTGATCGCGCTCGATTTGCCGGCATTCGAGCGCCCCGCGAACGCAATCTCCGGGCCTGCGGGCGGAGGCAAGCCCGAGGGCTTGGCGATTGATATTTCGAATTGTGCGTTGCGGAACAGAGGCATGAAAAAAGTCGGTGAAAAACCGGTTGGCTGCGGGAGAAAGCCTTCATCGCATCGCGCAATCGAGCTTTCGTGTATTAGAATACCTCGTTTGAAAAAATCACTCACGGCTTTCCGAGGACATCATGATCAAGCGTTCCCTGCTGCTCTCGTCGTTGCTGCTGGTTGCCGGCAGCCTCCAGGCCCAGGCTCCGGATCTCGACAAGGCGAAACAGACCGCCGAGACACTGTGCGCCGCCTGTCACATGGCCGATGGCAACAGCCAGTTGGCGGCCAACCCCAAGATCGCCGGTCAGCATGAAGACTACCTCTTCAAGCAACTGCGCGAGTTCAAGGGCTGGAACGGCAACCCGCCCGTGCGCGAGAACGCGATCATGGGCGGCATGGTTGCGGGCCTCGAGGAAGCGGACATGCGCGCGCTGGCGAAGTACTTCTCGTCCTTCGAACTGCAGCCCGAGCCCGCCAAGAACCTCGAGACCATCGAACTCGGTCAGCAGATCTGGCGTGCCGGCATCGCCTCGAAGGGCGTACCCGCCTGTGCCGGCTGCCACGGCCCGGCCGGTGCCGGCATGCCCGCGCAATATCCGCGCCTGTCCGGACAGTTCGCCGAGTACATCGAGGCGCAGATGAAGGGCTTCCGCGACGGCGTGCGCCAGAACGATCCGAACAGCATGATGCGCATGGTCGCCATCAAGATGACGGATCCGGAAATCAAGGCGGTTTCCGACTACGCGGCCGGCCTGCGCTGATCGCGGCCGAGCATGCAACAAGACAGGGCGGCTACGGCCGCCTTGTTCATTCTGATTCGCAAAAGCTGAAGACCGCCCGGGTGCAGACGCCCGGCGTCGGCTCCAGCGCAGCGGCCAGCAAGCGGGAGTCCACCCCATGACCACCTCCTCCGCAGACGCCGGCAGCGGCCGCAGCCTCCTCCCCGTCGCTGAAGCGCGCGCCGCCATCCTCGACCAGTTGCAGCCGATCGCCGGCTGGGAGCGTGTCGCCGTGCGCGGTGCGCTCGGGCGCGTGCTCGCCGAGGACATCATCGCCCCCTACAACGTGCCCGCGCACGACAACTCGGCGATGGACGGCTACGCGGTGCGTGCGCAGGATCTGGGGGCGAACGGCGAGACGGCGCTCGGCGTCGTCGGCACCGCGTTTGCGGGCCGCCCCTTCTCCGGCATCGTCGGTCCCGGCCAGGCGGTGCGGATCATGACCGGCGCCTCCATCCCACAAGGCGCCGACACCATCGTGGTGCAGGAAATTGCCCGCCGCGAGCACGACCGGGTCTTCATCCCCGCCGGCCAGAAGAAGGGACAGAACCTGCGCCATGCCGGTGAAGACCTCGCCGAAGGTGGCGTGGCGCTGGCCGCTGGCTGCCGCTGCGGCCCGGCCGAACTCGGGCTGATCGCTTCGCTCGGTATCGCCGAAGTGGCGGTGCGCCGCCGCCTGCGCGTCGCCATCCTGTCCACCGGCGACGAGATCGCCTCGATCGGCCGCCCGCTCGGACCGGGCGAGGTCTATGACAGCAACCGCTACACGCTCTTCGGCGCACTGTCGCGGCTGGGCTGCGAGCTGGTCGACATGGGCGTGATCCCCGACCGCCCCGAGGCGCTCGAGGCCGCCTTCCGCGACGCCGCGCAGGCCGCCGACGTGATCATCACCAGCGGCGGCGTGTCGGTCGGCGAGGCCGACTTCATCCGCGAGATGATGTCGCGCCTGGGCGAGGTGGCGTTCTGGAAGCTCGCCATCAAACCCGGTCGGCCGATGGCGTTCGGGCGCATCGGCGATGCGGTGCTGTTCGGGCTGCCCGGCAATCCGGTGGCGGTGATGGTGACCTTCTATCAGTTCGTCCAGGACGCGCTGCTGCAATTGATGGGCGTGACCCCGCTGCCGCCCGCCGAGCGCTTCCCGGTGCGCGCCGGCTTCGCGCTGCGCAAGCAGCCCGGCCGCGTCGAATACCTGCGTGGCCGCCTGCAGCGCGGCGCCGACGGGCTGTCGGTGACGCTCGCCGGCGCCCAGGGCTCGGGCGTGCTGCGCTCGATGTCCGAAGCCGACTGCTTCGTCGTGCTGCCCGAGGACTGCACCGCCGTGCAGCCGGGCGACACGGTCTGCGTCCAACCCTTCCACGGCCTCGTCTGAGCGCCCCTCTCCACGGCCCACAAAATGACCCAGGACGAACTCAAGAAGGCCGCGGCGCACGCGGCACTCGACTACATCGCGGACGGCAGCATCGTCGGCGTCGGCACCGGCTCGACGGTCAACCACTTCATCGACGCACTCGCCGGCATGCGCGACCGCATCGTCGGCGCGGTCTCCAGCTCCGAGGCCAGCTCGCGCCGGCTCGCCGCGCACGGCATCGAGGTGTTCGATCTCAACGGCATCGAGTCCCTGCCCGTGTATGTCGACGGTGCCGACGAAATCGATGGCGGCTTCGCGATGATCAAGGGCGGCGGCGGTGCGCTGACGCGCGAAAAGATCGTCGCCGCGGTGTCCGAGCGCTTCATCTGCATCTGCGACGCCAGCAAGCGGGTCGATGTGCTCGGCCGCTTCCCGCTGCCGGTCGAGGTGATCCCGATGGCGTGCAGCCACGTGATGCGCGAACTGCGCCGGCTCGGCGGCGAGCCCAGGGTGCGCGAAGGCTTCGTGACCGACAACGGCAACCTGATCCTCGACGTCCACGGCCTGCAGATCAGCGATCCGGTGGCGACGGAGACCCGCATCAACCAGATCGTCGGCGTCGTCACCAACGGCCTCTTCGCCGAGCGTGGCGCCGATGTGCTGCTGCTGGCGGGCGCCGGCGGCGTGGAACGGCTGCAGGCGCGCTGAGGCCGGGTTTCAGCCCGGTTTCACGCAACAAAAGCTTAACAATGACCTGCTAGCGTGCACGCTTCCTCCGATCAGATCATGGCAAAAATGACCGAACACACTCTCAGGAAGTTCGACACCGAACTGCAGGAAATCCGTCGCGGCGTGCTGCAGATGGGCGGTCTGGTGGAAGCCCAGGTGACGAAGGCGCTGGACGGACTGCGCAGCGGTGACATCGAGTTGCTCGAAGCGGTCATTCAGGGCGACAAGGAGGTCAACCTCGCCCAGATCAAGCTCGACGACGCCTGCACCCACATCATCGCCCGCCAGCAACCGGCCGCGGGTGACCTGCGCCTGGTGCTCGCCACGATCAAGGCCGCCTCCGACCTCGAGCGCATCGGCGACGAGGCGAAGAAGATCGCCAAGGCCGCACGCAGACTGCATCAGTCCGAGGTCAAGTTCACGCCGCGCGTGGGGCTGTCGCAGGCCACGGACATCGCGATCGAGATGCTGCGCACCGCACTCGACGCCTTTGCGCGCGTGAATGCCGACAACATCGACGAGATGCGGCGCAAGGACGCCGAGGTCGATAGCGGCTTCAAGGGCATCATGCGCCAGCTCATCACCTACATGATGGAAGACCCGCGCACGATCTCGAACAGCCTGGAGATGCTCTTCATCGCCAAATCGATCGAGCGCATCGGCGACCACGCGATGAACATCGCCGAACACGTCGTGTACGTGGCCCACGGCCAGGACGTGCGTTTCGAGAAGTCGCAGGCTGCTGCGCTCGGCGACAAGCGCTGAACCCGGTCCGCTTCGCGGCACGGCGCAAAAAAGGGATGCCTCGGCATCCCTTTTTTGCATCGGCGCGATGCTAAGGCTTACTGCGACGGCGGCACGTAGCCCGCGACCTGGTCGGCGCCACCTTCGAAGAAGTGCTTCTCCATCTGCTCGGCGAGGTACTTGCGCGCACGCGCGTCCATCAGGTTGAGGCGGTTCTCGTTGATCAGCATGGTCTGGTACTTGACCCACTGCTGCCAGGCTTCCTTGGACACGTTTTCGAAGATGCGCTTGCCGAGCGCGCCCGGAACCGGGGGCAGGTCCAGGCCTTCGGCCTCGCGGCCCAGTTTCACGCAGTTAACCATGCGAGCCATGTTTCAATCCTCTCTGCTTTGATGTTCATCGGAGCTCGAAGCCGGCATTCTAGCCGATTCGCCGCCCTGCCTCGCCGAGACGGTGGCGCGGTTCCGGCCCTCGGCCTTGGAAAGATAGAGCGCCTCGTCGGCAGCGGCGATGAGCGTTTCCGCGTC
>JAGOEI010000096.1 GCA_017997795.1 Thauera sp. | reverse complement strand
TCATCGCCATCGGTGGCGGTAGCGGCGGCGTGGCCACCGCGCGCCGTGCGGCCGAATATGGCGCGCGCGTGCTGCTGATCGAAGGCGCCCGCCTCGGCGGCACCTGCGTCAATGTGGGCTGCGTGCCCAAGAAAGTGATGTGGTATGCGTCGAACATTGCGCAAACACTGGAAGACGCGGCCGGCTATGGCTTTCTGGTCGGCGAGAGCACGTTCGACTGGAACGTGCTCAAGGCGCGTCGCGATGCCTACATCGAACGCCTGAACGGCATCTACGCCAACATGCTCGACAAGGCGGGCGTCGACGTGGTGCGGGGCTTCGGCCGCTTTGTAGCTCAGAACACGGTCGAAGTGGACGGGCAGCGCTTCACCGCCCCGAACATCGTCATCGCCACCGGCGGACGACCGGTCATTCCCGACCTGCCCGGCGCAGATCTCGGCATCGACTCCGATGGCTTCTTCGCGCTGACGCAGCAGCCCCGTCGTGTCGCCATCGTCGGTGCGGGCTACATCGCAGTCGAGCTCGCCGGCGTTTTCAACGGCCTCGGCAGCGAAGTCACCATGCTGGTTCGCGGCCCTCACCTGCTGCGCAACTTCGACGCCATGCTGCGCGACGAACTGAGCGCGCAGATGCAGGAAGACGGCGTGACGCTACGCTTCGGGACGCGCGTGCGCGCGGTGCAACGCAACGGCGATGGCAGCCTCGAGGTGAGCTGCGAGGACGGCGCCAGCCTCACCGTGGACGCGCTGGTGTGGGCAACCGGCCGCCATCCCAACACCGACCGTCTCAACCTGGCTGCTGCGGGCGTGCATGTCGAGGCCAACGGCGTCGTGCCGACCGACGCCTTCCAGAACACCAACGTGCCGGGCATCCATGCGATCGGCGACATCATCGGCCGCGCCGAGCTGACGCCGGTGGCGATCGCCGCCGGGCGCCGACTGGCGGCACGCCTGTTCCGCGGCCAGGCCGACAGCCGGCTCGACTACGAGAACATTCCCACGGTGATGTTCAGCCACCCGCCGATCGGCACCGTCGGTCTCACAGAAGAGGCCGCGCTCGCGCGCTTCGGCGACATCAAGGTTTACACCACCCGGTTCACCGCGATGTACCACGCGCTGACCGAGCACCGCCCCAAGACCGCAATGAAGCTCGTCTGCGCCGGCCCGGACGAACGCATCGTCGGCGCTCACGTCATCGGCGACGGCGCGGACGAGATGCTGCAGGGCTTTGCGGTGGCCGTGAAGATGGGCGCGACGAAGGCGGATTTCGACGACACGGTCGCGATCCACCCCACGAGCGCCGAAGAATTCGTGACGATGCGCTGAGGAAGAACCTGCAATGCCGATGACCTACGAACAGCACCTCGACGAGGTCGCCACCCTGCTCTACGAGCGCTTCGACCAGAGCGAAGAGGCGGCCATCAAGCTGGTGATGGCCGCCCAGGCGGACGACTTCTTCAGCGCGCACGACGACGATCCGTCGATGTGCACGCTCGAACGCGCGCAGGCAGACGCCCGCGCGGTCTTTCGCAAGTACGGGAAAGCTTAGGAGCAGCAGCCGTGCCCGCCACCGCCGCCGCAGCCGCCACCACCGACGGCAGCCGCTGCGACCGCGGGCGCACCCGCCGCAGCCTGCGCACCGAGCTGGATGGTGAAGTCGATGACGATGTTGCCCGGCTCGCGCGCAACGTAGTTGATGCCGACCTGGTTGCCGTAGCGCTGCTGAATCTGGCCGAGCAGCGGCAGCGGATCGTGGTCGTTGACGAAGCGCATGACCTCGCCGTCCTCGAGCGACTCGAGCGCACCGAAGATCGCGGCATGGCGGAAACGCTTGGCAACGCCACGCGCATCAAAGGGATGAACAGCATTGTCGAACATCGTGATTTCTTCCATGGGATGGGCTCCGGTCTCGTTCTGCGGCCGGAATCGCAGCCTGCGCAGAGTAGATGCGAGCGCGCGCCGATTCCTTGAGCAAGAACAAAAACGCGCTTTGCGCTGCTAGAGTGCGGGATATAACCAAAGCATGATCCGGAGAACCCCATGTTTGCCGCCCTCAGCCGCCGCTTCCCCATCGTCCTCGCGCTCGCCGCTGCCCTCACCCTGTCCGGTTGCGGTTACAACGACTTTCAGCGCCTGGACGAGCAGACCAAATCCGCCTGGGCCGAGGTCCTCAACCAGTACCAGCGCCGCGCCGACCTCATCCCCAACCTCGTCGAGACGGTCAAGGGCGAGGCAAACTTCGAGCAGGAAACCCTGAGCCGCGTGATCGAGGCGCGCTCGCGCGCGACCGCGATCCAGGTCACCCCCGAGATGCTGGACGACCCGCAGGCGATGGAGCGCTTCCAGCAGGCCCAAGGGCAGCTCGGCAGCGCCCTGTCGCGCCTGCTCGCCGTGTCCGAGAACTACCCCAACCTCAAGGCCAACCAGGGCTTCCAGGATCTGCGCGTACAGCTCGAGGGCACCGAGAACCGCGTCACCGTGGCGCGCAACCGCTACATCGAGTCGGTACAGGCCTACAACGTGCTCGCGCGCAGCTTCCCGAGCAATCTCACCGCGATGATCTTCAGCTACAAGCCCAAGGCGGGCCTCACCGTCGCCAACGAGGCCGAGATCTCCGCGCCGCCGCGGGTCGATTTCGGCAGCCAGGACAAGCGCTGACAAGGGCATGTCGCCAGACGCTTCGAGCCCCTGCCACGCGGCCTGCGCCCGCCCACCCGGCGTGACACGGCTCGTGCGCGAACGCGGGTCGCCCTCGCGCCGCGGGTGCGCCCAAGCCTGCGCCGACGGTGCGGGCGACGCGCAACCGCGCGTCCGCGAATGGGTGCGGCCAGCCCCAGTCGCCACCGCCCTGCTTCCGCTGCTGATCGCCTGCCTGCTTGCGTTGTCCGCGGCCCTGTTCGCTGCGCCGGCGTTCGCCCAGTCGCTTCAGCCGGTACCGGCATTGACGGCCCGCGTCATCGATCGCAGCGGCACCTTGAGCGCCCCTCAACAGCAGGCGCTGGAAGGCAAGCTGGCCGCCTTCGAAGCGGCCCACGGCAGCCAGATCGTCGTCCTGCTGGTGCCCACCACCCAGCCCGAGGACATCGCCGCCTTCGCCTTCCGGGTCGCGGACGCCTGGAAGATCGGGCGCCGCGAAGTCGGCGACGGCATCCTGCTCGTGGTGGCCAAGGAGGACCGCAAGGTTCGCATCGAGGTCGCGCGTGCCCTCGAAGGCGCGGTACCCGACCTCGCGGCCTGGCGCATCATCGACGGCACCATCACCCCCGCCTTCCGGCGCGGCGACTTTGCCGGCGGGCTGGATGCCGGCTTGGATGGGCTCATGGCGCTGGTTCGTGGCGAAGCGCTTCCCGCTCCGACGCAAGGCCGTTCGCAGGAAGCGGGAATGAACCTCGAGGATCTGGGCGCCCTGCTCTTCGTCGCCGTGCCCATGCTCGGCGGGGTGCTCGTCGGCGTGCTCGGCCGCAAGCCCGGGTCGCTGCTCACCGGGGGGCTCACCGGGCTGATCGTCCATGTGCTCACGGCCAGTCTGGTGCTCGCCATCATCGGCGGCGTGCTCGCGGTCGTGTTCGTGCTGGCGCTCGGCGTCGGCAGTGGCGGCCGCGGCGGGCCGCCGCACCGCGGCAGCGGGCCGATCATCGGCGGGGGTGGCTTCGGCGGGCTGGGCGGCCGCGGCGGCTTTGGCGGGCGCAGTGGCGGCGGCTTCCGCTCCGGCGGTGGCGGCAGCTTCGGCGGCGGCGGCGCATCCGGAGGATGGTGATGAAGCTGCTGCAGCGATGCCTGCGCCACCTGTGGCTCGACGCCGATGATGCACTGCGCGCGGTCGGCGAAGCGGGCATCGGACGACTCGAGGCGCGCGTCCGTGCCAGCGAGCAGGAACACAGCGGCCAGATCTGCCTGTGCGTCGAGGCCAGCCTCCCACCGAGCTACCTGTGGCGACACGTCGCGCGTGGCGAGTCGATCGAGGACGTCGTGCGCGACCGCGCGCTCACGCTCTTTGGCAAGCAACGCGTCTGGGATACGGAACACAACAACGGCGTGCTCGTGTACCTGCTGCTCGCCGAGCACCGCATCGAGATCGTCGCCGACCGCGCGCTTGCCCGCTGCACGAACGAGGCCCACTGGCACGAGCTCGTCGAACGCGTGGCCGAAGCCTGCCGCGCCGGGCACATCGAGCAGGGCCTGAGCACGGCCGTGGATGCAGTGGGCGCAGCGCTGCTCGCGCATTTCCCCCGCACGCACGCAGAGGGAACGATACCCCGCACTGACCCGGGGCTGCCCGACCGACCGACAATTCGCTGAGCGAGAACCCTCGGGGCATGAGGCTTGCGGCAACACTGTTGCTGCATCGCAACAAAGTTGCATCCAACGGGCGCGCACCCGCCATTCCGGCCCGGTCCGTCATGCGTCCTATGCTATTGTGAAGGCGAGACGGCATTTCGCTGAATGGATCGTCGTGCGTCGCTGCATGGACGCTTCATCGCGACCGCCGGCTCTACACAAACCAGACAATCAATGAATGCGAGTGGAGAGGACTTTATGGCCAGCAAACAAGAACAGTTGAACGAACTTCAGAAGAAGAACCTCGAGGCTGCGATGCGGCTGGCTCAGATGTCGATCGAGAACTCGCAGCGCATCATGGAAATCCAGGTCACGACCGCCAAGCGCCTGTTCGAGGAAGGCGTCCAGAACGCCAAGGCACTGTCCGGCGCCAAGGATCCGAAGGGCCTGATGGAACTGCGCGCCAACTACGCGCAGAGCACCACCGAGCAGATGCTCGCGTGCGCCCGTCAGATCGCCGAGATCACTGCGGCGACGCAGGCCGAATTCGGCAAGCTGGTTGGCGAGCAACTGACCAGCGGCAGCACCGACATGTTCGAAGCCATGCAGAAGATGTTCAAGGGCATGCCGATCGCCGACCAGAACGCCCTGGGCGCGATGCAGACCGCAATGGACACCACCCGTGCAGCCTTCGAGCAGATGACCCGCGCTTCGACCGAGGCCTTCCAGGCCATGACGCAGCAGGGTTCGCGCGGCCGCCGCTGATCCCGGACGGCTGATACACGAACGGCGCCGAAAGGCGCCGTTCTGCGTTTACCGATCTGCAGCGCGTTCACCCGCGCAGGGTCGCGTTCAGCGCCGCTGCTCGATCTCTTCCCAGCTTTCCCCGCCCACATCGGTCGCCGCATCCTGGCTCCAACGTGCGGCCGCCGAGTCATCGGTCTCGCGCGCATCGACCCAGCGCGCGCCTTCCGGGGTTTCCTCGCGCTTCCAGAACGGCGCCTGCGTCTTCAGATAATCCATGATGAATTCGCAGGCAGCGAACGCGTCACCGCGATGGCTGCTGGCGACAGCGACGAAGACGATGCGATCGGTCGGTTCCAGCCGGCCGTAGCGGTGAATCACCCGCACGCCCAGCAGCGCCCAGCGCGCCTTCGCCTGCGCCACGATGTCGCCCAACGCGCGCTCGGTCATGCCCGGATAGTGCTCGAGCGTCATCGCATGCACACCGCTGCCATCGTTCACGTCGCGCACCAGGCCAACGAAACTGGCCACCGCGCCGACGTCCGGCCGGCCGGCACTCAGCGCGCCGATCTCGGCACCGACGTCGAAATCGGCCTCCTGGACACTGACCTCCGAACACATCGCCATGGCTCAGCCTCCGGTCACGGGCGGGAAGAACGCCACCTCGTCGCCGGCCGCGATCGCAGCGTCGGCGCCGACCATGCGCTGGTTGAGTGCAGCGCGCACGTTGCGCCCGGCCGCAAGGGCCTGCCAGCCTTCTCCACGTCCCGCCAGGTGAGCGCGCAAGGCCCCCACCGTCGCCACGTCGATCGGCACGTCGAACTCCTCACTCGAGCGCCCGACTGCCTCGCGCAGGCTCGCAAAGTAAAGCACCTTCACCTTCGTCGTCATCGCTGGGTCATCCGCATTCGTTTCTCTGATTGGTCGGCCGCAACCGCGCTCAGTTGAGCAAATCGCCATAGGGCAGGAAGCGCACCGGCTCGCCGCGGGCGACTGCCGTATCGGCCGGGATGTCGACCAGGCCATTCGCCCACACCGTGGAATTGAGCGCGGCCGAACCCTGGTTGGCGAACAGCTCCACCCCACCGTGCGCGTTCATGCGTGCACGCAGGAACTCGCGCCGACGATCGGGCCGCGGCCAGTCGAAATCGGCGCGCAGCATCAGCGACGCCGGCGCCACCTCGCGCACGCCCTGGGTGGCGAGCAGGAAGGGGCGCACCATCATCAGGAAGGTCACGAAGCTCGACACCGGGTTGCCCGGCAGGCCGATGAAGGCGGCGCCATGCACATGGCCGTAGGCCAGCGGCTTGCCCGGCTTCATCGCGATCTTCCACATGTCGAGGCTGCCTTCGGCCTCGACAGCGGGCTTGACGTGGTCTTCCTCGCCCACGGAGACACCCCCGCTGGTGAGGATGAGGTCGTGGCCCTCGGCCGCACGACGCAGTACCTCGCGCGTGGCGTCGAGCCGGTCGGGCACGATGCCGAAATCCTCGACCTCGCAGCCGAGCGCGGCGAGCAGGCCGCGCAGCATGAAGCGGTTGGAGTTGTAGATGCCACCTGGCGGCAAGGGCTCGCCCGGCATCACCAGCTCGGAGCCGGTGGAGAACACCGCCACCTTGACCCGGCGCAGCACCGGCAACTGGGCCAGCCCGACCGAGGCCGCCAGCGCCACTGCCTGCGGCGTCAGGCGCAGGCCGGCGGGCAGGATCAGGTCGCCGACGGCGATGTCCTCGCCCATCCTGCGCACCGCCTCGCCCAGGCGCGGCACGGTGTTGACGATGACGTGGTCGCCGTCGTGCTCGCACAACTCCTGCATCACCACGGTGTCGGCACCCGGCGGCAGCGGCGCGCCGGTGAAGATGCGCGCGGCGGTACCGGGCGCGAGCTCGTGGCCCACACTGCCGGCAGGGATGCGCTGGCTGACCGGCAGGCGGGTGCCGGCGGCGGGCACGTCGGCTGCGCGCAGCGCGTAACCGTCCATGCCGGAGTTGTCCATCGGCGGCTGGTTGATCGTGGAGTGCTGCGCCACCGCGAGCACGCGACCGGCGGCGAACATGGTGTCGACCTGTTCGATCTCGCGCACCGGGCGGACGAAGCCGAGCAGCTTCTCGTAGGCCTCGTCGAAGGAAAGCATGTTGGCGTTCATCGGGTCTTCAGGTAATCGAGGATGAAGTCGGCCACGGCAGCCGGCTCGTTGAGCGGCAGGCGCGGCAGGGGGCAGTCGAGGTCGGCATCATTGTCAGCGTCGGTGGCGACCGCGACCACGTGCTCATTCTCCGGCCACAGCGGCGGCTTGCCGTGGGATGGGCGGTGGATCTCGATCTTTGGCACGGCGGCGGCCTTGTAGCCTTCGATCAACACCAGGTCGCAGGGTTCGAGCAGGCGGAGCTGCTCTTCCAGCGTGGGCTCGGGCGCGCCGCGCAGCTCGTGCATCAGCACCCAGCGGTCGTTGGACAGCATCAACACCTGGGTGGCGCCGGCTTCACGGTGGCGCCAGGAGTCCTTGCCCGGCTTGTCGAGGTCGAAACCGTGGTGTGCGTGCTTGATCACCGACACGCGCAGGCCGCGCGCGGTGAGCACGGGAATGAGCTTTTCCACCAGCGTGGTCTTGCCGGAGCCGGACCAGCCGGCGAAACCGAAAACGTTCATCGAGAAACCACGACGGGTCGGGAGTTGGCTGACCCGAGAGGATACAACAGACCGCCAGGCGGCTGTGGGCAGTGGGGCCCCACAGCCTCGCCCGGTGAGAGCGACGCCCCGTGGGAGCGGCCTTGGCCGCGAAAGTGGCGCCTGATCTTGCGACATTCGCGGGCAAGCCCGCTTCCACAGACAGTTGCCCTCACGGACGGTTGCTCCCACGGGGCGTCGAGCCGCGCTGCCGTCTGGAGAGCCAACTCAGCCCTGGCGCGGCGGCGGCAGGCTCTCGAGGAAGGCCACGGCGTCGGCTTCGGCGCGGGTGCGCCGCATCGGCGGCAGGCTGCGCCACACCACCTTGCCGTAGGACTTCTCGATCATGCGCGGATCGCAGATGCACAGCACGCCGCGGTCGCGCTCGCTGCGGATGAGCCGCCCTGCGCCCTGCTTCATATTGATCACCGTCTTGGGCAACTGGTGATGCACGAAGGGGCTCAGGCCCTGCTTCTGCATGT
>JAGOEI010000011.1 GCA_017997795.1 Thauera sp. | reverse complement strand
GCGGCGATTTGGTGCGCGGTCACTGCGCGGGCGGGCGTGTCGGCAATCTCGGCATGCGGGAACACATGGCACTTGAAGGCGGAACGGGTCGATGCGGCGCTTTTGGCCTTGCCGGCGCGCTCAAGGCGGGTCACATACGCGCTACACAGGGCGCGCAGGGTGTAGCGGGCCTGTCGGTCGGCTTCGGCTTTGGCGGCCTCTGCTGCGGCGCGCTTGGCCTCTGCTGCGGCGATGCGCTCGGCTTTCTGCTGGCGCGGGTCGTTGCCCTGGTCAATCTCGGTTTGCAGGCGGCGCGCTTCGGTGCGGGCGTCGTCAAGGTTCCAGGCGCGCACGTCGCCAATCGTTACGCGGACGGTGCGCCGGTCTAGCTTGCTCTCGAAGATGAAAGACTTCGCGCCAGCGGTCGCACGCACGGCAAGGCGGGGCGCTTCGGTATCCCAAAGGAAGGATTGCGCGGTGCCATCGGCGCAGGTGAAGCGGCGGATTCTTTCGGGGGTCAGGCGCTCGCGTTGCATGCTGTCAGCTCCGGCTAGTTTGGCTACACGGCGTTCCATGTAGCCACCATGTAGCCAGATTCTAGCAATATCGCTCAACATAAATCAACCTTGTGATTCATGTAGCCATAGCAAAAACAAGGGTTTGCGGCGTTTCTTGTGGCGTTCGGTGATGATTGAAATTGACGGGAAATGTGATTTGTAATCAGAAGGTCGTGGGTTCGATTCCTATTGCCGGCACCAGCTTTCCTGCAAGTCTTGTGCGGCGCAAAAATTTCTTGCCTTTTCGCCGTGGCTTGTTTATAGTTCTGTTTCTCCGACGCGGGGTGGAGCAGTCTGGCAGCTCGTCGGGCTCATAACCCGAAGGTCGCAGGTTCAAATCCTGCCCCCGCAACCACCGTTATTTGCAAAGCCCCGGCCAGTCCGGGGCTTTGCATTTCTGCTGTCAGCGCGCCGTCCTCGGGCACCAGCCGCACGTCGCCGATGATCTGCCGCAAGGCCTCGCGCGCCGTGGCGACATCCTCCACCGCCTCAAGGCTCGCCACCAGGTCACGATAGATCTCACGCGCGCGCGGCAGGATCTGCGCCGGCTCGAAGCGCTCGATAGCCTGCAGCTCGTCGCGCGCGGCCTGCGCCTGGCACTCCGCATCTTCCAGCGCCTGCTTCGTCGTCGCCGTGATGATCCCGGCGCGGATCGCCGCCATCAGGTTGTCGAGTTCCTTCTGCGCCTGGGCGAGCTTGCGGCGCGCGTTCGCCGGATCCGGCCGTTCAGCTTTGAGCAGTGCCCTCGCCTCGGCCTCGAAGGCTCGGTAGGCCTCGTCGTTGAGTAGTTCGCGCTTCACTCCGGCCAGCAGCACGGCCTCGATGGTGCTGCGCTTGACCTTCAGCGCGTTTGTGCAGACGCTTGCACCGCGGTCCTTGTGCGTTGCGCACCCGTATTGCGTGGGCGTCTGGATCACGTAAGCGCCGCCGCACACACCGCAGCGCAGCAGTCCGCTGAAGAGGTACTTCGGACCTCTGCCGCCTGCACCCTTGCCGCGCGTCTGTTTGGCCGCCGTGTTGCGCTTGGTGGCCTTGCTGCGGGCGTCGCACTCGTTCCACAGGTCGGCGTCGATGATCGCCAACTCAGGCGATTCGATAATGACCCACTCGGACCGCGGGCGCATCGTGCGCCGCCGCCGGCCGGTGGTCGGATCCTTCACCCATGCGGTGCGGTTCCAGACTTGCCGCCCGGCATAGATCGGATTGCCGAGCATCCCCACGCCCTTTGCATCCGGGTACAGCGCCGAGTGCGCCCAAGTGCCGCCGCGGGGCGAAGGCACGCCCTGCCGGTTAAGCTCGTCGGCGATCTGTCGCACCGTGGCGCCGGCCGCGTAGCGCTCGAACACGTAGCGCACCCAGCGCGCCTGCTCGTCGTCGACCGTGCGCTTGTAGCCCTGGCCGTCGTGCGTGCTGCGGTAGCCGTAGGGCAAGCCGCCGGCGCTGTAGCCGTCGAGCGCCTGGCCCATCAGCCCGCGGTGCGTCTTCGCGGCGAGCTCGTCGAGGTACAGCTCGCCCATCAGTCCGCGCAAGCCGGCCTCGAGCTTGTAGCCGCTGCGCGCCGTGTCGACGCCGTCGCTCACGCCGATCACCCGCACACCGGCGTACTTCAGGCGGCGAATGGTTAGCGCGCTCTCTATGTGGTCGCGCGACAGGCGGGATAGGTCATCCACGAGCAGCGCATCGATCATGCCTGCCTCGGCCGCGGCGAGCAGCGCCTGATAGCCGGGCCGGTCGTTGCGGGCGCCGCTGATGGCCTGGTCCTGATAGACGGCCGGCGACGGCCAGTCCATGCGCGTGCAGTAGGCTTCGACGTTGCGGAGCTGGTCGCGGATGCTGGCGTCGCGCTGGTTGTCGGACGAGTAGCGGAGATAGCAGGCGGTGCGCATGATTCGCGGAGATTACTGCGGTGCAGATTGGTTTTGAACGAGGCGCTTTGAACGCTCGGGCTGTGTCTCGCGCGGGGCGGGCGTTTGCGGCTGCAAATGCCGGCGCACGGCCTGGCGGGCGAGCAGACGGGCGAGAACGATGTGGGCGGGCGTCATGAGCAGCACCCCGTGCAGTATCCGGTGCCGATCGTGCAGTCGTCCCCCTTGATGCAGCCGGGCTTCCGCGCGTCCGGGTTGAGCATGCGGATCAGGTGTTGCGCCTGGCTGATCGCATCGTCAATGGCCTTGTGATGGGTGCCGAGTCGTTCGAATGGCACGTCGCGGTGCAGCGCCTTGACGGTGCGGTAGCAGCGGTCGTTCCACCACAGCCACGGCGGCTCTATCCGCCTGCGCTGATAGGCACTGCGCAGAATCACGTTGTCGAAGCTGGCGCCGTTTCCCCAGACGTGTGATTCGTCACCGGCGGCGGCTGTCCGTATCCAGTGGCTGAATTCTTCGAGCGCGTCGATGATGTGAAGTCCATCCTTCTTTGCGATCTCACTCCGGGCTTCTTCGGACTGCTCCATCCACCAAAGCACGGTCGACGAATCGATAACGCCTCCGTGCTCCACAGAAGACTCGAGTCTGACGCGGGTGTAGAAGTTATCCGCTGAGATCTCTGTGTCTTGGATGTTGAACGCCACGGCACCGATCGCCACGATGGCCGCATTCGGGCCGTTGCCCATGGTTTCGAGATCGAGCATGACGTTGCTGAAGTCTGGTGCATTCATGCGCGTACTCCTTCAAGCATGTCGGGCGTATTCGGGCAGCGGTACGGCGGCGGCTCGTCGGTGGTTTCCCCCCTTCCTCCGGCCGCGGCCACGCGGCCGCTGGTCTTTGCCTCTTCCTTCGGTTTTCTCGCCGCGTCAGCGGCCTGGGCCTTGGGTTTCGCCGTCTTCACGGCGCGCGCTGGCGCAGCCTGTTTCGCGCGGCCGGCGGGTTTGGCCTTCGGGGGTTGGGCGGGGTCGTCGCCGGCCGGCGCAGCCTGTTCGGGGGGAGAAGCACCTTCCGGCGCCGCGAGTTCGAGCGCGATCGCCGGAAGGTAGTGGCGGCGCACCCCGTTTTGGAACAGCACGTCATAGCCATCGCCGCCGGCGGCGCCCTGGATCGTTCCCGGGGTGTCATCGGCATTGATCGGGGTGCCGTTGTCCCAGCAAGCGCCGGGCCGGATCCTCACGCGCTGGCCAGCCTCGAACTTCGGCGCCGAGCACTCGCCCGCCGGCGCAGCTTGAGGAGGGGTAGGCGCTGTTTTCTCCGCCGCGGGCTGGCCCGCCATCGATGCCCGAATCCTGTCGACGTTCAGCCCGGCCCGCTCGGCCGCAGCGACCAGGGGCGCCGGCGTGGCGATATCGTCCGTGTACGTGGGCACGTCCAGGGTGCTCACCAGCGCCAGATCGAGCAGCAGCAGCATGAGCTGCGGCGCATTGGCCTCGTCGATCATCTCGGTCAGCCGCCGGCAGCGGCGGTAATCCTCGTCCTGGTACTCGGAATCCCCGGGCCCGCGCGCGGGGGCGTCGGGGACGTACATGCGCGCGAGGATCTTGCTGGTCTCGCTCCCGCGTGCGGCAAAGAACTGGCGGGCGATCAGCGCCAGATCGTCCCGGCTGAGGGCGGGCTTGGGCGTGGTGGCGGCGTTCAGCTGCGTCCGCGTGGCCGCGTGATGCGCGTCGAACAGCGCACGCCGGAACTGTTTCTCGGCCTTGCGCGCCTTCTCGAGCGCGAGCTCGCGTGGGTTCCGCTTGCTCTTGCTCGGCTGGATACCGGCGGCCTTCAGCGCCTCGCCCAGATCCTGCTTGGCCACCATCGGTACGAGCGTGCCCTTGCGGTGGTCCTCGATCATCACGATCGGCACGTCCTGCCCTTTGATCGCTTTGCGTGCGGTCTGGTAATGACCGCCGTAGTAGTCCTTCTCGTCCAGGGCCACATAGTTGCCGGCGGTGGGGCCGTAGATGCCATGCGGGGCGATCTTCTTCGCCGCCTCGCCGGTGATGACCCTGTGTCCGTCCTCCCGCGCGCGCGCTGCGGCTTGGGCCAGGTGCGCGGCACGCTTGTCCGCGTAACAGTTGGGGTCAGTGCAGACGTCTGGATGGATCCCCGGGTACGCCTCGGGGTCGTTGCCGGTGCGCTTGGGGCACTCGACGCAGGTCACCAGCCCGAGCGGGCCTTTGCCGGCGAGGCTGGCTTCGACCGTGATCACGTAATGCGCGTCGCGGCCGAACGGCGCCTTGGCCAGATCGAGCATGTAGCGGTGCTGGATGTGGGCCGCCGCCTGGCGCGCCGACATCGGCCCCTCGAAATGCCCCTCGCGGATAATCTCCTTCGCGGCCTGCACCTGCAGGGCGGGCACGGGGATGCGGGCGATGAGCAGTGCGCGCGACGCGTCGAGCTTGCCATCCCGATAGAACTGCCGGGCCTCCAAGCACAGCGCCGTCAGCTTGAGCCGTGCGTAGATGTACGCCCGGCTCTTGCCCACCTTGTCGGCCAGGTCGTCGGCACTGTAGCCGTGGTCGCGCATCATCAGCTGGTAGCCCTCGGCCTCTTCCAGCTCGGTGACGTCGCGGCGCTGCAGGTTCTCGACGATCTGCGCCTCGAGGACCTGGCGGGTGGTGAGCGGGCGCACCAGCGCCGGAATGGTGGCGAGGCCTGCGAGCAGCGATGCGCGGTAGCGGCGCTCGCCGGCGACGATCTCGTACAGCGGACGCGAGTCGCGCCCCTCGGGCGTGGGGTAGTGGTCGGGCCACAGCCGGGTGAGGATCGGCTGCATCACGCCTTGCTCGCGGATCGATGCGGCCAGATCCTCAAGGTCGGCGAAGGTCTTGCGCGGGTTGGTGGGGCTGGGCGCGAGTGCGTCCAGCGCGACCTCGGCGTAGGGGGAGATGGCGTTCGATTCCATGGCGGGCCTCAGTGAAAGTTCGCGACCTTGCACACCAGAGTGCGGATGCCGTTCGGGCTGCTGCGGCGGCCGATCAGCGTGTTGGTGGGCTGCTGTGCGCGATAGAGCAGGTAGCGGGTGCCGTCGCGGTCGGCCTTCTCGACTACGAAAAGCCCGTGATCCTTGGCGATCTGCTTGGCTTCCTTGAGCTGCTGCAAGGGGGAGTGGCGGCGGGTCATGCTGCACGCTCCGTCAGTCCCGCCTTCTCGACCTCGATCTTGATGCACGTCTCGTCCAGGTAAGCGCGGGCCTCTCGCAGGGTGAGCGAGCCGGCGAGCTTGCGCAGAACGTCCGAGCATGCACGCACGTCGTCGATGTCCTGCTGGGTGATCTCGTCGTCGAGCTCGAGCAAACGCGCGAAGCGGGTGATGGGCTCGGTCTGAACGCCCGGCCAACCCTTGCGGCGCGCGGCGACCTGGTAGAACTCGGCAATGCCGCGGATCGCCTGCGCGCTGTTGTGCCAGTCGTTCGTCCCGGGGTCGTAGAGGACCGGCTCGCCCCCGGAGTACTCGGCGGTGCCGTCGATCTCGAGCTTGGCGAGGATGCGGTCCAGTGGCGCCCACACGCCGTGGATGTTCCACGGCATCAGGCGCAGGGGCAGCTCAGCGCGGTTGGGCTTCTGGCGGCCCGCGTGCGGCGCGCGCCGCATCGCCTTCTCGAACTTGCGGCGGTCGGCGCGGGAAAGCGATACCGGCTGATCGTTCATGCTGTCGTTCATGCTTGCACCCGATTGCCATCGATACGCATGACCGCGCCGTCGCTGTGCCAGGCGCACGGGTCATGCATGGGTTTGGGGCCCGTCGGGTGTCCGCAGCGATCGTTCTGTTCGACGATCGGGCCGCATTGCACCGTCGAGCGCTGCAGATGCCCGCAGCCGGCACACGCGGGCGGGGCGGTGTGGTGCTGGATCATTACTCGTCGGCCTCCACTGCGGTCCAGGTGAAGGCCCTGCGGCCTCCACTCATGCCCACCTCGAAGCGCACCGTTCCGTCCAGCACCATCCGGTCGAGGTGCGGACGGAGGTATATGGTCGTGGTGTTGAACTCGCTTGCGATTTCGGCCGTGGAGGCCGGGCCGGTTTCGCGCAGCAGGTTCAGGATCTTGGCCCGATAGGAAGCGACAGACTGGTTCGTCATGCGCTCGCCGAAGTTTGCGCAACGGTGGCGTTCGTCGGCAATGCGGCTCTGGCGCTCGCGCACGGCGGGCGGCAGGGCGGGCACTGGCACGAGGCCAAGGCTGAGGGCGATGATGTTCATGCAGCCCTCCACTCCGCGCCGCGCACAGCCTTTCCGACGGGCACGAGTGCGAACACTTCACCGCGCCCGCTGCCGTTGCGTGCGGCAGCCAGCGCGGCGGCGACTGCGGTTTCTTGCTTGGTGGTGATCCGCGGGGCGCGCTTGGGCGCGCGCACCAGGTAGCCGGCGGCCGTGTAGCGATCCTCGCCCGACAAGAGGGTGGCACCGTGCATCCCCTCTCGCTGCAAGCCTTCGAGCTGCTTGCGCAGATCCATGACCACGATGGCCTGCTTGAACAGCTCGGCGAGCGCCATTTGATACGCGCCGGTCAGTGCGGCCGCGGCTGATTGCAGATCTGCGCCATCGTCCAGGTCCTGAAGGCCCTCCAGGCCGGATCCGCGCAGCACGTGCGCCACTCGGGCGAGGCGATCGGCAAGCTCGCGGTTTGCGAGGGCTAGCAGCGAAGCATCGGCGGGCGGCATCTCGTCGTCGTCCTGCATCTCGTCCGCCGCAACCGGCGCCGCCGAGGTAGAGGCGGCAGCGACCGGCGCGGTTTCGGGTTGGACGGCAGCGCCCTCGGCCGAAGAGGAGTCGTCATCCAATGCGCTGCTGCCGGTGTTTTGCTCCACCGCCGGCTGGGAGTCATGCACTGCACTGCTGGGCGCGGCGAGCCAGTACCACAGCTCGTTCTTGCCTTTCTTCTTCTCGCACTCGACCAGGGCGTCGGTGCGCATCTTGTTCAGCTCGCTCGTCACGCGCGACGGGAAGTCGCGCTCGGTCGTCGCCGCGGCGATCTGCTTGAGCGTGGCCTCGTCCCGGCCGCTCAAGAAGGCGATGATCTGGTCGCGCAGCGGGGGGGCTTTCTTTTTCGTGCTCATAGGGTGGGTTCCGTAGTCAGGGAGAATTCGTAGGCGCTCAATCCGGTGTCGAACACCGCGTCGCTCACATCGTTGTCGTCGATCGAGGGGTCGAGTGCGCGCAGGTCTGCGATCAGTGCTTCCAGCCGCACGGCCTGGACGGGGGTCAGCATCACCGTCACCGGGATGCGCTCGTCCGGCCCGCCAGCGCCGTCCGGGAAGGGGTTCATGTCCAGGCTCACAGCAGCACCTGCTTGGCGCTGCGTTCGATGCGCCTGCAGATCGAATCCGCGCTCGCCGGCGGCAGGGGCGGCGCCTGCACCGAAGCGCGCAGGCGGTCCACGTGTGCGCGCTGCTGGGCGATCGCCGCCGGGGCGCGCGCCTCCATGTAGGCCAGATCTGCCTCTGCAGCCTGCAGTCGCAGGTGGCGCGCAAGGCGCACGATGGGGCTCAGAGGGTTCTTCATGCTGCGGTCTCCTCGATAACGATGGGGGTATCGATCCAGCGCACAAACAGCAGCCAGCGCTTGACGGGGTGCTCGAACGTGGTGCTGGTGGGCCGGCTGCCGAGCACCTGCATGCCCCCCAGCGCGGCGCGCACGTCCATCTCGTCCACCGCCAGGGCGTCGGCGCTCACCAGCACGTCGTTCATAAGGCGGGCGGCGCCCTCGGGGGCGGGGTCACGTGGCACGCTCATTAACGTGATGTCGGTGACGGTGATCGGCGCGTCGGCGAGCACCTGCTCGAGCGCCGAGAACTCGTCGGCGCGGTAGGCGAGGCACCTCAGGTCTGATTCGTGGCGCAGCCGCATCGTCTGCTCAGCCAGGGCCATCAGGGTGTGGGTGGCCGGTGCGACGGCATCACCTGCGCCCCCATCGGCCAGGGCGCGGTGAGCCTCGGTCACGAGCTGGGCCAGCATGCCGGCGCCGATCCGGCCGGCTTCGGGGTTGAGCGCCGCGACGCGCTCGGCGAGGGTGCGTAGTGGGGAGGGGTGTGCAGACGTCTGCATCTCGGACTCCTGATCGTTGTTCGGTGCGCCGCCGAGAGGGGCTGGCGCCGTCTTGATTGAGAGTATCCGAGAAGGTATTGTATTCGTCAATACCTAAAAAGGTATTATTCGAAGATCAGCGGTCTTTCCGCTAGAATCCGCCCGCGCACTAGAGAGCCTATGAAGAACGAAAGCAAAATGACCGCGCCGCACACGGCAGGGGGCGCACGCTACGTGACCCCGCTGAGATATCCAGGCGGCAAGGCGCGCTTGGGCCCCTGGCTTGCGCAACTCATGCGCCATAACCGCATTAGCGGGGGGTGGTACGTTGAGCCGTATGCGGGCGGAGCGGGGGCGGCGTTATTCCTGTTGACGCGGGGCTATGTCGATCACATCGTGATCAACGATCTCGACCCGGTTGTCCACGCGTTCTGGTGGGCGGTGCTCAACGACACCGAGGCGCTTCTGGCTCTGCTTGCCGAAACGCCCGTTACCCTCGAGAGCTGGGAGCGGCAGCGCGGTATCCACGCCAGCCCTGACGCGCACTCGCTGACTCAGCTGGGGTTTGCAACCTTCTTCCTGAACAGAACGAACCGTTCAGGCATCCTGACCGGCGGCGTCATCGGCGGGCGCGATCAAACGGGGCCCTACATGCTCGACGCCCGGTTCAACAAGGACGAACTGGCGCGTCGTATCCGTCGCATCGCCAGCCTGCGTCGTCATATATCGCTGTACCGGGAGGATGCGCTCGACCTGATCGACGGTATCGAGGCTGAACTCCCCGCCCGCAGCCTGACTTACCTTGACCCGCCGTACTATCACAAGGCAAACCGTCTTTATCGCAACCACTACAAGCCCGACGACCATGCGCGCATCGCCGAGGCTGTAGTGCAGATCCGTACGCCGTGGGTGGTCACGTACGACAACTGCACCGAGATTCGCGAGATCTACAAGGGGGTGAGCAGCACGGAGTTCTCACTGCATTACTCGACCAGCAAACAGCGTCCGCGGGCAACGGAGGTGATGTTCTACGGCAATCTGGAACTGCAAGCCGAGCCGTCGCTCACGAAGGGCTGCTGATACGATTTGCATTGGTCGGCCGTTACCGTTAACATTCCGCAGTTAGGCGGGAGTGCTGACCGCTTCAATGCGTCAGGCGAATGTTCTGCTCGTCTGCACTTCCTCACGGGTCGCTTCGGCGGCCTTTTTTCACGCCAGGAACGCCTTTGCACCTTGTTGCCTCGGGTGGGCGCCTACCGTGAGGCACTTTCTTCGGGCGTTTCAGTCGTAGAAATGGGGTTTTTCAATTCAGCCAACGCCGCATCATTCTTCAAGCACATTCTGGGCGGGGTGGTTGGCTGGTTGGGTTTGGCTCAGGGGCTACAGTGGCTTTGGACTACGCTGAGTATCGAGACGCCCGAGCTGGTGTGGGCATACACAGTTGCGACGGGTTTCTTCGCCCTGTACAGTCTGGCTGTGGTCTGCAGTCTCCACAGCACCACGTTGAAGGCCGAGATTACTCGGTGTGCGGAAGCCAAGTCCAAGCTTGAAAGTGCGCTGCTGCGCAAGCGGCAATCGTCGCGACAGGCTGCAAGGACCGGCAAGGGAGGCCGTGCATGAAACTCGACTTGTTCTGGCTGCATTTCATCATCGTCCTCGGCATCGTTCTGGTGGCCTACATCATGAATGTCCGAACGATGCGCCTACGCGCGTGCTACAACATGTACCGTGTAAGAGATGCCTTCGTACTACTCGTCGCGCAGGATGTGATCCCTGAGAGCAGTGAGGTTTTCAAGCACTATTACGGCAATATCAATCGTCTCCTACGCGATGCGCCGAAGGTTGGTCTTGATGACATGCTGGCGACGATCTTCCAGCGGGTGAAGGGGGCGGAATTCGATCGCGCGCTGGCGGTTGCTCGTGACAAGGCCAAGCGAATGGCGTCGGACCCTTTGATGAAGGATGATCAGGTGCGCCAGGTCGTTGCCGACTATTACGTCGCGTTGCGTGGAATGATGCTTTCGCATTCGAGCCTGTTGAAACTCGCTTATATCGTCTCGCGTCATCTGCTGGCGCCCGCTGTTGTACGCCGTCTTGGCGGTTTCGTACCGGGGCGGATCGAGCGGGGATTGCAGGCAGTGGATTACGCCGAAGTCGAGGCTAAAGAGTTCCGACCGGCTTGACCGGCGGTATGTATGATGCATAAAGCAAGAGGCCCGCGTAGCGGGCCTCTTGCTTTATCGGAGTGCGTTATCGCCAACAAGCTGCGACGAAACACCCGAGTTCGTCCCACAGACTATTTAGTGTCTGGAAGGTGGGGTGGAAGTCCGCGGAATGGACATACTTGTGCAGTGTCGTGGCGTGCAAGATGCCGCCGTCCTCGCGCGATCGGCGGATCACGACTTGGTGCTGCCCGTCAGACAACGTGCCGGCTTTCCGCATGTGATCGGCCGCTCTCGCGATCCGTTTGACAAAGGTCTCCGCGTCGGGGATCCCGTGCTGGGTGCGATAGTGGTCCTCGCTCAACTCGATGAGCGTGCGAAACACCATCGCAACGGCCAGTGGCGTTTCCTTTACTTTCAGGCCCCGCAATTCCGTGATGATGTTGGCGACCTTTGTATGGCCGGAAGGGAGACTGAAACCCGGGTGACGGCGAGGAAACAGGCTCGGCCGATCCCACGATGGCGTGTACGGCGCCAACGGCCGGCGGGTGGGGGTAGGCGGGGGAGGATCGTTTCCCGCATCGGGCTGAGGGGCGGGATCAACCACACGTCCGCAGCCTTCGTCCTCCTCCCTCTCCTGCGGGGTCGTCGCGGTGCCGTCGCATGCTCTGCTCTCGGCGCTGACCACAGTCTCGGAGCTGTCGATTGCAGGGCCGATCTCCGACCTTACGCGATGAAAATAGGCGGTCTGATCGGCGGCGGAGTAGATGGATCCCTCCGAATCGTCGCGACGGACATGCACCCGACCCGAGGCGACGTCCGAAATGACCCGGGCGGCTAGGGCGTAGGCTTGAACGACAGGTAGCGTTGGGACTAGCTGGTCGTTCAGGACGCGGAAACCGATCAGCTGGAGGGTGTCCGAGTTCAGCGCACGATTAAGGTTCGTGAGAGGGAAGTTATCCTCGACGCGAAGCCCATGTTCTTCGACCCATAGAACCAACTGAGCAGCGCGCTTGTTGGGGTCGTTGATGCGCGCCTGCAGATTGAACAGGGACTTCAGCAGCGCGGACCAGTTACGCTGGCCGACGCCGGCGTTCTCCCCGGTGTGCTTGCGCTCCAGATACGCAACGATCTCCGCTTCGTCGTCACATGCGATGCATTCAATGCGTTTCGGGATCTTTCCGTTCGCGCTCTCAGCCACTCGCCTGATCAACTGCTCCAGGCGCTGATCGGGCTGGGCCAGCTCGGGCTGGTTGAGAAGCTTCAGTACAGTGAGCCGACGGTTTCCGTCTCGCACGACCCACTTGCCTTCGGCGTTCTTCGAAACCAGAACATGCTCTGGCGAAAGCCCCTCGGCAGCGACATCCTTGAGCAGGTTCACAAAGTTGTCCCGGTCGCGCAGGATCCGCGCGATACAATCGTTCTGGTCCTCGCCATGCCGAATGCGGGGGTTGTTGGTATCGAGCAGTAGTTCGGTTACGGGGACATCCGCAACCCGGTAGAACTTGTCACGTGCCATGTTGGTTCCTGTTACCCCTTGCGCAAGGTCCACCACGCCATGACCTTGCCGCACACCGTGATCGTCTCGGTGGCGTGGTCGATCGGGTAGCGCTCTTCGTCGGGGAATTCCGCAGTGTTGTCACTCCGGATTATGACGGTTCCATCGGCCTGCATCATCACCTTCTTGAGGAGTAGCCTGCCCGCGACGTCGATGACGTAGATGCCCGGCGCGTCGAAGTGCCTGTGTCCGATATCGACGAAGACCAGGTCGCGGTCCTGGATGGTGGGCGCCATGCTGCGACCGACCGCGGTGAGTACCTTGATGCGGTCGGGGTTGGCGCTGCCCACCTCCTCGCGGATCCATGTTTCGAGCACGTCGAGATGGCGCACCACATGCACGGGCTCTTCCAAGACCGCACCGGCGCCCATTTGCGGAGTGGGGGAGAGGTGTTCCAGGCGCACGTAGCCGTCCCCGGGGGGCTGGTCGACCTCGATCGCCGCATTCCCGCTCAGACCGAACGGGCTTGCAACATACTCGGCATACATCTGCTGCAGCTTGTTCTCCTGCGCCGCGGCATAGCCGGGGTCGGCGCTGCATCGGGCCCGCTCGAGTGCCGCTTCGGCATTTGCCACGCACTGGCCAGGGTGGTTGTTGAGCCCGGCAAGATCCGGGAGCGACACCAGCTGCGGCACGTCGTGGCGGCGCACGCGGTACCAGGGGAAGAACACGCCCCACAGGGCAAACCCCTCCTTCTCCATCCTCAACTCAGCGTGGATCCGCGCCGCGCCGATCTCGAAGCGCTTGCCCTCGCCGGGGGCGCATGGTGCCACCGTCCAGCCGTCAGCCGTCAGTGCCGAGATGATCGCCTCGGTCTGCTCGGGGGAAAGAGGCGGGATGTCGAGCGCGTCGTCCATCAAGCCGAGGCGCTGCTCGATACGACGGGCGCTTAGCTCCGAGATGTTCTGACCAGACTTTGACCGGGACAGCCACCTATGAAGGTGTGGTGGCTTCATGTCCAACGCATTCGCGCATCGGAGTGTTACGCCGCCGAACAGTTCATCAATGACCTGCTTCAAGCGGAGCTTTCGAGTTTCGTGGATTTCCATGTCGTCATTGAACCGGGTCAGTACCCTTTCGGTAAGTCCCATATCTGATATTGAAAGGCGGTACCTGAGCGGGTACTATCTGCCCATGGACTTCAAAACCTACTGGCTCTCCATGTCTGTGGCCGACCGCAAAGCCTTTGCGGTGCGCTGCGGGTGCTCGCCGAACTACCTGAACCTGTATGCGCATGGCCTCAAGCCACGCCTGGGCGAGGCGATCGCGATCGCCATCGACCGCGAGTCTCAGGGGAAGGTGCGCTGCGAAGACCTGCGCCCAGATGTGGATTGGGCCTATCTGCGGGGCACCGGCTGCCGGTCGATCGCGAACGAACACCACGAGGCGGCGTGATGGCTCGAAATCGTGATTCTTCGTGCTCATTTTTCAAGACGAGCGGGATTGGCTTCACGGGTGAGGTACCGCCGCTTCAAGCGCATATCCAATCGTGCGATGTCGCGCTGAATGACTTCGAGTCGGCGCGCGGTCTTGCGCGGAACCATTACCTGACCAAGCTGATTCGCCAGATCACCGGCATTCAAGAGGTTGAATACCTGGCTGTGAAGGAAGAGGTACCGCTTGACGTCAGGGTCCTGGACCAGGGCGCGGCGAATGTTGTCGACCTGCCGCGCGTTGAAGGTCTTCCCCGGCGCCGGCAGAAAGGTGGTGCGTTCATACGGTGCGCGGCGGGGCGTGAGGTCGATGCACAGGCCTTCGGGGCTGCGCCATACGCCGTGGAACTCCGCCTCGATGAATACGCCCGGCCACTCCCATATGGCCCAGCCTGTCACCAGCTCGCCGCCGTGAGTGTTTGCGTGCTGCTGAACGATGGGGAAGCACTCGCGTTCCGGCGCTCCCGGCGCTGGACGGTAGAGCGTTTGAATGGGTTCGGCACGAGGTTCGATCTCGCGGCAAAAGGCGATCACGTGCGGGGCGCTAATGTCAGCCGGCGTCATGTTGGTTTCCTCAGTGAGTTGTCGCGAATGACAGGTATCGATTCAGCTGCTTCCACCACGCTGTCGTTGGAAGAGGGCAATGCGCTGATCGCGCCGCATGCCAAGCGCTGCACGCCCGCCGTCGAACACCAGGAGGCCGCCTGACATGCAGTCCCTGCCGACACCTTTCGCCATCGGCGTCGATTCCAAGCGCGAGAACGTCGAGGTCCTGTCCGGGCGCAACGGGTCGCGGCTGGTGGTCCCGGTGGGCGACTGGGCGCTGCTTACAGCAGTCCTGCGTGAGTTTGATCCGCAATCGTCACAACCCGAAAAACCTTGCCTTGGTCTTTCCGAGTGAATGAGGCCGCCTGAATGCGCACAGCAACCGATATCGACATGACGCCCTATTGCGGAGACGACTACGACCGCATCGGGTGCACGGCTGTCATCAGGGTGACGAAATACGGCTATGCGCTCTCCATCCTGGCGCCCAACGGGGCGCCGATGGAGATCTATCGGTCGGTGAAGTCGTCCGAAACCATCGCCCGCATGCTGCGCGAGTGGTGCGAGGGCAAGGTTCCGCGGCTGCCGGCGGCGGATCAGTCGGAGCTGAAGTCGTGCGTGACCTCGTAAAGCTCGCCGAACTCGATGTTGATGATGGCCGGCGTGCTGTCGTCTGGCCGGTACAGCCGCGTCTTGGCGCGGCTGAACGACAGATCGCCGTTGCCGAAGGTGATCTCGGTGTCGTCGGGCAGATCCCTCATCCATTCGAGCTGGGCTTTCAAGTCTCCCAGCGTGATGGTCTTCAGTTTCATGGCTTCTCCTGTGCGGGAGGTGTGTTGGTGGAACTTCGCATTCTACCGGCATGGGAGAAGCCGCCCGTTTGGATGCCACGAGGCCGCGTGACATGACCGACCTCGAACGCCATTTCAGGCGCTTCAGCCTTCGCCGCCTGCACGTCAGCCGCGCGGCGGTCGAAGCCGAGACCGCAGCGCTTCTTCGAAGGTGCGGTAGGTCTCCGGGTCCTGATGATGGGGCGGCATCTGCTCCTGTACGCGCAGCAGGTTCGCCTCGTAATCGGCCTCCAGCTTCTGGCGGTCTAGCCCTTCCTGTTCCGCCAGCGCGAGACACAGCGCCTGCAGGCACTGGTTGTAGTTCGTCATGCGCTTGAGTATCGATTGCTGGTCGCTCAGCGCCTTCATGACTTTTTGCTGGAACTCCAGTTGTTCCATGGTGCGCTCCTGTGGTGACGAAGGTGGTGTGTGAGAACTCGCATTCTATCTGCATGGGGCGTGCCTCCCGTTTTGCATGTTTGTCTCCCTCGGCCGTCTCGGCTGTTCGCGCCGGGTGGCGGGTGCCGTCCGGCGTTCTTTTTCGGCTGGGGTTGAGGCGAGTCTAGGTGTGATGTTTCGAGAAGTGGACTGAGGGAATAACAAGATGACTCACGTAACTCCTGACCGTGCAGACCCCGTTCTGGCGCTGCACGCGGACGCAAAGCACTACCCCGGCGGCATTGCTGCCCTGGCGCGCCTGATCGGGCGCAGCCCGGGTGTGCTGCACAACAAGTTCAGCGACTCGATGCCGAACTACGACGTGACCGACCACGAGGCGGACGCGATGGGCACGGCAATCCTGGAGAAGACGGGCGCGAGCGGCTACATCGAGGCCAAGTGCGCGGTGTTCGGCGGGCTGTTCGTGCCGCTGCCGATGGGCGAGGCGGGCGAGGCCGATCTGCTGCAGGCGCAGCTCGAAATGATGCATCGCTTCGGCGAATTGGCGCGTGAGTACACTGAGTCGCGCCGCGACGGACTCATCACGCTCGACGAGGTGGCGGCGTTGCGCGTGGCTGGTAGCCGGGTGGTGCGGGCGGTGTATGCCTTCCTGAAAGAGGTCGAGAGCCAGGTGCTGCCGGGGGACGACGTGGTGCATACGATCCACGCGGCGCGCTGATTCGGTATGCAGAGGGGGACGGATCCGCTGCCCTGGGCAGACTTGCCCGCCTACCGGGCCGAATTCCGCGCGCGTAATCCGCTGCCCGGCGCTGCTCCGGGCGCGCTCGCCGATCGGGAACAGTGGCTGCTGTGGCGCTATGAGCCGGGCGAAACGCCGGAGAAGAAGCCGCGCAAGATGCCGTACTACGCCGATGGCGGGCGGCGGTGGAAAGAGCAGGGGAGCGAGCGCGACCGCTCGCACCTGGTGCCATTCGCTGCCGCCGTGGCGGCTGCGGGGCGGGGCGATTTCGACGGCGTCGGGTTCGCCTTCCTGCCGGGCGATGGCCTGCTGGGCATCGACCTGGACGGGATGATCGATGCCGAGTCGGGCGAGGTGGCGGACCGCTGCCTGTCGATCATCCAGGCCTGCGACAGCTACACCGAGTACTCGCCCTCGGGCACCGGGGTGCACATCCTCTGCGCCGCGCCGGCCGATGGCGAGGTGAGCACCTTCAAAAACAACAAGGTGGGGATCGAGGTCTTCACCGGGCGGCAGTATTTCACCTTCACCGGCCGCCCCTGGAGCGGGGCCCCTGACGAGGTGCGCGAGATCTCGCAGGCGACCTTGCGCCGGCTGTACGTCACGGTGAAGGGCAAGCCCGCGGCCGCCGCGCCTGTGGCTGTGCCGGCCGCGCCACCCCCGGCGGCGGTGGATATCGGAGGCGGGCGCCAGCGCAGCCGGGCGGAGACGGTGGCGCTGGCCGAAGATGCGCTGGCGTTTCTGTCGCCCGACGAGTACGCGATGTGGATCGAAACCGGCATGGCGCTCGTGGAGCTGGGCGCGCCGGGCTACATGGTGTGGGATGCGTGGTCGTCGCGCAGCCCAAAGTACGCCGGGCCGGACGATACCGCCAAGCGCTGGGCGGGCTTCAAGCCTACGAACATTTCGATGGGCACGGTGTTCGCGCGCGCCGAGGCGGCGGGTTGGGTGTCGCCCTGGGCCAAGGCGCGGGCAAGAAAGCCGCGCGCGCCCAAGGCTGAGCGCGCAACTGCGCCTCCTCCTGCGCCTCGATCAGCGGAACCGCCCCCCGAGCCTAGCCCCCCTGCGCGGGACGATGATGCGGCGCACTTCGACTTCCCCCCTGGCGCGACGACAGCTCCCGCGGCGGCGGGGAAAGGTGCGCCCGGCGCGCCCCCCGACGACGGCGAGCCGCCCGATGAGTGGGAGCGCGACCTGCTCGAGAAGAAGGGCGACATCAGCCCGTGTCTCGCCAATGCGGAGCTCATCCTGTCGTGCATGCGCGAGTGGCGCGGCGCGATCGGCTACAACGAGTTCGCGGAGAAGACCGAGTTCCGCCGCCCCATTCCATGCGAGCGCAACGGGCCGGACGGCGGCGAATGGACGGACCTGCTCGACATCACCACGGCCATCTGGCTGCAGCGCAAGTGGGGGGTGGAGTTCAGCGCGAGCACCGTGGCCCAGGCGGTGGAGGTGCTGGCACGCAAGCACCGCTTCCACCCCGTTCGCGAGGCCCTCGAGGCGCTGCCGCCATGGGACGGCGTGCGCCGCAACGCGCACTGGCTGAGCGACTTCCTGGGCGTGGAGCACACGGAGTACGTGGGCCTCGTCGGGCAGTTCTTCCTGCGCGGCATGATCAAGCGGGTGATGGAGCCCGGCTGCAAGTTCGATTACTGCCTCGTGCTGGAAGGCGAGCAGGGGCGGGGCAAGTCGACCGCCGCGCGAATCTTGTCATGGAACTGGTTTGCGGACACGGACCTGGATCTGAGCAACAAGGATTCGTTGATGGCCTTGCCCGGCCACTGGGTCTATGAGATCGCGGAGCTGGGCTCTCTGATGAAGGCGGAGGAGCGCAAGCAGAAGTCCTTCCTCAGCCGGCAGGACGACGAGTATCGCCCCCCATACGGCAAACGCATCATCAAGGTGCCGCGCCAGTCGGTGTTCATCGGGACGACCAACGAGGAGGAATACCTCAAGGACGCGACCGGGGCACGCCGATTCTGGCCGGTGATGTGCGCGGGGGATTTCAACCTCGATGGCCTGCTGGCCGTGCGCGAGCTGCTGTTTGCCGAGGCGCTGCACGACTACCGCAACGCCGAACGCTGCTGGCCAACGAATGACGAGCAGCGCGCGCTGTTCAACCCCGAGCAGGCCAAGCGCGGCATGCCTGAGCCGTTCGAGGACTACCTGTACGACTGGGTCAATAAGCAGCCTGGGCCGTTCAGCATGGCGGACGTGGCAGCAGGCCCGCTCAACCTCACGCCGGACAAGCTCACCCCTGCGATCATTTCCCGCATCGGGCAAGCCTTGCGCCGGCTCGGCTGCGACCGCAAGGACAACAACCGCGAGGCCGATCCAGGCCGGCGTCGGCTGTACCTGCCGCCGTCGCTGGTCAAGCCCAAAACCGAACAGACGCCGCCGCCCGAACAGGGCGTGCCGGGCGCGCCGTTCTGAGGACAAGACGATGAACGCCTTGACGCTCAATTCCATCCGGGACTACTCTTCGCCCGTCCCGAAAGGGATGGAGCCTGATAACTCCGAACGTAGCGGCATCCGCACCCGACAGCTTTGCGGTTTTTTTGCGCCCGAGCCATCCAGATCAATGGCCGGGAGGGCGACGGCTATACAACACCCGCAAGGGGAAATCCGTCCGCTCGACTGCGTTCGAGTTATCAGCCTCCCGGCCACCCCGCCGGACGCGCCTGATAACGCTCCGGCAGGGTCTATCAAGACTCACGCAGGAGTGTTCATCATGGCTCAGTCCGTACAGGGCGTCAGCGCGCCCGTCATCTTCAATTTCCGCAACACCGAAGTCCGCACGCTCGTCCTCGATGACGAGGTGTGGTTCGTTGCGTCCGATGTCGCCAAGGCGCTGAATTACCGCAACGCCGATGACATGACGCGCATGCTCGATGACGACGAAGCCGGTGCGCACATTGTGCGTAGCAGGTCCGAGAACGGCGTCGAGCAAGACCGCGAAGTCATCATCATCAACGAGTCCGGCCTGTACCACGCCGTGCTCAAGTCCCGGAAGCCCGAGGCCAAGCCCTTCCGCAAGTGGGTCACCAGCGAGGTGCTGCCGGCGATCAGGAAGACCGGGCAGTACGCCGCCACGGCGCAGCCGGGCAGCGCAGCGCAGCCCGCCCTCGCCGCCGACCCCCACGACCCCGCCTACCGGTCCGCCTGGATGGCGTCGGCGGTGTTCTGCGCCTCGATCCAGATCGACCTGTTCAGGCACTTCATGGCCGGTGGCGAGCATGCTGCGTTCCGTCCCCGCTACCTCCTCGTGATCGACGGCGACAAGCCCCGGATGCAGCCGGTCGAGCCCGATGCCTGCGTGTTCCCGTGGCGCGAGGCCCCTCGCATCCTGCGCGACCCGGCCACGATGATCAAGACCTCGCTGCTGGCCGACATCGCCGCCGCGGCCGCGCAGCGCATCGCCGAGCGCGCCGCCTACCAGGAACGCAAGTCAGCCATCAAGGGGGGCAGGTGATGCCACGCCTGAGAACCCTCAGTCGGGACGAGATTCGCTTGATCAACAAACGCGCCACCCTGCTCGCACGGCAGGCCGCGGCGCTCTATGTGGCGCATCTGCATGACGCTGCGCTCCAGGCGATAGGGCAAGGCCAGCAGGTCACGGACGACTGGCTGGCCCTGCAGGTACCGGCCATCGACGGCGACATGCTGCCCGATGTCGCCGAAGACGATTGGCATGACGTTGAGCCGTTCTGACAATGCCTGAGTTCATGAAAGCAAACCTCATGCCACATCACGCCAAAAGGCTTGAATGCGCCGTTTTGGGCGGTGTGGCATGGGTTTGCACCCATGCAACCAGGCTGTTTTCCAACATTTCGCTACGTGACGCCGGTGCGCGCGTCGGCGCGTATACGCGCACGCGCGCCGGTGTCACGTGTTCAAAAGTTCAAAAGTGGGGTGGTTGCATGGTTGCAGAGGGGGCAGACGGTTCTTGCGAGGAGGTGACGAGATGGAAGCGATGAAAACGGTGATCGACAAGATGCGCAGCGATTTCGTCCGGGTGGCGGAAGTGCGCAAGCAGCGCGGCGACTGGAGCGAGGCCGACGAGAAGGAGATCGGCGCCGCGATCAAGGCCGCAGTGGAGAAGGGCGACCCCGACATGATCCTGAGCTGGGCAGCATGGCTCGCCGACCTCTCGGGCGCGATCGCGGCCTGGGATCTGATCGTGCGCGGCACCGTGGCGCGGATGCGGACTCAGGCGCGCGAGGAACGCGAGGCGCGCGAACTGGCAGCGAAGGGGACGCGGTGATGGTTGCGAGGATCAAGGTCGATACGAGTGACCTGGAACGATTCGCTCGCCAGTTCGGCGAGCAGGGCGCGAAGCAGATCAAGTACGCGACGGCGCGCACGCTCACGGCCCTGGCGAAGAAGGGGCAGAAGGCGATCGAGCAGCAGATCGGCAGCGTGTTCAGCAACGCGACGCCATGGGTCAGGAACAGCGTCTTCGTCACCGCCGCGCGAACCAGCAGTCTCGAGGCGACGGTGGGCATCAAGGACCAGGGCGCGCGCGTCACGCCGGCCCATTACCTGCGCGAGCACATCAACGCGGGCGAGCGCGGCAACAAGCCGATGGAGCTGGCTATGCGCAGCATGGGCATTCTGCCGGCGGGCTGGCTGGCAGTGCCGTCGAAGGATGGCGTGCAGCGCGACGCCTACGGCAACGTCAGCAAGGCCACGCTCAGCCGCATCCTGCGCGCCCTCAGCCAGAAGCAAACCACGACTCGAGGCGCGATCGCCTCGCGCGTCTTCGTGATCAAGCCAGGGGTGAGAAGCCACCTCGCGCCGGGCATCTGGTCGGCCACGCGCGTCGGCGACCAGAGCGTGATCAAGCCCGTCTTCCTGTTCGTCAATGAAGCGAGCTATCGAAGGGTGCTCGACCTTGAGGAGATCGTCGGCGATGTCGTGACGCGCGAGTTCGATACCGAGTTCCGCGCCGCGTTCGACGAGGCAATGAGGACTGCGCGATGACTGCGTACGGGTCCTTCCAGGCCTGCTCCACCACGGGTAATCGCAGCCTCGATCCCGGACTGTTCAGCAACCTGCTATAGGGGGTTATGTGATTGATCTTTCAGAACAAATTAGACAGTCAGACTTCGGTGCGCTGGTCGGAATGTCTCAGCCGGCAGTATCGGACCTCGTCACGCGCGGCGTGCTCAAGAACGGGCTGAGCGCGGGCGAGTGGCTGCACGCCTACTGCGGGCATCTTCGCGAGGTCGCTGCTGGGCGGGCGTCTGCAGTGGGTGGTGGGCTAGACCTAGTGCAGGAGCGCGCGGCGCTGGCGCGCGAGCAGCGTGAGGCTGTGGCAATCAAGAACGCCGTTGCCAGGCGCGAATACGCGCCCGTCGAATTGCTCACGCAGGTTCTGTCGGACGCCTGCGCCGCCGTGGTCGAGCGCCTCGAGGCGTTGCCGGCGCGCCTGCGGAAAGAGGTGCCCGAGCTGCCGATCGAGGCGCATGAGGCGATCGCCGCCGTGATCGCCTCGGCCCGTAACGAGTGGGTTCGCGCTGCGTCTGAATCCATGCTCCGCAGAGCCCCGGCCGAGGATGCCGACGACGGCGGCGAGCTTGAAGAGGCGGTTGCATGATAGTGGCCACCATTCCGACCGTCCCGGCGATCACCTGGGCCGCCGTCCGTGCTGCGCTGAAGCGTGGCATGGAGCCGATGCGCGCCGAGCCGCCGCAGTGGCTGTCGGAATGGGCTGACCAGCACTTCTACCTGTCGGCGGAGAGCTCGCACACGCAGGGTGGATGGGAAGCCTACCCCTTCCAGCTCGGCATCATGGATTGGATGTCGGACGATCGCATCAGCGAGCTGTCTATCAAGAAGTCGAAGCGCGTCGGCTACACGAAGATGCTCAGCGCGTTCATGGCCTACAACGCCTGCCACCGCCGCCGCAAGCTCGCGTTGTGGCAGCCGACCGATGACGATCGTGACAGCTTTGTAAAGTCCGAGGTCGACCCCATGCTGCGCGACGTCCAGGCCTTCGAGGGCGTCAAGCTACACAGCACCACCGAGGACACACTCAAGCTCAAGCAGTTCGTCGGCTCGGTGTGGCACCTGCTCGGCGGCAAGGCCGCGCGTGCGTATCGCCGGATCACGGTGGCCGTAGTCCTGCTCGACGAGCTCGACGGATTCGATCAGCAGATCGAGAAGTCCTCCGACCCGGTCACGCTCGCCCGCGGCCGACTGGAAGGCGCGCCCTTCCCGAAGCTCGTCGCCGGCTCCACACCGCGCATCAAGGGCCTGTCGCACACCGACTATCGCTACAGCCAGGCCGGCGCGCAGATGGCCTATCACATTGCCTGCCCGCACTGCGGCCGCGAGCATCCGCTCGAGTGGGGCGGCAAGAAGGTACGCTATGGTTTCAAGTGGGACCCGGCCAACCCCGCCGACGTGTGGCACGTCTGCCCGCACTGCGACGGTCGCATCCGCCAGGCCGACTACATGCGCCTGTGGCGCACCGGCGAATGGATTGACCTCCAGGGCCGCTACCGCTACGGCCGCGACCGCATCTGGCGCGACGGCACCGGCCAGCCCTCCCAGCCGCCCGCGCACGTCGGTGCACACGTCTGGACCGCCTACAGCCCCCAGCGCGACTGGTCGGACATTGTCCGCGAGTTCCTCGAGGCGCACGGCAAGCTCAAGGCCGGCGACCCAGGCCCCATGCAGGGCTTCGTGAATGAGACCAAGGGCGACGTGTGGGAGCAGGCCGGCGATCGCGCTGAAGGGCACGAGCTCCAGGCACGCGCCGAGTCGTATCCGCTGCGCAAGGTCCCGATAGGCGGTCTCGTCCTGGTGGCCGGTGTCGACGTGCAAGACAATCGCTTTGAGGTCGTCGTCTGGGCCATCGGCCGCGGCTTCGAAATGTGGCCGATCGACTACGTCGTGTTGCGCGCCAATCCTGCCGACGCCGCCGACTGGGCCCGGCTTGACGCCTACCTCTGCACCCGCTTTCCCCACGAGGGCGGCCAGCGCCTGGCGATCGACGCCGTCGCGATCGACTCCGGCGGCCACTTCACCCACTTCGTCTACCAGTTCGCCGCCGCGCGCGACCATCGCCGCGTGTTCGCCATTCGCGGCGAGCCGCGCGATGGTCAGCCCATCGTCGCCGGATCCAGCCTCGTCGACATCAACGCCGCCGGCACCGTGATCAAGCGTGGCGTGCGCCTCTGGCGCGTAGGTACCGACACGGCGAAAGACCTCCTTTACGCCCGCCTCAAGGTCGCCCAGCCCGGCCCCGGCTATGTCCATTTCTCTCGCGAGCTGCCGAACGTCTTCTACGCGCAGCTCACCAACGAGCACCGTGTCGAGCAGACCAGTGCCCGCGGCACCGTGCATCGCTGGGTACCCAAGGCAGCCGGCGTTCGCGTCGAAGTCCTCGACTGCACCGTCTATGCCCTGTTTGCGGCGCACCGCATGGACCTGCACCGCTACACCGACGCCATGTGGGACCGCCAGCAGGCGGCCGTCTGCCCGCCCACTGCCGACCTGTTCGACCACCACCCCAGCGACGTCGAGCCGCTCGCCCCGCTCGGCGACGTCATCGACCTGAGCGACGCGCCCGAGGTCGATCCCCCTGCCGACCAGGTTGAAGAGGACGACCGCGCCGCGCCCACACCGCAACCTGACATCCCCTTCGCTGCCATCCCGACCGCGCCGCGCGGTCGCCGCATCCGTGGAGCCCTTGCATGACCCGAGACGCCGCAAACGATGTTGTGATGCGATTTATCGAAATCGTCGCAGCAAGCCTCGGCGGCCTCGAAGAGCAGGCCGCTCGCGAGATCGAAGAGCAAATCCGCAACGAATATGGCGGCGATGAACCATACATTGCCCGCGCCCGTTGGACAGACATCGCCGAGCGCGACGCCGCCATTCGTGCGGCCCTCGCCGCCGGCCGAACCGAGCGCGAAGTCTGCATGCAGTTCTGCGTTGGCAAGGGCACCGTGCACCGAATCAAGCAATCCGCGTAGCCCCACTGCCCCGGTTTCCCCTGATAGCGGGGCACGCCCCCGCATAGCCTTGGCGCGGTCAAATCACTCCCTCTGCCATGGCTATCGACCTCGCTACCGCTCAGCAGCAACTCCAGCGCTACCTCGACGCCGAGACCGCCGTGCTCCTGGGCCAAGAAACCCGCCTTGGCGACCGCACCTTGCGCCGCGCCGACCTCGACTCCATCCGCGCCGGAATCCAGCACTGGAGCGCCGAAGTCGAGCGCGCCAAGTCCGGCGCCCCGCGCGGACCGCGCATCTTCGGCCTCACCCCAGGAGGCTGACATGGCCCGCACCGTTACCCTCGGTCGCACCAAGCTCGATGTCCGCTGGACCGTGCTCGACCGCTTGATCGAGCACTTCGCCCCCGTCCGCGCAGCCCAGCGCCTGCAAGCCCGCGTCGGTCACGCCATGATCGCCACCGGCTACAACGGTGCCAGCTCCAGCCGCCGCAGCCTCGCCGGCTGGAACCCGCTTCCGGGCTCTGCCGACGACGACACCCTCGCCGACCTGCCCACCCTCCGCGCTCGCGTCCGCGACCTCGACCGCAACGCACCGGTGGCGGGCGGCGCCATCAACACCACCGTCACAAACGTTGTCGGTACCGGACTGTCGGTACAGCCGCAGATCGACCACCAAGCCCTCGGACTCAGCGAAGAGCAGGCCGCCGACTGGCAGGACACGACCCTGCGCGAGTTCTTGCTCTGGTCAGAATCCACCGACTGCGACGCCACCCGCGCCCTCAACTTCTACGGCCTGCAGTCGCTCGCATTCCGCACAGCGCTCACATCCGGCGACTGTTTCGCGGTCCAGGCGTTTGTACCGCGCCAGCGCACCCCCATCGCGCTGGCAATCCAGCTCTTCGAGGCGGACTACGTCTGCAACCCTCACTGGACCCCTGACGCCGCCAACCTCATCCAGGGCGTCGAGCTCGACGGCCTCGGCGCCCCGGTGCGCTACTACTTCGCCAGCGCCCACCCCACGCGCCGCGGGCGCCGTCATGGCATCACCTGGAGCGCCGTCGACGCCTTTGGCAGTCGCACCGGTCGCCGAAACGTCCTGCACCTGTTCGACCGCCGCCGCCCTGGGCAGACGCGTGGCGTGCCCTTCCTTGCGCCCGTCATCGAGCCGCTCAAGCAGCTCGAGCGCTACACCGAAGCCGAACTCATGGCCGCGGTCGTCAGCGGCATGTTCACGGTATTCATCCAGTCCGAAGCTCCCGCCACCCTCATGCCCTCGGCGCAGACCGCCGCGGGCGCAGGCACCACCGCAGCCGCCAGCGCCACCCTCGGAACGCACCTCGGCAATGGTCTCGTCGTCGAGCTCAACCCCAACGAGAAGATCGACACCGCCAACCCCGGGCGTCCCAACGCCCAGTTCGACCCCTTTGTCACCGCCATCATCCGGCAAATCGGCCTGCTGCTCGAGATCCCCTACGAGATCCTCGTCAAGCACTACCAGTCCAGCTACAGCGCAGCCAAGGCCGCCATGAACGACGCCTGGAAGTTCTTCCGCTCGCGTCGTGACTGGGTCGCAACCTACTTCTGCCAGCCCATCTACGAGACCTGGCTCGAAGAAGCCGTCGCGCGCGGTCGCGTCATCGCCCCCGGCTTCTTCGCCGACGCCGCCATCCGCCGTGCATGGTGCCGCGCATCCTGGGTTGGTGATGGCCCCGGCTCCCTCGACCCACTCAAGGAAGCGCTCGCCGCCCGCGAGCGTACCGAGCTCACCATCAGCACCCTGGCGCAGGAATCCATCTTGCATGACGGTGGCGACTGGAATGCCAAGGTGCGCCAGCGGGGCAGGGAAGAGGCCATGCGCCGTGCTGCGGGCCTCGGCCCCACTGTCGTCACCCCTGGCCAGCCCGATCAGTCCGCACCAACCGAAGGCCAGCAGCCGCAGGCCGCCTCGCCGCAATCCACCGCAGTTGCCGAAGCCTACGGTGCTGCATACCGCGCGTCCATTGAATGACAAGCAGCCCGCTCAGATGGATTTACCCATGAAATGCGCTGCCCCGCTTTCCCCTGATACCGGGGCGCGCGTCCCGGCAAAGTGC
>JAGOEI010000095.1 GCA_017997795.1 Thauera sp. | reverse complement strand
ACGTCGCCGTGGGCGAAATTGATCAGGCCCAGGATGCCGTACACCATGGTGTAGCCGAGCGCGATCAGCGCGTAGACGCTGCCGATCACCAGCCCGTTGATGAATTGCTGGATCAGGGTTTCCATGCTGCCTTGTCGAAGTCTGCCGGGCCGGGGCCGCGCGCTGGACGACGGGCAGGGCGCCGTCGCCCGCTGCGGATGACGCGGGCGGGGTTGCGGAGAGAGTTTTCGGAAGAGAGATTCGGGCCGCGTGGATGCAGTCGACGCGGCCCGGGCCTTAACGCACCGCGCCGCGCGCTCCGGTGAAGAGGGCGGGGCGGCGCCGGTGGTCAGAGCGGCACCCAGGCGCCGTCCTTGAAGTTGTAGATCGTCACCGCGCCTTCCTTGATGTCGCCGTTGGCGTCGAAGGAGACGTTGCCGATCACGCCCGGGAAGTTGCTGTTCTTCAACTCGGGCAGGTACTTGGACGGCTCGACCGAGTCGGCCTTCTGCATCGCGGTGATGATCGCCATCGCTGCGTCGTAGGCGTAGGGCGCGTACACCTGCACGTCGGCGTTGAAGCGCTTCTTGTAACGCTCGCGGAAGTCGGCGCCGCCCGGCATCTTCTCCAGCGGCAGGCCCGGCATCGAACAATAGGCGCTGGACGACATGCCATCGCCGGCGAGCTTGATCATCTCCGGGCTGCAGCCGCCGTCGCCGGTGAGGAACTTGGCGGTGATGCCGAGCTGCTTCATCTGCCGCACCATCGGGCCGGCCTGGGCGTCCATGCCGCCGTAGAAGATCACCTCGGGGTTGGTGGCGCGGATCTTGGTGAGGATGGCGTTGAAGTCGGTGGCCTTGTCGGTGGTGAACTCGCGCGCCACGACCTCGCCGCCCGATTCCTTCACCGCCTTCGCGGTCTCGTCGGCCAGGCCCTGGCCGTAGGCGGTGCGGTCGTCGATGATCGCGACACGCTTGGCGCCGAGCGCGCCGGTGGCGTACTTGCCCAGCCCGGTGCCCTGTTGCACGTCGTTGGCGATGGTGCGGAACACGCCGGTGAAGCTCTGCAGCGTCAGCTTCGGGTTGGTCGAGGCCGGCGACACCTGCGGGATGCCCGCCTGATCGTAGATGCGCGAGGCCGGAATCGAGGTGCCCGAGTTCAGATGCCCGATCACGCCCTTCACGCCCGCGTCGACCAGTCGCTGCGCCACGGTGGTGCCGGTGCGCGGGTCGGCCTGGTCGTCCTCGCCGATGAGCTCGAACTTGATCTTCTTGCCGCCGATGGTGACGCCCTTGGCGTTGGCTTCCTCGATGGCGAGCCGGGTGCCGTTCTCGAGATCCTTGCCGAGGTGCGACTGGTTGCCGGTCAGCGGGGCAGCCCCGCCCAGTTTGACGACCATTTCCTGCGCGTGGGCGGCGGTGAGGCCGATGCTCATCAGGGCGACTGCGACGACGGTTCTCTTCATGCTCTGGATCTCCGGGGTGATCAGGGATGGTGTGTGGGTGAAGCCGAAACGCGCTCGTATTGTGCCCAAAAATGAGTGCGATGCATGCGGGAATTCAATGGATGCATAACGAACCGTACATATCACGGCCACAGCCGCGATCGGCGCAGCTTCATGTCATTGTTGGCAGCGGAAGCCTTGGCTGCACCGATATAATCCGCAGCCTTCAAAAGGGAGTCGCGGAGCTCTGTAATGCCTATCCAGCGCTGTAACCAATGTGGCCACACGGGCGAAGTGCTCGACATCCTGCCCGGAGCGGCGGTGGCCTGTCCCTCCTGCAAGGGAGACGCCCCGGTCTACGACACCACGTTCTTCGTGCGCCGGCTGCTGCAGCAATACGGTGCGCTCCATCAGGAGGTGCGACGCTTGCGGGCGCTGCAGCCGGATCCGGCAGCGGTGCAGCAGGCAACACCTGCGCAGGGCAGCAACCTTGCGGAGATCGACCTGCACAACACCTCGGCGCTGACGGCGAGCGCCCAGCATGCGCCCATCGTCGAGTGGTTCCGCCAGCGCAAGATCGAAGCGCGGCCGGTACCGGAAGCGGTCGAAACCTCGGGCTTCTTCGACGAGATCGCGGTCGAGATCGGTGACAACTACGCGCTGCTCAACGAGGTCGTCGCCAAGATCCGCTGGGGCCAGCGCAAGGACGTACCGAACTTCAGCCTCAAGCTGTCGGACTATAGCCAGAAGGACGGCCAGATCATCAACGCCTTCTGCAAGCGCTTGTACGAGCACACCTTTCTGTCGAAGTACTTCTACCAGAAGCAGGAAAAGGTGGTCCGCGTCACGCTGCAGCAGGCCGCGCCGGTGCGCGACTTCTTTGCCGGCGAGTGGGTGGAGTGGTACGTGCTGATGAAGGCGCTCACCCTGCTGCAGGAGACGCGCCACACCGCGGCCTGCGCGCGCAACCTCGACATCGTGTTCGACAACGAGGATCTGCACGAACTGGACGTCTTCATGCTCATCGATGGTGCGAAGCCGGTGGTCGTCGAGTGCAAGAGCGGCGAGTTCCGCCAGGACATCGAGAAGTACCTCAAGCTGCGCAAGCGCCTCGGCATCGACCGCAGCCAGTTCATCATCTACAGCCCGGATCTCGGTGAAGAGCAGGCGGCGGCGCTCAGCAACATGTACGAGCTGACCTTCGCCAACCGCGAGCGGTTGACGGCGCATCTGCAGAGCCTGCTCTAAGCGCTGCCGGCCGCGCAGTCGGCGATCCAGCCTTCCAGTGGGTCCATCGCGGCGGGCAGGCCGAAGCGGGGCGGGCCTTGGCGCGCGGCGGTGGCGGCTTGCAGGAGTGCGAGTGCGGCGTCGAGCAGGTCGCCGCTGGCATCGTCGACCAGGGCCTGGCGCTGGTCTGGCGTGACGACGAGCTCCGGCGTGTCCAGGGTGCGTTCGGCCGCGGGCCGCTCGGCGGTGAGCACGCTGACGATGCTGATGCGCGCTGCACGGCGCTCCATGGTCTGCTTGCGGCGCTCGTCGCTCTTGTACGACGCGTTGGTGATGCGGCGGGCGAGCAGCCCGGGGTAGGCCTCGATTGCGACGCGCTGCGCATCGCCGTCGTGCACCCCGGCCACATGCACGCCGGCCGCAAGCAGGCGCGGCGCGCCCTCCAGGAACATCAGCCCGACCGGCGGATTGACGAGCTTCAACGGACTGTGCGAGCGCGCCGGCAGGTCGGTGGCGCGGTGGGCGTACCGCCGGCCGGCCGGGCGGGATTCGCGGTAGGCGTCGAGCGCGGCGCGAAAGGCCGGTTTGCCGAGCGTGGCGCAGTGGCGCACGAGCGCCGGCCAGGTTTGCGGCCAGCCCAGGTCGATGATCGCCTCACGGGGCAGGCCGAAGGGAAAGTCGAAGGCGCCCAGCCATGGCCCGGGGCGGGCGAGCAGGGCCTCGAAGCTCGGCCAGTCCGCGCAGCGCTCGAAGCAGTCGAGCACGACGCGCGCGCCATCCAGATGGCCGCAGGCCACGGTGATCGGCTTGGCGCGACGCGGGGCGGAGGTGAAGTCGACGCCGAGCAGTTGGCGCGTCATCGCCGTTCGTCCTGCCGCATTACCCGCACCGCCGTGCAGATGGTGTTGAAGTGAATCGTCACCGTGTCGTCGATCGGCTGCGCGTAGCCGCCGGCCATGGCGACCGCGACCGGCACGTCGGCGGCGCGGCAGGCGCCGAGCACGCGCTCGTCGCGCGCGCGCAGGCCGTCGATGCTGAGCGCGAGCCGGCCGAGGCGGTCGCCGGCGTAGGGGTCGGCGCCGGCGAGGTAGATCACCAGCTCGGGGCGGGCGCGGGTGAACACGGTGTCGAGCGCTTGATCGAGCGCAGCGAGGTAGGCCGCGTCGCCGGTGTCGTCGGGCAGCTCTACGTCGAGGTCGCTCGCCTGCTTGCGAAAGGGAAAGTTCTTCGCGCCGTGCAGGCTGCAGGTAAACACATCGGGCGTGTCGGCGAGGATGGTGGCGGTGCCATCGCCCTGGTGCACGTCGCAATCGACGATGGCGATGCGGCGGGCGCGGCCTTCGGCGCGCATCGCCAGGGCGGCGATGGCGGCGTCGTTGAACACGCAGAAGCCCGAGCCGAAGTCACGATGCGCGTGGTGTGTGCCACCGGCCAGGTTGGCGGCGCAGGCCGCGCCGCCCTCGCGGTCGAGCGCGCTGCGGCAGGCGGCCAGCGTGGCGCCGGCAGAGCGGCGCGAGCGTTCGACCATCGCCGCACTCCACGGAAAGCCGATGCGCCGCACTTCTGCGACGTCCAGGGTGCCGCTGGCGACGCGGTGCAGATAGCCGGCGTCGTGCGCGCGCAGGATCTCGCTGTCGCTGGCGGCGGCGGGGACGCGGAAGTCGTCGTGCGCGAACAGGCCGTTATCGAGCAGGCGCGCACGCAGGCGGGAGTACTTCTCCATCGGAAAGCGGTGGCCCTCGGGCAGAGGGAGCATGAAGTGGTCGGCGTAGTAGAGCTTCAAGGTGGGGCTTCCGGTTGATCTCGCGCGGGTCGGCGTGTGCATTGTTCAGGCGCTGCCTATGACCCAGTTAGCGCGATTAGGTGCGCCAAACTTGAACCATGCCAGTGGTGCCGTCGCGAACTTCAGTTGTCACGACTTTATGTTGCAGTGCAATATGTCGCATGTCGCGTCCATGTTCACTCCAAACCGAGGCCGAAATTGGGTTTCCGCCTATCCCTGGCGAGCATCCGTGCAGCCATCATTCGCCTGTTCGGCGGCAAGACCGCCAGTACCGTAAGCTTGTCGCCGCCGCTGGCCGCGCCCGTGGCCTCGCCGCGGGTTCGCGCAGTGCCGCCCGAAGTCTTGCCCGAAGTGCCGCCCGAGCTGCCGGAGGTCCCTTCGATGCATGGAAGTGACGATACCCCAGCCCGCGGCCTCGAGTCCGCGTCTGCCGACCCTGTCGCGCCTGCAGCAATCGTCGTCGCGCCCGATCCGGAGGCCGAACGGCTGTTCGCGCGCTGCGCCCTGCTGCAGGGGCAGATGCTCGACCTCACCAGCCGTCTTGCCGACATGGAGCAGCAGGTGCGCAGTTACGAGCAGCACCAGTTCGCCGCCCTCGGCGAAGTGGTGGGCGAGTGCCTGCGCCTGCGCCAGGAATACCTCGGTCTCAAGGCCGCGCGCTCGGGTGCTGCGGCCGATGCGGAAAACGCGCGCCAGGCCGACGAGGACTTCGACGCCTACCGCCGCAGCACCGAGCACACCCCCACGCCGCTGCCCGACCTCGACGAGGACGAGCAGGACGAACTGCGCCGGCTGTACCGCGCGGCGGCCATGCGCTGCCACCCCGACCGTGCGGAAGAGGCCGAACGCGCCGAGGCGCACGACGTCTTCCTGCGCGTGCAGGCCGCCTATCAGGCGCGCGATCTCGAGGGTTTGCGAGCGATCTCCGCCGAACTGGCGGGGTGGGGACGGGCGGGGGATGAGGCAGGGGCTGCGGCGGTGGGCGCGGCGCCCGCCAGCAGCGTCCTCAAGCGTCGGGTCGCCGAGCTGCAGGTGCAGGTCGCCGACCTGATGCTGGCCGTGCAGACGCTGCAACTGGACCCCGGCTATCGAAAGGCCGTTCAGGTCGAGCGCTGGGAGGCGGATTTCGCCGCCGCGCGCGCATGCTTCGAGGCCGAGTGCGAGGCCTTGCGCGCGCAGATCGCGAGCCTGGCTTAGCGGACAGCTTGAGGCGGGGCATGTCCGAGGCCCCACACCTCAAGCCGCAAACCCCAGCCTCAAACCTCCAGCGCGCGCACCTTCACCTTCTTGCCCTTGAGCTTGCCCGCCGACAGCCGGCGCACCGCCTCGCGCGCGATCGCGCGCTCGACCGCGACGTAGGTCGTCTGATCGGTGACGGTGATCTTGCCCACCTGCTCGCGCTTGAACCCGGCCTCGCCGGTCAGCGCGCCGAGCACGTCCGCGGGGCGGATCTTGTCCTTGCGTCCGCCCAGGATCAGCAGCGTCGTCATCGGCGGCTGCAGCGGCTGCGGGTCGCCTTCCACCAGCTCGTCGAGCGCGTGCCACTCGGGCTCGAAGCCCATCATCTGCGCGATGCTCGCGACGCGGCGCTTGTCTGCGCTGCTGCACAGGTTCAGCGCCCAGCCGTCTTCATCGCCGCGGCCGGTGCGGCCGATGCGGTGGATGTGAATCTCCGGGTCGGGTGTGACATCGACGTTGATCACCGCTTCGAGCTGGGCGATGTCCAGCCCGCGCGCGGCGACGTCGGTGGCGACCAGCACCGAGCAGCTACGGTTGGCGAACTGGATCAGCACCTGATCGCGCTCGCGCTGCTCCATCTCGCCGTTGAGGGCGAGCGCCGCGAAGCCCTGCGCGCGCAGCAGCTCAACCAGGTCGCGGCACTGCTGGCGGGTGTTGCAGAAGGCCAGCGTGCTGACCGGGCGGTAATGGCGCAGCAGCTTCGCGACCGCCTCCAGCCGGGACGGGTGGGCGATCTCATAGAAGCGCTGGCGGATCTTGCTGTGCGCGTGCTGCTCGAGCAGCTTGATCTCCTGCGGCTGGCGCAGGAAGCGCGCTGCCAGGCGCGCGATGCCCTCGGGATAGGTGGCGGAAAACAGCAGGGTCTGGCGCTCGGCGGGGCAGCGGCCGGCGACGAAGGCGATGTCGTCGTGGAAACCCATGTCCAGCATGCGGTCGGCCTCGTCCAGCACCAGGGTGTTGAGGGCGTCGAGCTTGAGGCTGCCGCGCTCGAGGTGGTCCATGATGCGCCCGGGCGTGCCGACCACGACATGGGCGCCGTGCTCCAGGCTGTCGCGCTGCGGGCGCATCGGGGTGCCGCCGCACAGGGCGAGCACCTTGATGTTGGCCTCGAAGCGCGCCAGGCGGCGGATCTCCTGCGTGACCTGGTCGGCCAGCTCGCGGGTCGGGCACAGCACCATGGCCTGGACGTCGAGCTTGCGCACATCGAGCCGGGCGAGCAGCGGCAAGCCGAAGGCCGCGGTCTTGCCGCTGCCGGTCTTGGCCTGGGCGATGAGGTCGTCCCCGGCCAGCGCCAGCGGCAGGCTGGCGGCCTGGATCGGGGTCATGGTCCGGTAGTCGAGCTGGCGCAGGGTGTCCAGCATGGCTGCGGAGAGGGGCAGGCCGTCGAAGGGCAGGCCCGGCTCGCTGGCGGAGGATTGCGCCACGGGTTCGTCGGGCGCGTCGGTGGGGCGCCCGCAGGCGTGATCAGAAATTTGGTTCATGCGCAATTATCAGGCCTGACTCGAGACCAGCCGCTGAAAACTTTCCGGCGACCGGGAAAAAGCCGCGGACGGCGTGTCGCGCGGGAACTTCGCGCGGGTTCGCGCTTCAGAAACCGGGAGCCGCAGAGCGGTGCGAATTTGGAAGCGCATGATTCAACGCCCGATCGCGACTTGCGTCGCTCCTACAGCGCGGCCTCGGGGACGAGGCAGGGTCTTGCAGGAGCGATGCAAGTCGCGATGATCGCCCGGCCTCGGCAACGAGCGAGGGTTTCGTAGGAGCGACGCAAGTCGCGATTGCTACGGTCGAGGTGCGCCTCCGCCGCGGATCGCGCGCCGACCATCCTGACTGGCACCGCTCCTGCAAGAACCCGCGTGTCCCCGATCTGCGCGCGCCGCGACTCGCCTCCCGCGGTCGAAGGATCCACCGTCGCTCGCCTGTAATACACTCGACCTCCCCGCCACAGACCACGACAACACGGTGCAGCCATGAGCCTCATCGAAAGCGTCCGCCCCCTCAAGGACAAGCTGACCGCCATCCGCCGCGACATCCACGCCCACCCCGAGCTCGCCTTCGCCGAGCATCGCACCGCCGAGCTGGTGGCGCGCCAGCTCGAATCACTCGGCATCGAGACCCACCGCGGCATCGGCGGCACCGGTGTGGTCGGGGTGGTGCGCGGCCGCCGCGGCCTGCGCGCGATCGGCCTGCGCGCCGACATGGACGCGCTGCCGATCACCGAGCGCAACGAGTTCGCGCACAAGTCCACCATCCAGGGCTGCATGCACGCCTGCGGCCACGACGGCCACACCACCATGCTGCTCGGCGCGGCCGAGGCGCTCGCCGCGCGGCGCGACTTCGACGGCACGGTGTACCTGATCTTCCAGCCCGCCGAGGAAGGCGAGGGCGGTGCGCCGGCGATGATCGCCGATGGCCTGTTCGAGCGCTTCCCGATGGAGGCGGTGTTCGGCATGCATAACTGGCCGGGCATGGAGGCGGGGACTTTCGCCATCCACGCCGGCCCGGTGATGGCGAGCGCGGATCGCTTCGACATCCGCTTCACCGGCGTCGGCGCCCATGCCGCCATGCCGCACTTGGGCGTGGACCCGGTGGTGGCGGGCGCGGCCTTCGTGCAGGCGGCGCAGACGCTGGTGAGCCGCGTGCTCGACCCGATCGACGCCGGCGTGGTGTCGGTGACGCAGTTCCACGCCGGCGAGGCCTACAACGTGATCCCCGACCGCGCCGAGCTGTGCGGCACGGTGCGCACCTTCTCGGCCGAAGTGCGCGATCGCCTCGAGCGCGGCCTGCGCCAGGTGGCCGAGGGCATCGCGCAGAGCCATGGCGTGGAGGTGCTGTTCGAGTTCCGCCGCGGCTA
>JAGOEI010000010.1 GCA_017997795.1 Thauera sp. | reverse complement strand
CGCCGAGCCAGCCTTCGATGCGGGCGATCACCGCCGTCTCGTCCAGCCCCACCGTCGCCGCCAGGCGTTCGAAAGGACGCGGCTCGAGCACGAGCCCACCCTGCAGCGCGGTAATCAACTGGCGCTCGACCGCGGGCAGCTTGCAGCCCTCGTCGCCATTGGCGAGCGCGATCGGCTCGCCGCTCGAGGTCGCCCCGTGCGCCCTGCGCCCCTGCGCGCCCACCTTGAGGTCGAAGCCGAGGTCGATGTGGAACTCTTCTTCGAGCGGCAGCACGATCACCGGGCAACCGGTGTCGCGCTCGATGCCAGACACCACCTCGTCCAGATGCGCGCGCGAGGCCGCGGTGACCACGAACCAGAGGTTGTAGCGGTGCTCACGCTGATAGTTGTGGTTGATCGAGGGGTCGCGGCTGACGCGCGCAGCCACTTCCTCCAGGCGCTCGGGCGGCGCAGCCAGCGCCGCGAGCGCGCTCGCCCCCAGACGGCGCGGTGCGAACACCGCGCCCACCCGGCTTACCAGCCCCTGCTCCATCATCTGCCGGTAAGCCGCGAGCACCGCTTGCTCGCTACCGCCCACTTCGTCCGCAATGTGCACGAAAGGTCTTGAGACGAGCGGGAAGTCGCGCTGCCATTCGTTGAGCAGGCGGAAGTCGGTTGCGTCGAGCGCTTCCGGCAGGACGAGCTGGCGCGGCATCAGAAACCCGTGCGCGCGGCGCGCGTGGTGAAGAAGATGCCGCTCGGGCTCGCCGAATCGAAGCCGCCGATCCGCTTCTTGGTGGCGGTGTCGAAGATCACGACCTTGTTGTCGTCGCGTGCCGACAGCCACACCTCGTGGCCCTTGGACAGGAACTCCATGTGCAGGATGCCGCGCCCGGGCTGCAGCGTATCGGTGACCTTGCCGGTGACGGTATCGATCACCTGCACCCAGCCGTTGTCCGGGAAGGCGAAATTCACCCAGATCTCGCGTCCGTCGGGACGCGCCATCGCGAACACCGGCTGGCTCTTGACCTTGATGCGATCGACCTCTTCCCAGGTGTCGGTGTCGACCACCAGCACCTCGTGGCGACCGATGGCAGGCAGATACGCCCGGCCGCCGGCAACCGACCAGCCGCGCAGATGCGGCATCTTGAACACCGGCAGCGGCTGCTCACCGCGGCCATAGCCGGACAGGATCTTGCGGCTGCCCTTGTCGAGGTTCCACAGGTCGATCAGCGCCAGGCCGTCCTCGCCGAACAGGCCAGCGATGTAATAGCGCCCGTCGGGCGTGACCAGCGCGTCGTAGGGTTGCTTGCCGCCGGGGAATCGTTGCGTGACCGGCTTTGCCGGGTCCGAAAAGTCGGTGATGCGGATCTCGCCAGCCTCGAACAGCGAATAGATGAAGCGCTTGCCAGAGAGGTCAGCAAGGCCGACCACCTTGGAGCGCGTGCCATCTTCGGTCGTCGCCGGCACGTCGGCGACTAGCGCCAGGGTGTCGGCGTCGAAGGCCTTGATGCCGCCGGGCTCGTAGTTCTGCACCACGACCAGGCTGCCGTCGTGCGAGATCGAGCCGCCGATGGCATTGCCGGCCTGGACCACGCGCTTGGCGATCTTGCGCTCGAGCAGATCCACCTTGGTCAGCCCGCCATCACGACCGAAGACGTAGGCGTAACGCCCATCGCGCGAGAACACAACCGATGCATGGGAGAGGTCGCCCAGCCCGCCGACGGTTTCGAGCACGCTGCGGCCGGTCGTTTCGATGACCTTGACGTTGCCGTCGGCACGCTCGATGACGACCCCGAGATCGCCCGAGCCCCGCAGCGCAGCAGGTGACGTGGTCGAGCAGGCGGACAGCAGCACGATCATGGCGGACAAGACCACGCCCCACAACGCGGGCGGCGCTAGACGAACTTTCTGGGAAGACATGAGAACTCCGACTTCAGGGCCGGGGCTTGTGCCCCAAGGTAAAACACCTCTGCGCAGGCGTGCGGCAGAGCGGTCAGTTCATCGTCCGCGCTTGCGGCAGTCCTGCATCAGGCGGGAATCCACGCAGCAACTGATCGACGATCCATTGCGCTTCGGGCTCGGTGACGATGGTGTTGAACGGCGGCATCGGCGTGCCCGGCCGCCCCCCCATGATCGTCGCGACGAGCCCCTCGGCAGGCTTGTCCACAAGCGCTTCAACCGTCAGCGCGGGACCGAGCCCGCCCTTCAAGGTGAGCCCGTGACAGGAGCCGCAGTCCTGGCGAACGATGTGCACCAGCTCGCGCGCGCGCTGGGGATCGGGTGCTGGCGGGGGAATATCGGATGCAGAAGCAAGGGCCGAAACGACGGCCGCGCCGATCAGGACGACGACGTGGGCAACGAGGGGCGGGAGTTTCATGCTGTTTTCCAACGGCAATGCAGTCGGGCAGAGGATGGCCTCTCGGGCGGCATGAAACCTTGACTCGAATCAACCCTGAGCTGGGTGGGGTTGTACTGCCGTCCCGCCCGCAGCACCACCACGACCGCGCTCACTCTTCGACGATCACCACACCGAGCATCTCGGGATGCGGGCCACAGCGATACTCGAAGCGTCCCGCTTCGGGGAAAACTCGTGACCACTTCTCGCCCGGAAAGAAGCGCTCCGACTCTTCGCTGCGGCCGATGAAAAGCACCGAATGGCTCACACGCTTCTCGTTGTTCGCCCAGGTGACCGTGTCGCCCTTGCGAATGCGCAGTTCGGCCGGGCTGAAGCTGTACTTCTCGATCACCACCGCGTGCTCGGCCGCCGCGACCGCACCCGTGAGTCCTGCTGCGAGGAGCGTGCCCGCGAGCAGCCTGTAAAGCGTTCTGGCTTTCATCCCCTGTCTCCTTCTCGTCACGAAATCAGCATAGCAAACAAAAAGCGGAAGCCTGGGCATCACCCGCCCGGACTTCCGCTTCTATGGGTCCCGTGCGCCGCAGCGAACGGAGTGCCCAGCGCAATTACTGCTTGACTGCCTTCACATCACCATCGGTGTCGATCCCCAGCTTGTAGCCGAGCGACACCTGATGGAAGCGACCCGCAGCGCTGTCATCGTGGATGGCGAAGCCGAAGTTGTAGGCCTTGCCCGACTCGAGCGTCACGTCGCCCTCGCCGCCGGCGAGCTTGCGGGTGAAGACGACCGACCAGTTGTCACCGTCCTTCTTGCCCTCGGCGCTGACCAGCGCCTTGCCGCCTTCCATCACGCGCTTGTCGGCGACGTAGCCGTCAAAGCCCTTGTTCTCGCCGCTGCGCCACTGGTACAGGTCGTAGAACTTGCCTTCGGCAAGCGAGCCGCCCTTGACGTACTTCGTCTTGGCGTCGTCGGCGCCGGGCATGGTGCGCGAATCGGCGTGACAGGTGGCCCAGCAGCCGGCCTGGTCGGCAAGCTCGACCTTGCCGCCCGACTCGAGCATGAAGGCGATCTTGACCGGGTTCGCCGCGTCCATCTTGGGCGCGCCGGAGGCGGCAGGCTGCTTCCAGGAGAAGCGCAGGTAGAGATTCTCGCCGTCGTGCGCGGCCTGGACCTTGACCGGGATGGCTGGCGCCTTGCCCGGGATCGGGTTCGGCTCGAGCTTCTGCCCGGTCGCGATCTTCTTGCCCATGTCGGCAGCTTCATCGCTGTGACAATCGGCACAGGTCTCACCCTTCTTCAGCGCGCGCGCACCACCGTGCTCGGTGCCCTTCTGGATCCACTCCAGCGGCGAGACGCCCGGGTAGAACAAGGTGATGTCCTTGCCTTCGACCTTGCCCCAGTCGGGTGCCGCAGCGATCGCGCTACCGGTACCGAGGGCCATGAGCGCGCCGATGGCGCCAGCAATAATCTTTTTCTTCATCGTCAAATCCTCACTTTGCTTGGGTTGGCCTGTGATGCACGAGGAATCTTACTCCTCGTCTTCCTCGGTCATGCCTTCCGGCTTGTGGTGCGCAATGCCCTTGTGGCAGTCGATGCAGGTCATGTTGTCCTCGACCGCCATCTCGTGCTGCTTGCGGGCACGCTGCTTCTGGGATTCCTTGTTCATGCTCTCGAAGCTGTGGCAGTTTCGGCATTCACGCGAATCGTTCGCCTTCATGCGCGCCCATTCGCGCCGGGCCAGCGTGAGCCGCTTGGCCTCGAACTTCTCGGGCGTATCGATGGTGCCAGTGATCTTGCCCCAAACCTCACGCGAGGCCTGGATCTTGCGGATCATCTTGGCCGTCCAGTCCTTCGGCACGTGACAATCCGAACAGACCGCACGTACACCGGTGCGGTTGTTGTAGTGAATCGTTTCCTTGTATTCCTGATAGACGTTGTCATGCATCTCGTGACAGGAAATACAGAACTTCTCGGTGTTCGTCCATTCCATTACGGTGTTGAAGCCGCCCCAGAACAGCACGCCCACCACAAAACCAACGGCCAACAGAGCCCCCAGCGATTTCTTCGCCGGACGGCGCAGGCGAGCCAAGAGGCCGCCAGATTCTTCTTGTTGGAGGTTGTCGCTGTTTCGATCTGACATGGAATTCTTCCCTCATCCCCCGCGCCGAGGCGCGGGGGTGTTCAGACTAAGATCGAGCAGGTCGATCAATAGACGTCGTGCATGGTGTTATACACGTTGAACTTGCCGGTCGGCGTGACGATGGCCGGGTCGGTGATCACCTTCTTGACCTTCAGCGTCTTGTCGTCGTAGATCACGATCGCGGACTGGTCGGTCTTGCCGCCCCACAGCGAGATCCAGACTTCGTCACCCGCTTCGTTGTACTCGGGCTGCACGGCACGACGGATCGCCTTGCTCTCGGGCAGGCCCGAATCCTTGGCGACGTCGAGACGGACCGGCTCCTTCTTCAGGTCGGCCTTGTCGAACACGAACACCGCTTCGGCGAGCTCACGCTCGGGGTTCATCGGCGCGTCGGCCCAGAAGTTCTTCGACTTCGGATGGGTCTTCACGAACAGGTTGCCGGCGCCCGGCATCTTCAGCTCCTGCACGACTTTCCAGTTGTTGGCCTTGTACTTGGAGAACTTGGGATCGTCGGAAGGCGTGGAGATCAGCGAAACCACGGCGTCGCCCAGGTGACCGGTCGACCAGACCGGGCCGAATTCCGGATGGACGAAGTTGGCGCCACGACCCGGGTGCGGGATCTTGGCGGTGTCGACCAGCGCGGCGAGCTTGCCCGTCTTGGTGTCGACCGCGGCGACCTTGTTCGACGCGTTGGCGGCGACCATGAAGTAACGGCCCGAGGCGTCCCAGCCACCGTCATGCAGGAACTTGGCCGACTCGATCGTGGTGGTCTTCAGGTTGCTGATGTCGCTGTAGTCCACCAGCAGGATCATGCCGGTTTCCTTGACGTTGACCACCCACTCCGGCTTGGTCAGCGAGGCCACGATGGAGGCCACGCGCGGCTCGGGGTGATAGTCGCCATCGACGGTGTTGCCGCGGGTCGAGACGATCTTCATCGGCTCGAGCGTCTCGCCGTCCATGATCGAGTACTGGGGCGGCCAGTAGGTGCCACCGATCAGGTACTTGTCCTCGTAGCCCTTGAACTTGGAGGTGTCGACCGAACGCGCATCCGAACCCAGGCGCACGGTGGCGACCGTGGTGGGCTCTTCGTAGAACATGTCGATGATGGTGGTCAGGCCGTCGCGACCGACGGTGTAGACATAGCGACCCGAAGCCGACAGGCGCGAGATGTGCACCGCGTAGCCGGTATCGAGGATCTTCCAGATCTTGTGGGTGTCGCCATCGACCAGGGCCAGCTTGCCCGCGTCGCGCAGGGTGATCGCGAACACGTTCTTCAGGTTGACCTTGTTCATCTGCTTGGTCGGACGCTGGTCAACCGGAACGATCAGCTTCCAGCTGTCCTTCATGTCCTGCAGCGAGAACTCGGGCGGAATCGGCGGCTCGACCTGGATGTAGCGAGCCATCAGGTTGATCTCTTCCTTGGTCAGGATGTCGTCGTAGTTGACCATGCCGCCTTCGGTACCGTAGGCGATGATCTTCTCGAGACGGTCCGTACCGAGCTTGAGCGTGCCGCCTTCGAGCTTGGTGCCGTCAGGAGCGGTCTTGGTCCAGTGCGGCTCGAGGTTCTTGCCGGTGGCGCCCTTGCGCAGCACGCCATGGCAGCCGGCACAGCGCTCGAAGTAGATCTGCTTGCCCTTTTCCATTTCCTCGGCAGTCAGCTTCGGCGCTTCCTGCGCCCATGCACTGCTCATGGCCACCGGCAGGATCGCCATCGCGAGCGCCGAACCGATCAAACGAGTTTTTTGCATTGCCCTCTCCTTACACGACACGGGATATGAAACGACGGTGTGACGGCAGTATGGTTTTTCTCAGGAGGCCCCATCCTTGATGTGAATTAATTTTCCCCACGAAGCCTGAGGATAAAGTTCAGTGGCACCGAAATGCAGTCCGGGACGGGCGAATACAGCTTCGACCGGGGTTCCGGATGTGTTAGCCGGAAACCTCGCAGCGAACCCGTCGCCATGGATCGCCCCATAATTTCAAGCCTTGCGCGCCAGGGTGGGAGCTTCTAAATGTACGCAGCACATCAGGTATCAGACGCTTCGCCCTTCGGCAGCGGCGCGACGCGCGCTTTCCGTGCGCCCTCCCGCTCCCCCGCTCGCCTGGGGGCATCGGGGAGCAGCAGCGCGGGCGCTCGCCAGGGCGCGAGCCGCGGCGCAGGCAAGGTGTTCCTGGTCGGTGCGGGCCCGGGCGATCCGGACCTGCTGACGGTGAAGGCCCAGCGCCTGATCACCCAGGCCCAGGTGGTGGTCTTCGACCATCTGGTCGGGGAAGCGATCGTCGACCTGATCCCGGCCGCCGCACGGCGGGTGTATGCCGGCAAGGAAGCCGGCAATCACGCCCTGCCCCAGCACGCGATCAACCGTCTGCTCGTGGAGCTGGCGAGCGAGGGCCTGGACGTGGTCCGCCTCAAGGGCGGCGACCCCTTCATCTTCGGCCGCGGCGGCGAAGAGATGCAGGCGGTGCTCGACGCCGGCCTCGAATGCGAGATCGTCCCCGGCATCACCGCGGCCGCGGGCGCAGCATCCTGTACCGGCATTCCGCTGACCCACCGCGAGCATGCCCAGACCCTGGTCTTCGCCACCGGACACCTGAAGGACGATACCGTCGACCTAGACTGGACCGCCCTCGCCCGCCCCCGCCAGACCGTGGTGATCTACATGGGCCTGGGCGCGCTCGACATCATCTGCACGCAGCTGATCGCCCACGGCCTGCCCGCGCACACCCCGGCCGCCGTCATCCATGCGGCGACCACCCCGGGCCAGTGCGGCGTGCACAGCAACATCGCGCACCTGCCCGCGGCGGTTCGCGAAGCCGGGATCCGCACCCCGGCGCTGATCATGATCGGCGAAGTCGTGGCCCTGGACCCCGGCCTGCTGCTCGAACACGCGCTGCAGTCCGCCGCCTGAGCCGGCAGCGCCCAGCCTGCGCAAGCCTGACCGACCCGCCACGGGTAGAATGAGGCATGTCCGCAGCATCCGAGGCACCGAGAGGCATGGCCGACGAGAATCAGTTCTTTCGTCCAATCCGCGATTTCTACCAGCGTGGCGTCGTCAGCTGCACGGCCGACGACGCCCTGGTCGACATCGTCGCGCAGATGCGCGCGCGCAGCATCTCGTGTGTCGTCGTGCTCGCCGACGGCAAGCCGTTCGCGATCGTCACCGACCGCGACCTGCGCAACAAGGTCGTCGCCACCGGCAAGGATCCGGCAAGCCTGTGCGTGGCGGACGTCATGAGCAGCCCGCTGGTGACGATCGCCGAGGACGACGTCCTCTACGAGGCGCTCTACCGCATGTCGCGCCACAACATCCATCGCCTCGTGGTGGTGGATCAGGCGGGCGTGCTCGCCGGCATCATCACCGTCACCGACATCCTCCGCCTGCAGGCCCACTCGCCGCATCAGCTCGTGCTGGACATCGAGAAGGCGGACTCGATCGACGCGCTGCGCGAACTCCACCAGCGCATCCAGAAACTGATCATCCACCTCGCCGGCACCGGGATTGCGATCCGCGAGATGGTGAAGCTGATCGCCAACCTCAACGACCAGGTGCTGATCCGGCTGATCCATCTGCTGCGGGCGGAGAAGTACCCCGACCTGACCGGGGATTTCGCCTTCGTAGTGATGGGCAGCGAAGGACGCGGCGAGCAGACCCTGTCCACCGACCAGGACAACGCGATCATCTACGACGACAGCGTGAGCGGCGAGGCCCTCGCCCGCCTGGAGGCGTTCTCAAGCGACCTGATCGATGCGCTGATATCGATCGGCGTGCCGCCCTGCCCCGGCGGCATCATGGCCAAGAATCCGCAGTGGCGGCGCAGCCTGTCCGAGTGGCGCCAGGAGCTGACGCGCTGGCTGTCCACGCCGACGCCGGACAACGTGATGACCGGCAGCATGTTCATGGACCTGCGTCCGCTCTACGGCCGCACCGACCTGGTGGACACGCTGCGCACCCATGCCTTCCATTACATGGCCAACGAACAGGGCTTCCTGGTGCGCATGGCCCAGAACATGACGCAGTTCGCGCCGCCGCTGGGCTGGTTCGGACGCATCAAGGTGGACAAATCCGGCCCTCACCGCGGTCAGCTCGATCTCAAGAAGGCCGGCATCTTCGCGATCACCGAAGGCATCAAGGCCCTCGCGATCGAAGCCGGAAGGCTGCACGGCAGCACACACGACCGCATGGAGGCGCTGGTGGAAGCCGGCGTCATGAAGGCCGAACAGGTCGCCGACCTGCGCGCCGCCTTCGACTTCCTCGTGCTGATGCGCCTGCAGGGCCAGGTCGCCGCCCTGCGCAGCGACACGACGCCGAGCAACTACATCGCGCTCGAACACCTCAACGCCATGGAACAGGGCGAACTGCGCCTCGCACTCGAGGGCGTGGCCAAGTTCCAGTCCTTCATCGAGCACCACTTCAAGCTGCAGCTGCTGCGCAACTGAATCCGCGCACGTCTCAGTCCTCGATCAGCTGCCGGTGCACGCAGATCGCCGTCGCGCGCGGCCGCACCGCACGCCCTCGCGCCTGCAGGTGCGCACGGGTGAAGGCCGCACCGAACAGCAGGATCAGCGAGGAATAATTCACCCAGAGCAGCAGCAGCACCAGCGAGCCGGCCGCACCGTAGGTGGACGCGGTCGCCGTGGTGGACAGGTAGATCGCGATCAGCGCCCGCCCGAAGGCGAACAGCAGCGCGGTCACGAAGGCGCCCAGCACCACGTCGCGCCAGCGCAGCACCACGTCGGGCAGGACACGGAAGATCGTCCCGAACAGCAGCGTGATCACCACCAGCGACACCACCCAGTCCACCCCGAGCACCACCGGCACCGGCACCGGCAGCCAGTCCTGCGCGAACGCGACCACGCCGCGCACGAACACGCTCAGCATCAAGGACACCAGCAGCACGAAGCCGATCCCCAGCACCACGGCCAGCGACAGCAGGCGCGTCTTCATGTAGATGAACACGCTGCTACGGGTGGGCCGCGGCGCGACCCCCCAGATCGCGTTCAACGAAGTCTGCATCTGGGTGAACACGGTGGTGGCACCGAACAGCATGGCGGCGACGCCCGCCAGCGTCGGCAGCAGGCCGCTGTGCTGGATGCGACTGTTCTCCACCGCCGTCTGCACCGCCGCCGCCGCCTCGTCGCCGATCGCCGCGCGCAGCTGCTCGACGATCTGGCCCTGCGCCGCGCTCTCGCCGAGCACGAAGCCGACCAGCGTGACCGCCACGATCATCACCGGCGCCACCGAGAACACGGTGAAGAAGGCCAGCGCCGCCGCATGCACGAAGACCTGCGCGTCGAGCCACAGCTTGACCGTGGTCTTGAACACCGAATACCAGAACGTCAGGACGGGAAGGTTTCGAGCGGACATGCCGCGATGTTACCGCCATCGGCAGGGATCCGACGCGCGCGTGGCACGGGCGCAAAAAAGCCCGCACGAGGGCGGGCTTCCCGAGGCGACGATGCTGCCGCGCGGTTCATATGGAACGGGTGATCACTCCCACTCGATCGTCGCCGGCGGCTTGCCCGAAATGTCGTAGACGACGCGGTTGATGCCGCGCACTTCGTTGATGATCCGGTTGCTGACCTTGCCGAGCAGGCTGTGCGGCAGCTCCGCCCAGTGCGCGGTCATGAAGTCCTGGGTCTGCACCGCGCGCAGCGCCACCACGTATTCGTAGGTGCGGCCATCGCCCATCACGCCCACGCTCTTGACCGGCAGGAACACCGCGAAGGCCTGGCTGGTCTTGTCGTACCAGTCGGCGGCGCGCAGCTCGTCGATGAAGATCGCGTCGGCGCGGCGCAGCAGGTCGGCGAAATCCTGGCGCACCTCGCCGAGGATGCGCACGCCCAGGCCCGGCCCCGGGAAGGGGTGGCGATAGACCATGTCATGCGGCAGGCCAAGCGCCACGCCGAGCTCGCGCACCTCGTCCTTGAAGAGGTCGCGCAGCGGCTCGAGCAGCTTCAGGCCGAGCGTCTCGGGCAGGCCGCCGACGTTGTGGTGGCTCTTGATGGTGTGCGCCTTCTTGCTCTTGGCGCCGCCGGATTCGATCACGTCGGGGTAGATCGTGCCCTGGGCGAGCCACCTGGCGTTCGGGAGCTTCTGCGCTTCCGCCTGGAACACCTCGACGAACTCGCGCCCGATGATCTTGCGCTTCTGCTCGGGGTCGGTGACGCCCTTGAGGTGGCCCATGAACTGATCGGTGGCGTCCACATGCACGACCTTGGCGTGCAGCCGCCCGGCGAACATCTCCATCACCAGCTTGCCTTCGTTCAAGCGCAGCAGGCCGTGGTCGACGAACACGCAGGTGAGTTGGTCGCCGATCGCGCGATGGATCAGCGCCGCCGCCACCGACGAATCCACGCCGCCCGACAGGCCGAGGATGACCTCCTCGTCGCCCACCTGGTCGCGGATCTTCTGCACCGCCTCGGCGATGTAGTCGGGCATGTTCCAGTCGTGGCCGCAGCCGCAGATGTCGTGCACGAAGCGCCCGATCATCTCCTTGCCCTTCAACGTGTGCGTGACCTCGGGGTGGAACTGCACGCCGTAGAAGCCGCGCGCCTCGTCGGCCATGGCCGCGATCGGGGTGGACTCGTTGCTGCCGATGACCTTGAAGCCCGCAGGCAGCTCGGTGACCTTGTCGCCGTGGCTCATCCACACGTCGAGCAGGCCGTGGCCTTCGGCGTTGCTGCGATCCTCGATGCCGGTGAACAGCTTCGAGTGCCCGCGCGCGCGCATCTCGGCGTAGCCGAACTCGCGCTTGGCCGAGCTCTCGACCTTGCCGCCGAGCTGGCTGGCCATGGTCTGCATGCCATAGCAGATGCCCAGCACCGGCACGCCGAGCTCGAACACCGCCTGCGGCGCGCGCCAGTCCTCGGCCTCGTACACCGAGTTGGGGCCACCGGACAGGATCACGCCCTGCGCGCCGAAACTGCGCACGAACTCGTCGGACACGTCGAAGGGATGCAGCTCGCAGTACACCTGCTGCTCGCGCACGCGGCGCGCGATGAGCTGGGAGACCTGGGAGCCGAAGTCGAGGATGAGGATTTTCTGGTGAGCCATGGCGCGAATGTCTCGTACGTCAAAAAAAGGAAAGGCGGCTTCTCAGCCGCCCGGAAAGATCTGAACTGCGAGATCAACTGATCTGGTAGTTCGGCGCTTCCTTGGTGATCTGCACGTCATGGACGTGGGATTCACGCATGCCGGCCGAGCTGATCTGCACGAACTGGGCACGCTCGTGCAAGGTCGGGATGTCCGCACTGCCGAGGTAACCCATCGAGGCCCGCAGGCCACCGATCAGTTGATGGATGACCGCACCGACCGAACCCTTGTAGGGCACACGACCCTCGATGCCCTCGGGCACGAGCTTGTCGATGTTGCTGGTGTTCTCTTCCTGGAAGTAGCGGTCGGCCGCGCCCTTCTCCATCGCACCGAGCGAACCCATGCCGCGGTAGGACTTGTACGAGCGCCCCTGGAACAGCACGGTCTCGCCCGGCGCCTCTTCAGTACCCGCGAACAGGCCGCCCAGCATCACGCAGTCGGCGCCGGCGGCGATCGCCTTGGCGATGTCGCCCGAGAAGCGGATGCCGCCGTCGGCGATCATCGGCACACCCGAACCGGCAAGCGCGGTGGCCACGTTGTCGATGGCGGTGATCTGCGGCACACCGACACCGGCGACGATCCGCGTGGTGCAGATCGAACCCGGGCCGATGCCGACCTTGACGCCGTCGGCGCCCGCATCGACCAGCGCGCGCGCGGCGTCGGCCGTGGCGATGTTGCCACCGACGACCTCGATCTGCGGGAAGTGCTTCTTGACCCAGTTCACGCGGTCGAGCACGCCCTGCGAGTGGCCATGCGCGGTATCGACGATGATCATGTCGACGCCGGCCTCGGCCAGCCGTTCGGTGCGTTCCTCGGTGCCGGCACCGACGCCGATCGCCGCAGCCACGCGCAGGCGACCCTGTTCGTCCTTGGCGGCGAACGGATGCTCGGTGGACTTCATCATGTCCTTGACGGTGATGAGGCCGCACAGCTCGCCCGCATCGTTCAGGACCAGCACGCGCTCGAGGCGATGCTCGCGCAGCAGCTCGCGCGCCTCGTCCAGGCTCGCGCCTTCGCGTACGGTGACCAGGCGCTCCTGCGGGGTCATGATCTTGGTGACGAGCTGGTCGAGATTGGTCTCGAAGCGGGTGTCGCGGTTGGTGACGATGCCCACGACCTTTCCGTCCTGCACCACCGGCACGCCCGAAAAACGATGCTCACGCTGCAGCGCGATCACCTGGGCGACGGTCATCGTCGGCGGGATGGTGATCGGATCCTTGAGGATGCCGGACTCGTGGCGCTTGACCTTGTGCACCTCGGCGGCCTGCTCGGCCGGGGTGAGGTTCTTGTGCACCACACCGATACCGCCTTCCTGCGCCAGCGCAATCGCCAGACGGCTTTCGGTGACGGTATCCATGGCTGCGGAGAGCAGCGGAATGTTGAGACGGATGCGGCGCGTGACCTGGCTCTGCAGGCTCACATCGCGCGGGAGAACCGTGGAGTGGGCGGGAACGAGAAGGACGTCATCGAAGGTCAGCGCCTTCTGAATCACTCGCATGGCTTTTTTCCTTTCGACCAAATCCGTATTATACAGAGCCCAAAAGCCCCATGTAAGCGCCGCAACAGGGAGATTTCCGCATGATCCGCCGCACCGCGCTCGCCATCGCCCTGTTCGCTGCCCTGCCCGCGCTTGCCCAGATCTACAGTTGGAAGGACAACGACGGCAAGGTCCATTACGGCGACACGCCGCCGCCGACGGGCGAGGTCAACGTGATCAGGGGCGCGCCTGCGGCCAGGCCAGCCCCGGCTCCCGCACCCGAGCCGGCCAGCGCCCCCGGTGAAACCGACACTGCGAAGGCACAAGACCCGTCGCGTCCGCAAACCCTCGCCGAACGCGAACAGGCCTTCCGCGAGCGCCGCGCTGCCGAAGCCGAGGCGCAGGCCAAGGCCGAGGAAGAAGCGGCGCGCGACGCCGAGCGCCAGCGCTTCTGCGAGCAGGCGCGCAACCAGCTCGGCGCACTGCAGTCAGGGCAGCGCGTAAGCCGCTTCAACGCCGCCGGCGAGCGCGAATTCCTGGACGACGCGGCGCGCAGCACCGAGATCGCCCGCCTGCAGCAACAGGTCGCCGAGCACTGCCAGTAAGCCGGCGGTCAGGCGCGCTGCCCCGCACCGCCCGCGCACGCGGCCCCGCGGGCCTTCACGCCTCCTCTTCCGCCGATCCGCCGCCCTTCTTCATCACCTTGCCCTCGTCGGCGCGCTTCTTGCGCACGGCCTTCGGGTCGGCGATCAGCGGGCGATAGATCTCGACCCGGTCACGGTCGCGCACCTCGCTGTCGGCCTTCACCAGCTTGGCGTAGATGCCGAGCTTGTTGCGGCGGTCGAGCTCGATGTCGGGGTATTTCTCGAGCAGACCCGAGGCCTCGATCGCCTGGCGGGCGGTCGCCCCTTCGGGAAGTCGGACCTCGACGAGTTCCTGGCGCTGCGGCAAGGCATAGACGATCTCGACACGAATCATGGCGCTCATGTTGACGCTCCCTGTCCCTGGGACGGTTTGTAGATCTGCCCGGCACGCTTCACGAAGGAATCGACGAAGGTGTTGGCGATGTGGTTGAAGACCGGCCCCAGCACCTTCTCTAGCAGCTTGCTCGCGAACTGGTAGCGCAACTGGAACTCGACCTTGCAGGCGGTATCGCCGAGCGGCGTGAACAGCCAGTGCCCATCCAGATGCGTGAACGGCCCGTCGGTCAGGCGCAGCGTCATCTCGTAGGGATAGCGCTTGTCGTTTTCCGTACTGAAGTGCGCCTTGATGCCGTGATAGTTGATATGCAGCGTCGCCGCGGTGACGGTGTCGGTGCGCTTGTGCACTTCCGCACCGCCACACCATGGCAGGAACTGCTGGTAGTCCTCGCAACGGTCGACGAGCTCGAACATTTGCGTGGGCGTGAATTCGATGAGGACAAGCTTCTTGACTTCGGCCATGGGCTGACTGGAACGTCGAAACTGCGCAGCGGCCGGAACGGGCGCGCAGCCGAACTGTTAAAATGCGCAATTCTACCGCATGCGGGCCAGGCCTTCGCGGCCCGACGCGCGTCCCCAGGACCACCCAGACCATGAGCATCATCGAGAACCGCAAGGCCTTTCACGACTACTTCATCGAAGAAAAGCACGAGGCCGGCATGGTCCTCGAGGGCTGGGAAGTGAAGGCGATCCGCGCCGGGCGCGCCAACATCAAGGAATCGTACGTGGTGATCCGTGGCGAGGAGATCTTCCTCTTCGGCATGCACATCACGCCGCTCTCCACCGCCTCGAGCCACGTCAGCCACGACCCCACCCGCACCCGCAAGCTGCTGCTGCACAAGAAGGAGATCGCGCGCCTGATCGGCAAGGTCGAGCGCGCCGGCTACACGCTGGTGCCGCTCGACATGCACTTCAAGCAGGGTCGGATCAAGCTCGAGATCGGGCTGGCGAAGGGCAAGAAGCTGCACGACAAGCGCGAGGACGAGAAGAAGAAGGACTGGGATCGCGAGAAGCAGCGCCTGATGCGGGTGAAGGCCTGAGCACGTCCTAGAAGGCCAGCAAGGGCACCAGCGCCACGATCAACAGCACGCCCGGGCTGATCACCTGCACCGCCAGCTCGATCGCCGCGACGCCGAACAGGCGCTCGACCCCGTTATGCACGAGCACCCCGGCAACGACGACGGCCAACCACGGACAGCCGGACTGCCGGACAGCCGCTTAAGCCCCATCGCCATGATTGCAGGCTGTCCTTGCCCTGCATTCGCCCGCACGCACGCCGCGCCGTGGGATTAAAATGCCGCCCCATGAGCACGACCGCAGAAAAGCCAGCCGCTGAAAAGCTCCCCGCCCAGACCCCCACCCTCGACAAGAGCGAGTTCGAGGCGCTGGCCGACTTCCGCTACCAGTTGCGGCGTTTCCTGCGGTTTTCCGAGCTGCTGACGCGGCGGCACGGCATCACCAACCTGCAATACCTGCTGTTGCTCCAGGTCAAGGGCTTTCCGGGACGGGAATGGGCAAACATCGGCGAGCTCGCCGAGCGACTGCAGGCGCACCAGCACGGCGTCGTGTCCCTGGTGTCACGCTGCGAAAAGCTGGGTCTGGTCGAGCGCCAGCCCGGGCGCGAAGATCGCCGCGCGGTCGAGGTGCACCTCACCGCAGCCGGGGAGCGCCTGGTGGCGCGCATTGCCGAACGCCACCGCCAGGAGCTCAAGGCGCTGGATGCGGTGTTCCCGCAAGTGGCCGGACGGCTCAAATAGCCGCAAACGCGGCGGCAGACTCACCCGTCGCCTTGCCGATCACCTCGATGTAGCGCAGCAGCTCACGCACATCGGCGTAGCTTTCCCGGATGCCGCGGCGCAGCATCTCCAAGTTCGTGCGCGCGTCCTCGCGGCGATTTTCCGCCAGCGCGCGCTGCCTCGCGCGGAACTTCAAGCGCATGGCCGTATTGCGTCTGCAATGGAAAGGACAGGGGCATGACGTTCTAGCGAAAAACAGGCCAATTCAGCACTGCAATGCCAACCCTCTTTCACATCATGAAAATCCGCCTGCCGGTATGCCGTCCGCCGGCTTGAAGTCCGACAGGCTGCCAGTCCCTTCGAACTGGTTCGGGTCGTCCTTCCCCGAGCTCACCATGGCGGCGAGCAGCGACCGGTCACGCACGTGGATGCGCCGGCCGCCGACTGTGAGCACGCCGTCCTCCACCATGCTGCGCAGCACGCGCGACAGGGTTTCCGGGGTGAGATTGAGCAGGGACGCGATCGCCTTCTTGGGGGCGGGCAACACGATGCAGGCATCGGTCCGCGGCGCGCGCTCGAGCTGCTCGAGCAGGTAGCTCGCCACCCGCAGCGTAGCCGTCCCCGAGGCGGTGCTGCTGATCGCATCCACCAGACGCTGGATGCGCGCGCACACGGCGGTGAGCATGCGATTGGAGAGCGCGTTGTCCACCGCCACCGCCTCGAGCATGCGCTCGCGCGGCACATGGATCAGCACCGACGCGCCGATGGCCTGGGTCCAGGTGCGATAGCAGTGCCCGGTGAACACGCCGATCTCGCCGAACATGCCGCCCGGCTCGAAGATCTCCACCACCTTGGGGCGCCCTTCCGGGCACAGCGACATCAGCCTGACCGCACCGGCATGGACGAAGAACAGCCCGGTCGGCATCGAACCGCGCTCGAACACCGATGCGCCGGAACCGAAGCGCACGAACTGCGCGCCCTCTTCGAGCACGTCGAGCACCGCATCCTCGCAGGCGCGCAGGATGGGCATGCCCGCGAGCGCGGCCCGGATGGACGCAGATTTGACGATCGCACGCATGTGCAACGCAGCCCCCTCAGACTGGCGCAAGGCGGCACAGGACACGTTGTTTCTCCCCGGAGCGGGATCTCGCCGACGGCGGATCCTCTTCTTTGATGCTAGGCCGGGCAACGCGTCACGACCATTCGCCGAACGACTGAGAAGATACACCCAAAGAACTAGCTCACGCGCGACGCGACGGCACTCGGGCCGGTCGGAGCGACGCGGGCCGAATCAGGAACTGCACGACAGCATCGAACACCCCGCCTTGTGGCGCGCCCAGTCGGGGCGCCGGGCGGCAAAGCGTTCGCGCCCCGGCTGCGCCACATAGGGCTGGCGGAGGACGTCGAACAGGGTCTCGAGTTCGCTCAGGTCGCCGGCCTCGGCCGCATCGATGGCCTGCTGCGCCAGGTAGTTGCGCGGCACGTAGAGCGGATTGACGCGGTTCATGCCCGCCCGCCGCACCGCGGCAGGCACCGCCTCGTCGCGCAGGCGCGCGGCATAGGCCTGCAGCCAGCCCGACAACTCGGCCTCGATCCCGGCACGGCGGCCCTCGTCGTAGAACGCGTCCGCGAAGGGCGCAAGGGATGGCGCCTCCACGTCCACCTCGGCGAGGCTGCGGAAGAAGATCGTCATGTCCACCTCGCCGCGCTCGAGCAGGCGGTGCAGCGTGTCGAGCAGCCCATCGTCCGCGTCCTCGCCGGCATGCCAGGCCGCGAACCCGAGCTTGGCCTGCATCATCTGCCGGTACTCGGCTTCGTGGATGTCGGCGTAGCTCGTGAGCGCGCGCTCGAGCGGCTCGACCTGCTGGACCACCGGGTACAGCGCGTTGGCCAGTTGCCACAGGTTCCAGTGCGCGATGCGCGGTTGGTGACCGAAGCGGTAGCGCCGGCCGCCGGCATCGGTGGTGTTGGGCGTCCACTCGGGGTCGAAGTTGTCGATCCAGCCATAGGGGCCGTAGTCGATGGTGAGCCCGAGGATGGACATGTTGTCGGTGTTCATCACCCCATGCACGAAACCCACCCGCATCCAGTGCGCCATCAGCACCGCCGTGCGCCGGCACACCTCCTCGAACCAGCGCAGGCGGCGCGCGACCAGGTCGCGTTCGCCCGCCAGTTCGGGAAAGTCGCGGTCGATGGTGAAATCGATCAGGCGTTCGAGCAGCGGCTCCTCACCGCGCGAGGCGAAGATCTCGAAGTTGCCGAAGCGGATGAAGGACGGCGCCACCCGGCACACCACCGCGCCGGGCTCGGGGCGCGCATGGCCGTCGTAGAACATGTCGCGCACCACCTGCTCGCCGGTGCCCACCAGACTGAGCGCGCGCGTGGTCGGCACGCCGAGGTGATGCATGGCCTCGCTGCACAGGAACTCGCGGATCGACGAGCGCAGCACCGCACGCCCGTCGGCGCGCCGCGAATACGGCGTGGGGCCGGCGCCCTTCAACTGCAGTTCCCAACGCTGGCCTTGCGGGTTGATCGTCTCGCCCAGCGTGATCGCCCGCCCGTCGCCGAACTGCCCGGCCCAGTTGCCGAACTGGTGCCCGCCATAGCAGGCGGCGTAGGGCTCCATGCCCTGCACCAGCGCATTGCCGCCGAAGACCTCGGCGAATTCCTGGCTGCACACATCCGCCTCGTCGAGGCCCAGCAAGCTCGCCACCTCGGGCGACCACGCCAGCAGCGCGGGCGCACGTACGGGGGTCGGTTCGACACGCGAGTAGCACGCGCCATGCACCTGACGCACATGCCGCCCCTGCTCGGGATCGCCGGGCAGCTCGCGCACGAAGCGGTTGTCGAATCGAAGGTCTCTCATGGGGAATCCGTATTTTTTGGTCGTCGAGGGGCGCGCCGGTCAAGGCCACACCACGCCCTGCCGCACCGACGGCGCATGCCTCGACAGGCGCACGGGGTATCCGCTCCAGCTGCTGCGGAACTCGCCCTTCGGGCTCGGACAGTCCTCGCAGCTTCCCCGGATACCCCGCACACCTGTCAGCGCTTTCGGTGCTTCACCGTCACGATCCCCGACGCGGGTCGAAGGCGTCGCGCACCACGTCGGCGAACAGGTTGGCCGCAAGCACCAGCACGAACATGAACACGAAGGCTGCGGCCAGTGACCACCAGACCATGGGCTCGCGCGCAAGTTCGGCGCGCGCCATGTTGATCATGGTGCCGAAGCTGATCGTGGTCGGATCGACGCCGATGCCGACGTAGGACAGCACGGCCTCGGCCAGCACCAGGCCGGAGAAGTCCATGACCAGCGCGATCATCACGATGTGCATCACGTTGGGCAGGATGTGGCGGCGCAGGATGGCCGGCGTCTTCACCCCGAAGGCGCGCGCCGCCTGCACGTATTCGAGCTCGCGCAGCTTGAGCGTCTCGCCGCGCAGCAGGCGCGCCAGGCCGGTCCAGCTCGTGATGCCGAGGATGAAGCACAGCGCCAGCAGACGCGCGTCGGAGCGCTCGGCGGCGGTGTCGAACCACTGCGGGTTGGTGTCGATGACCACCTGCATCATCAGCACCGCGGCGGCGATCAGCAGCACGCCGGGGATGGCGTTGAGCACGGTGTAGACGTACTGCACCGCGTCATCCACCCAACCGCCGAGGTAGCCGGCGGCGATGCCGAGCGCGACCGCGAAGGGCATCATCACCAGCGTCGTCAGCGTGCCGATCACCAGCGCCGTGCGCACGCTCTTCAAGGCCAGGTAGAGCACGTCCTGGCCCACCTTGTCGGTCCCGAGCACGTGGTAGTACGGCGCCAGCCCGATGCACGCCGCAACGATCAGCAGCAGCACGCCCAGCGTCACCAGCGCCGCGCGCCAGGCGAGCACGGTGCGCCCGGCGAGCATCGCCCCCGCGACCTCGCCCCAGCCCAGCCCGCTGCCGCGCCACACCAGGGTCGTCAGCACCACGAACACGCCCGCCCACCACAGCGCGGCCTGCCCCGCGGCGGTCAGCAGGCGCGCCGCCACGTCACCCGCGCGCGCCTCGGCCGGTGTGTCGAGATGGGCGGCGCCATGGACGAGGCGCGGGTAGTCGCGCACCTGGCGGCCGTCGGGCAATTCCATGGCCTCGCGCTGGTACAGGGTCCACGCGAAGGGCGCGGAGTAGGTCTTCTCGGTCTGCGCGCGCAGCGGCGCGAGCAGCGCATCGAGCGCGGACAGGACCTCGGTGGAATAGACCGCGGCGGGCGCGCGGTTGCCCGCAGCCACACCGGCAGACCCCGGCTGGTCGCCCTCACTGCCCGCCGACGTGGGCGGTGAGGCCGGGTCTGTCGGGGTGCCGCCCGCGCCGGTCGTGGCCGACGCCGCACCCGACGAGGCACCGCCCGCGCCGCCGCTTGCCGCCACCGCCGGCAGCAGCGGACGGTAGTGCAGGCTGTCGAGCACGCCGACGGCCAGGAAGGCGAGCAGCACCGTCGCCGCCGCCATGCCGGCCGGACGCTTGCCGACCTTGCGCCAGGCCTCGCGCAGCGGCGGCTGGCCACGCGCATGGATGACCGCCAGCAGCCCGAGCGCGATGAGCAGGAAGAGCAGCGCATCGGTCCACAACAGCACCGGCTGGAAACTCATCGGCGCGCTCATTCCAGCCTCACCCGCGGGTCGACCAGCGTGTATGAGATGTCGGTGAGGATGAGGCCGATGATGTAGAGCACCGAGCCGATGAACACCATCGCCCGCACCACCGCGAAGTCCTGCGCGTTGATGGCGTCGATCGTGTAGCTGCCCAGGCCCGGAATCGCGAAGAAGGACTCCACCAGCAGGCTGCCCATGAAGAGCAGCGGGATCACCACCACCACCCCGGTCAGGATCGGGATCAGCGCGTTGCGCAGCACGTGGCGGAACAGCACCGCGAGCTCGGACAGACCCTTCGCGCGCGCGGTGCGCACGTAGTCCTTGGAGATCTCCTCGAGGAAGATCGTGCGGTACCAGCGCGCACTCGAGCCGATGCCGGCGAGCACGCTGATCAGCACCGGCAGCACGAGGAAACGCGCGGCGTCCAGCCCCGGCGCGTAGCCCGAGATCGGCACCAGCGCCCACAGCTTGGACACCAGCCACTGCCCGCCGATGATGTAGAACAGGCTGGAGATCGACATCATCGCCACGCACAGCACCACGCCCCAAAAGTCGAGGTAGGAGGCGCGGAAGAACACCAGCAGCAGCGCGAAGCTGATTGATACGAACAAGCTGAGGATGAAGGTCGGCAGCGCGATCGCCAGCGAGGGCCCCATGCGGTCGCGGATCTCCTGGCCGATGTCGCGGCCGTCGTCGGCGCGGCCGAACTCGAGCGCGAACATGCGCAGCGACTTGTCGAAGAAGATGGTTTCGGTGAAGCGCGCGCTGCCCTCGGCCTCGGCGTTGACGAACATCGGCTTGTCGTAGCCGCGCTCGGCCTTCCAGCGCTCGATCGCCTCGGGCGTGGCACGTTTGACGCCGATCTGCATGCGCGCCATGTCGTCAGGCGAGTTCACCACGAAGAACAGCACGAAGGTGAGCAGATTCACCCCGATCAGGATCGGGATCGCATACAGCACGCGGCGGACGAGGTAGGCCAGCATCAGCGCGCCGCTCCGTCGGTGGTGTGGGTGGAGGCGGCCCCGCTTTCGTCCGCGCCCGGGCTGGCGCCCGAACCCGGGCGCCCGGCGCCAAGCGCGGTCGCCGTCTCGCGTCGGCGCCAGTGAATCACCGCCGGCGCCACCAGCGCCGCCAGCAGCAGCGCGACCAGCGCCAGCGGCCACAACACCGGCTTGTTCCACTCGGCGCGGGCGGCCTCGCGGCGCTCGATGTCCAGGCGCTGGTATTTCATCGTGTTGCGCACCATCGCCCCGGTCTTGCGGTTGAGCACCCAGCCGTGCTGCAGCGAATACGACATCGGGTGGAAGGCGAAGACCCACGGCGCGTCGTGCTGCAGCATCGCCACCATGCGGTCGATGAGCTGCTGGCGCGCGGGGCCGTCGGACATGGCCTTCATGCGCTCGAAGAGGGCGTCGTACTCCGCGTTCTCGTAGTTGGCCGCGTTCTGGCCGTTGAACTTCACCTTGCCCTGCGGACCGTGGAGCAGGAAGAGCAGGTTCTCGGGGTCGGGGTAGTCGGCGTTCCAGCCGAAGAAGAAGAGCTGCGCGTTGCCCTGGCGCACCTTGTCCTGGAAGCGATTGAAGTCGGTCGGGCGCACCACGAACTGCACGCCGAGGTCGCGGAACTTCTTCGCCAGCCAGTCCGAGCGCGCCTTGTCGCCCAGCCCGCCGGGCGTGGTGTCGAGGTTGATCACCAGCGGCTCGCCGGTCTGCGCGTTGCGCCCGTTGGGCCAGCCGGCCTCGGCGAGCAGGCGGCGCGCCGCGTCGACGCCACGGCGCACCGGGCGCCCGTCCGCCTCGCTGCCCTGCCATTCATAGACCACAGGGTTCATCCCCGCCCGCCCCTCGCGCGCACCGAAGATGCCCGGCGGCAGCGGGCTCATGCCGGGCAGGCCGCGGCCGTTGAGGAAGATCGACACGAACTCCTCCATGTCGAGCGCGATCGAGATCGCCTGGCGCAGCTTGCGCGCGCGCTCCTTGTCCGCCTTCGACGCGCCGCCGCCCACCAACGGGTCGAGCATGTTGAAGCCGAGGTAGAAGATCGACGGCGACACGGACGTGAGCAGGCGGATGCCCTTGTCGCGCATGTCGTCCGACAGCGTGACCTCGCCCTGGCTGGTGAGGCTGACGGCCTGGTCGAAGTTGTCCGAGGACACCCCGGAGGCGTCGTAATAGCCCTGCAGGAACTTGTTCCAGTACGGGATGCCCTCGCGCTCGCGCGAGAACACCACGCGGTCGATGAAGGGCATGGGCTTGCCGCAGTCGGCAAGCAGGCCGGCCTCGGCGTCATCCGCCTCGCCCGCGCAGGGATAGGTGTCGCCGCGGTAGTTCGGGTTGCGCGCCAGCACCATGCGCGCGTTGGGGTTGTTCTCGACCAGCATGTACGGGCCGGTGCCCACCGGCCACCAGTCGAGCGTGAGGTTGCGCTCGGCCATGCCGGGCTGGGCGAAGAAGCGGTCCACCTCGCGCGGCACCGGACTGAAGAAGGGCATCGACAGCCAGTACAGGAACTGCGGATAGGCGCCCCGGAGCGTGATGCGGTAAGTGTGGTCGTCGACCACCTCGACGCCGGGCAGCGCGAAACGGTCCAGGTCGAGCCAGCCGGGGGGATCGCCTGCCTCGGCATTGCCCTGCGCGGCGGCTGCCGCCGCGAGCGCGGCCTGCAGTTCCTTCAGCCCGGGCAGATACTCGGCCATCAGCTCGAAGATCGGCGAATGCAGGCGCGGGTGCGCGAGGCGCTTGATCTGATAGACATAATCGGCCGCGACCAGCTCGCGCGTCCCGGTCTCGGCGAAGTCGCCCAGCCCGCGCACATCATCCAGGTCCTCCGCCGTCAGGCCGAGATAGCGCGGCTCGCCGGTGTCGGTGGTCGCGAACGCCGGGTGCGGCTGATACAGGATGCCGGGACGGATGCGCACCTCGACCACGGTGCTCACCACCTTCGCCGGATCGGCCGTGGCCGGCAGCTCGCGCCCGTTCGCATCGAGCCGGCGCAGCCTGGGCATGCCGTCGGCGGTCGCGGGCTCGAGCACGTAGGGGCGCTTGAGATAGTGGTACTGCAGCGGCGGCTCGACGATCTGGTACAGGAAGGTGGCCTCGTCCTCGCTGTACGACTGCACCGGATCGAGATGCTTCGGGCGCTCGGTGAAGGCGGTGTACAGGATGTTGGCGCCGCGGTCCTGCGCCGGATACGGGTCGTTCAGAGCCGCACCGCAGCCCGCCACCACGCCGGCGGCCAGCAGCGGCGCGAGGACGCGGCCCACGCGCACAACTCCACCCCCAGCGCGGGCGGAACCCTGCGCAGGCAAACAGTGGAGCGCACAGCGGAGGGCGCGAAGGAGGCGTTGGGACCAGCGCACGTGCGGGCGAAAGAATCGTCGGGAGCGCGGATTCTGGCAGGTTTTGCCCTTTCAGGCGATCGGAAGAGCATGTCGGCGCCAGGGTTTTGGCTATAATCCGCGTCTTGTCATTCGGAGTTTCAATCCATGGGCTTTCTCGCCGGCAAACGAATCCTGATCACCGGTCTGCTGAGCAACCGTTCGATTGCATACGGCATTGCCAAGGCCATGCATCGTGAGGGCGCGGAACTCGCCTTCACCTATCAGAACGAGCGCTTCAAGGATCGCGTCGCCAAGCTGGCGTCCGACTTCGACAGCACGCTGATCTTCCCGCTCGACGTCCAGGACGACGCTCAGATCACCGACCTGTTCCAACAGATCGGCCAGCACTGGGACGGCCTCGACAGCCTGGTGCATTCCATCGCCTTCGCCCCCGGCGAGGCGCTCGAGGGCGACTTCCTCGACGGCCTCACCCGCGAGGCCTTCCGCATCTCGCAGGAAGTCAGCACCTACAGCTTCCCGGCGCTGGTCAAGGCCGCGCGCCCGATGATGCAGGGGCGCAACGGCTCCGTGCTCACCCTGTCGTATCTGGGCGCGGTGCGCACCATGCCCAACTACAACATCATGGGTCTGGCCAAGGCCAGCCTCGAGGCGTCGGTGCGCTACCTCGCCGTCACCCTCGGCCCCGAGGGCATCCGCGCCAACGCGATCTCCGCGGGTCCGATCAAGACCCTCGCGGCATCGGGCATCGGCAGTTTCGGTAAGCTGCTCGCCTTCAACGAGCACAACGCCCCGCTGCGCCGCAACGTGACGATCGAGGAAGTCGGCAACGCCGCGGCCTTCATGTGCTCGGATCTCGCCAGCGGCATCACCGGCGAGATCATGTACGTGGACGGCGGCTTCAACACCACGGCACTGGGCAACGCGCTACCGCTGCCGCAGTAAGCAGATCGCCGCACCGGGGTTCGCGCCCCAACAAAAAAAGCGGAACGCCCGACGATCAATCGGGCGTTCCGCTTTTTTTTGTCGCTTGGTTTTCCGCCTGCTGCCTCTGCGTGCAGGAGCGTGAAGGCCGGCGGCGCTCGCCACCGGCCGGCGGCCGAACTTACTGCTGCACCTGCAGCGCCGCGGCGTTGATGTTCACCTCGTAGCGTTGACGCAGGTCGGTGATGAACGCGCCAAAGTCGCGCCCGGCAAGCAGTTGCGCATACTGCGAGGCCACCGCGGCAATGCGCGGGTCCTCGGCGCCGATCTGCGGCCGTTGCACCGCCTCGATGCGGTAGATGACGTAATCACCTTCGGGCGTGTGCACACCCACGTGGGCGGGCAAGGGCTCGGCCGGGGCCGAGAACACCGCCTGCATGGCCGCCGCCGGCAGGCCCGGCGCACCGCGCTGCAGCGTACGTTCTTCACCCCAGGTCACCGTCGTCGACTCGCTCTTGCCGAGCGCAGCCAGCGTCGCCTCGCCCTGCTCCAGCGCCTTCTTGCGACCCTGCTCGCGCCGCAGCTCGTCGACGATGCGGCTGCGCACCTCGGCCAGCGGCAGGCGCTTGGCAGCCTCGAAGGTCTTCACCCGTGCCGACACCAGTGTGCCGTTGCCGATCTCGATCGCTTCGGTGTTGCGCGCCTTCTGCGTGGCCTCGTCGCCGAACACGGCGTTGAGCAGACGCTCGTTGTTGAACGGCTCCGGCGCCGATTCGCGGCTGATCCAGTCGCTGGTGCGCACCTCGAGGCCGATTGCCTCGGCGGCGGGCGCGAGGCTGTCGGGCTGCTCATAAACCGTGTTCGCGAACTGCTCGGCGAGCTCGGCGAACCGGCGTCCGGCCTCCTGGCCGCGCAGCTCGGCGACGATCTCGTCGCGCACTTCATCCAGCGCCTTGATCGACGACGGCTTGATGTCGGTGACCTCGACGATGTGCACACCGAATTCGCTGCGTACCGGATCGCTGATCCGGCCCTTCTCGAGTGCGAACACCGCATCCTCGAACGCGCCCACCATCATGCCGCGGCCGAAGAAGCCCAGGTCGCCGCCCCGGCTCGCAGAGCCCGGGTCCTGCGACTTCTCGCGCGCGATGTCGGCAAACGTGCCCGGATCCTGGCGCAGGGTTTCGACGATGGCCTTGGCCTCAGCCATGACCTTGTCCACCTCGCCCTGCTCCGCGTTGTCGGCGAGCGTGAGCAGGATGTGACGCGCCTGGCGTTCTTCCGCCACCCCGAAGCGCTCCTGATTGCCCTCATAGAAGGCGCGGACCGCATCATCGGAGACCTCGACTTTCTGCTCGATCGATGCGCGGTCGAACACGAGATATTCGGCCTGCAGCCGCGCCGGACGCTCGAAGCGCGCCGGGTTGGCCTCGTAGTAGGCGGCGATCTGCTCGTCGCTCACGGTCGCGTCCGCGCCCAGGCGGTCGGCGGCAAAACGCAGTTCGCGGATGCGGCGCTCCTCGAGCTGCGCATCGAGGAAACGCCTGGCGGACGTCTCGGGCACGAAGCCGGCATCGCCCACGGCAGCGACGATCTGCTGCACGCGCACATCCTGCGCCAGGCGGGCCTCGAAGGTCGCCGGCGTCATGCCTTGCGCGCGCACCAGGTTCTCGTAGCGCTGCAGCGAAAAGCGCCCGTCTTCCTGGAAGGCCGGCACGCCCGCAATCGTCGCCTGGAGCTGCTCGGGCGTGACCACCAGGCGGTTTTCAGCGGCATAGAGCGCGAGCACGCGCTGGTTGATCAGGTTGTCGAGCACCACGCGGCGCAATTCGACGGACTCGAGCAGCGCGCGGTCGACCTGCCCGCCGGCATTGGCGCGCAGGCGGTCCTGCTGCTCGCGCAGGGCCTGGTCGAAGTCATAGGCACTGATCCCGGTCCCGCCGACCTGGGCGACCTCGTTGCCGGTGGCGGATTCGCTGAAATACGCATCCATGCCGAAGAAGGCGAAGGGGATGATCAGGATCGCCAGAATGATCTGCGCAATGCGCTTGTTGTTGCGGACAGCCTCGAACATCGTGA
>JAGOEI010000009.1:14091-26763 GCA_017997795.1 Thauera sp. | reverse complement strand
CCGCTGTCGATCGACACCGTCAAGCCCGCGGTGATGCGTGCGGCGCTCGCGGCCGGTGCGGACATGATCAACGACATCAACGCTTTTCGTGCGCGGGGCGCGATCGAGGCCGTCGCCTCCGGAAACGCCGGACTCTGCCTGATGCACATGCGCGGCGAGCCGCGGACGATGCAGCAGGATCCCAGGTACGACGACGTTGTCGGCGAGGTGATGACGTTTCTCGACGAGCAGGTCGCGGCGCTGCAGGCTGCCGGCGTGGCGCGCGAACGCCTGGTGCTCGATCCGGGATTCGGGTTCGGCAAGCGTACGGTCCACAACTTCACCCTGCTGCGCGAGCTCGCCCGATTCACGGAAGGCGGCCTGCCGGTGCTGGCCGGCATGTCGCGCAAGTCCATGATCGGCGCCGTGACCGGACGCGAGGTCGGCGAGCGCCTGGCAGGCAGCGTCGCCGCAGCGCTGATCGCGGTGCAGCGTGGGGCCGGGATCGTCCGTGTGCACGATGTTGCGGCGACGGTGGATGCGATCAAGGTGTGGCAGGCGACGCTCGCGTCGAGCTGAGCAGGCTGCGCGCTGCGATGTCATAATTCCGGCTTTATCGAGCTGGCGGAGTGATGATGGCGCGCAAGTATTTCGGCACCGATGGCGTTCGTGGCAAGGTCGGGGATGCGCCGATCACGCCGGAATTCGTGATGAGGCTCGGCTACGCGGCCGGGGTCACCCTGGTCGCGCGCGAGAAGCTGCCGGCGGGTGATCACCCCGCGGTGCTGATCGGCAAGGACACGCGGATCTCGGGTTACATGCTCGAGGCGGCGCTCGAAGCCGGTTTTGCGGCGGCCGGTGTCGATGTGATGCTGGCGGGGCCGATTCCGACCCCGGCGGTCGCCTATCTGACCCGAGCCTTACGCTTGCAGGCCGGCGTGGTGATTTCGGCCTCGCATAATCCATTCTACGACAACGGGATCAAGTTCTTTTCGGCCGGTGGCACCAAGCTGCCCGACGCCGTCGAGCTGGAGATCGAGGCCCGCCTCGATGAGCCGATGGGCTGCGTCGACCCGGCCGGCCTCGGCAAGGCGCGGCGCATCAACGATGCGGCCGGACGCTACATCGAGTTCTGCAAGAGCACCTTCCCCAACGAGCTCGACCTGCGTGGGTTGCGGGTCGCGGTCGACTGCGCGCACGGAGCCGCGTACCAGATCGCGCCTAAGGTCTTTCACGAGCTCGGGGCCGAGATCCTGCCGGTGGGCGTCGAGCCCAACGGCCTGAACATCAACGACGGCGTGGGGGCGACGCGGCCGGAGCATCTCAAGAACGCGGTGCTCGCGCAGGGGGCCGATCTCGGCATCGCCCTCGATGGTGATGCCGACCGCCTGATCATGGTCGACCACCGTGGCGAGATCTACGATGGCGACAAGCTGCTCTACGTGATCGCCTGCGCGCGCCATGCCGAAGGCCGGCTCGACGGCGTGGTCGGGACGCTGATGAGCAACCTCGGCTTCGAGCATGCGATCGGCCGCCTCGGTGCGCCGTTCGCGCGTGCCAAGGTGGGCGACCGTTACGTGCTCGAGCAGCTCCACGAGCGCGGCTGGAAGCTCGGCGGCGAAAACTCCGGCCACATCATCTGCCTGGACCGCCATACAACGGGCGATGGCATCGTTTCCGCGCTGCAGGTGCTCGCCGCGCTCAAGCAGCGTGGGCTTTCGCTCGCCGACGCGTGTGCCGATCTGGTGTTCTACCCGCAACGGCTGATCAACGTGCGCATGCCCGCCGGCTTCGACTGGCGCGCGGACGGCGGCATCGCCGGTGCGCAGCGCCATGCCGAGCAGACGCTGGGCGACAGTGGTCGTGTGCTGCTGCGTCCGTCCGGAACGGAACCGCTTCTGCGCGTGATGGTGGAAGGCCGCGATGGCGCGCTCGTCGACCGTCTCGCACGCCAGATCGCCGACGCCGTGGAGCACGCCTTCGCGTGACGCCATGCCCCGGGGCCACCGCGCCCCGGGCGGCACCGATCGTCGATCCGGCGCGGCAGAAATTTTCCGTTTCGATGACATGAAACGTCGCTGTAACAATGCATTGCTACCTTACGGGCTCAGTTTTCCAACCCCGAGGTAGTCACCATGCGTTTCTCCACCAAGTTTGCCGTCGCCGCGTGTTCGTCCGTGCTGTTCGCCGCCAGCGCCCACGCTGCCGACATCACCGGTGCTGGCGCGACCTTTCCTGCGCCGATCTACGCGAAGTGGGCCGATGCCTACCAGAAGGCCACCGGCAACCGCGTGAATTACCAGTCGATCGGCTCGGGTGGCGGCATCCGCCAGATCGGCGCCAAGACGGTGGACTTCGGCGCTTCCGACATGCCGCTGACCCCCGAGAAGCTCGCCGAAGGCGGTCTGCAGCAGTTCCCCACGGTGATCGGCGCGGTCGTTCCGGTCGTCAACCTCGAAGGCATCAAGCCGGGCGACATGAAGCTCACCGGCGAGGTGCTCGCCGGGATCTACCACGGCAAGATCACCAAGTGGAACGATCCGGCGATCGTCGCGCTGAACCCCGATCTCAAGCTCTCCGACCAGGATATCGGCGTCGTCCGCCGTGCCGACGGTTCGGGCACCACCTTCGTGTTCACCAACTACCTCTCGAAGGTCTCCACCGAGTGGAAAGAGAAGATCGGTGAAGGTACTGCGGTGCAGTGGCCGGTGGGTCTGGGTGGCAAGGGCAACGAGGGTGTGTCGGCCTTCGTGCAGCGCCTGCCGGGTTCGATTGGCTACGTCGAGTACGCCTACGCCAAGCAGAACAAGCTCTCCCACGCGATCATGCAGAACAAGGAGGGCCAGTTCGTCGAGCCGAGCGCCGAGTCCTTCGCCGCGGCCGCCGAGGGTGCCGACTGGTCCAAGTCCGCGTTCTACGAGATCCTGACCAACGAGCCGGGTGCAAAGTCGTGGCCGATCACCAGCGCCACCTTCATCCTGATGCACAAGACGCAGGACAAGCCGGCACAGGCCGCCGAGGTGCTGAAGTTCTTCGACTGGGCGTACGCGAACGGCGGTGACATGGCGCTCGAGCTGGAATACGTGCCGTTGCCGAAGGCTACCGTCGAGCTCATCCGCGCTTCCTGGGGCGAGATGAAGGATGGCGCCGGCAATCCGGTATTCTCCGCCAAGTAAGTCTGAGTCGGCCTCGTGGCTCGATCCAGCGTCCAGCCAGGGGCCCCCGGGGCCCTTGGCCAAAAATTTTCCGCGGGGGGCGGCGCAGACGCGGCCGCCCTTTCTGGTGGCTCCATGCAAACGACCGGATTCAAGTCGTCGGCCTCGATGAAGTTCGGCGACCGACTGTTCGGTACCCTGGCGAAGTCCTTCGCCTGGCTTACCCTGATCCTGCTCGCCGGGATCATCCTCGCCCTGGTCTACGCCTCCTGGCCCAGCATCCAGGCCTTCGGCATCGGTTTCCTGTTCTCGGACGCGTGGAACCCGCCGATGGAGGACTTCGGTGGCCTGATCCCGATCTACGGCACGCTCGTCACCTCGGTGATCGCGCTGCTGATTGCCGTGCCGGTGAGCTTCGGCATCGCGCTCTTCCTGACCGAGATGGCGCCGGCCTGGCTGCGCCGTCCGCTCGGCACCGCGATCGAGCTGCTCGCGGCCATCCCCTCGATCGTGTATGGCATGTGGGGCCTGCTGGTGTTCGCGCCGATCTTCGCCAAATACATCCAGCCCGGCCTGCAGTCCTCGATCGGCCAGGTGCCGGTGATCGGCAAGCTCTTCGCCGGTGCGCCGCTCGGCATCGGCCTGCTCGCCGCGGGGATCATCCTGGCGATCATGATCATCCCCTACATCGCCTCGGTGATGCGCGACGTGTTCGAGGTGACCCCGCCGATGCTCAAGGAATCCGCCTACGGTGTGGGCTGCACCACCTGGGAAGTGATGTGGGGCGTGGTGCTGCCCTACACCAAGACCGGCGTGATCGGTGGCGTGATGCTCGGCCTCGGGCGTGCGCTCGGCGAGACCATGGCGGTGACCTTCGTGATCGGCAACACCAACTTCCTCGACTCGGCGTCGCTGTTCGCGCCGGGCAACAGCATCACCTCGGCACTGGCCAACGAGTTCGCGGAAGCGGACCCCGGCCTGCACACCTCGGCACTGATGGAGCTGGGCCTGATCCTGTTCGTGATCACCCTGGTCGTGCTGGTGGTGTCGAAGCTGCTGCTGAATCGTCTCGCCAAGGGCGAGGGTACGAAGAGCTGACCGGGGACCGACATGAACCTTCTCGCTAGACGCAAACTGACCAACCGGGTGGCGCTGACGCTGTCGCTGTCGGCCATGGCCTTCGGCCTGTTCTGGCTCGCCTGGATCCTGTGGACCGTGCTCGAGCTCGGGATCTCGGGGCTCTCGCTGACGCTCTTCACCGAGATGACGCCGCCGCCGGGGGCCGACGTGGGTGGCCTCGCCAACGCGATCGCCGGCAGCCTGATCATGGTGGTGCTCGCGACCCTGCTCGGTACCCCGATCGGCATCCTCGCCGGGGTGTATCTCGCCGAGTACGGTCGCAACCACTGGCTGGGCTCGACCACCCGCTTCATCAACGACCTGCTGCTGTCGGCGCCGTCGATCGTGATCGGCCTCTTCGTGTATGCGGTGGTGGTGGCGCAGACCGGCAAGTTCTCCGCCTGGTCCGGGGTGCTCGCGCTCGCGCTGATCGTGCTGCCGGTGGTGGTGCGCACCACCGAGAACATGCTGCAGCTGATCCCGAACACGCTGCGCGAGGCCGCCTTTGCGCTCGGCGCGCCGAAGAGCGTGGTGATCTCCAAGGTCACCCTGCGCGCCGCGCGTGCCGGCGTGCTCACCGGTGTGCTGCTGGCCGTGGCGCGCATCGCCGGCGAGACCGCGCCGCTGCTCTTCACCGCGCTGTCCAACCAGTTCTGGTCGCTGAACCTGAACGAGCCGATGGCCAACCTGCCGGTCACGATCTTCAAGTTCGCCATGAGCCCCTTCACCAACTGGCAGGAGCTGGCCTGGGCCGGCGTGTTCCTGATCACGATGGGCGTGCTCGTGCTCAACATCATCGCGCGCGTCTTCCTGCGTGCCGAGAAAGTGAACTAAGGATCGACCCAGGATCAAACCCGGCATCCGCCGCACGCAATCCGTGCCCGCCGCCGTGCGGGCCGGGATTGGAGAAAAGAATGGAAATCACCGACGCGCAAATCGAGTTCAAGGACTTCAACTTCTATTACGGGAAGTTCCACGCGCTCAAGAACATCAACTTCAAGATGGCGCGCCATAAGTGCACCGCCTTCATCGGTCCCTCGGGCTGCGGCAAATCGACGCTGCTGCGCACGATCAACCGCATGTACGACCTCTACCCCGAGCAGCGCGCCGAGGGCCATCTCCTGTTCGACGGCCGCAATCTGCTCGGCTCTGACATCGACGTCAGCGTGCTGCGCGCGCGCATCGGCATGGTGTTCCAGAAGCCCACGCCCTTCCCGATGTCGATCTACGACAACATCGCCTTCGGCGTGAAGCTGCACGAGAAGCTCTCGTCCAAGGACATGGACAACCGCGTCGAGTGGGCGCTGCGCAAGGCGGCGCTGTGGGACGAGGTCAAGGACAAGCTCAAGCAGAGCGGTATGAGCCTTTCCGGCGGCCAGCAGCAGCGCCTGTGCATCGCGCGCGGGATCGCGGTGAAGCCCGAGGTCATCCTGCTCGACGAGCCGACCTCGGCGCTCGACCCGATCTCGACGGCGCGCATTGAGGAGCTGATCGACGAGCTGAAGGAGGAATTCACCATCGTCATCGTCACCCACAACATGCAGCAGGCGGCGCGGATCTCGGACTACACCGCCTACATGTACCTGGGCGAGATGGTCGAGTTCGGCGTCACGGACGAGTTGTTCGTCAAGCCGAAGAAGAAGGAGACCGAAGACTACATCACAGGCCGCTTCGGCTGATCGGGAAAGGCGGAGCCGTTGCTGAGGGTCTCCGCCTTTTTCATGACTTATATTTCAATAGAAATTGAAACGATTGCATCGGGGGAGTGTGAAATGGCTGACAGGATCTACAACGTGCTTTTCCTGTGTTCCGGAAATTCTGCGCGTTCCATCTTTGCCGAGGCGCTGCTCAATCAATTGGGAGCAGGGCGCTTCCGCGCGTTTTCGGCGGGTAGTCAGCCGGCCGATGAGGTTCATCCGCTCACCATCGAGGTGCTGCAGCGCCTGGGCTTCGACACCGCATTTGCGCGCTCGAAGCACTGGGATGAGTTCGCGGAAGCCGGGGCGCCGGAACTGGATTTCGTGTTCACCGTGTGCGACAAGGCTGCGGGCGAGGTCTGTCCGGTGTGGCCCGGGCAGCCGATGACCGCCCACTGGGGCGTGCCCGATCCGGTCGAGGCCAAAGGTACGGCGGCCGAGCGTCATCTCGCCTTCGCGGACAGTTTTCGCATGTTGCGTCGCCGCATCGAGTTGTTCGTCAATCTTCCGCTGCAGAAGATCGACCGCCTGGCGTTGAAGAATCAGCTCGACGAGATCGGACGCACTTGATGAGGTCCCGAAAGCGCCCCAGTGCAGTGGTCAAGAGAAGCTTCACTCAGCGCCCAAGGAAGGGGCGCGCGACGTGATCGTAGGTGTCCCCAGCGAGCCGCCGGCGAACGGGGTGGGCGGACTTGCGGGCCGGCGTCCGCCCGCTCTTCGATCAAGGTCGTGCGATCACTGCGCGCGCAAGGCGGCGCTGAGTTGATCCACCAGCTCGGCCCAGTCCGCATCTTCCGCAAGTTCCTCGCGCAGGAAGGCCGCCTGCGCTGTCGTCCAGAACGGCGCATCCGCGACCTTCACGGTCTCGGGCAGGGGGGAGTGAGCCTTGATGAAAGCGTCGATCGCCGCCGCATCGTTCGGCAGGCCCAACTGGGCGAACAGATCCTTCAGGGCGTGTATCGGTTTTTCCATGATGTTCTCCGTCTCCTTGAGGTGCGCGACCGAACGTCCCCGAGCCGCTGGCGCCGCACGGCGGTCTGCAGCCGGTTGCGCCGCGTCAGCACGATCGAGTGCGCCGGACGCGCGCGGCGTTGGCACCCTTGTGCGGGTAGCGTCGAGGGGCGCGCCCAAGTGAGTATCGGTCGAGAAAAGCGTTCAGGCAAACAGTTCTTCGGGGCTGGCGCCCCAGGGGCATGCCTGCGCCGGCGTGCTGCGCGAGCTTGCGAGGCGTCGGCAGTTTCAAGCGAGGCCGCGTTCCAATTTGCAGCGTAGCTCGTCGGCGCCCTATAATCCTGCGGTTTATCCTCGACAACGCGGTTCGACAATGATCAGGCTGGTTGCCGGCAACTGGAAGATGAATGGCAGTCTCGCTGCCAATCGCAGCCTTCTCGACACACTCTGCGTTCCGGCGGGCGTGGAAATGGCGGTCTGCGTGCCCTTTCCCTATCTCGGGCAGCTCCAGGAGCGACCGGCCGGGCTGATGTTGGGCGCGCAGGACGTGAGCGAATATGAAGCGGGCGCCTACACTGGCGAGGTGAGCGCGGCGATGCTCGCCGAGTTCGGGTGTCGGTACGTGATCGTGGGCCACTCCGAGCGGCGCGCACTGTTTGCGGAGGATGACGTCCTCGTGGGTCGGAAGGCGCGCGCAGCGCTGGCGAGGGGGCTCGTCCCGATCGTGTGCGTGGGAGAGACGCTGGTCGAGCGTGATGCGGGGCTTGCCATGTCCGTGATCGGTCGCCAGCTCGCGGCGGTGCTCGAGGTGCTGGGGCGCGAAGCCATGGCGGGCGTCGTTCTCGCCTACGAGCCGGTCTGGGCCATTGGCAGCGGTCGATCTGCCACGGTGCCGCAGGTCGAAGAGGTGCATGCGGGCATCCGCAGCTGGCTGCGGATGCAGGGCGTGTCTGCCGAAGGTGTTCGCATCCTCTACGGCGGCAGTGTGAAGCCGGAAAATGCGGCCGCCCTGTTTGCAGTGCCCGACGTCGACGGCGGCCTGATCGGGGGGGCCTCGCTGGTCGGGGAAGATTTCATGGCGATCTGCCGCGCGGCGGCCGATGCCGATTGATTGTTCAACGTTTGTTTCAACTCAGGGTTTGTGATGGGTGATTATCTGTTTTCTCTCGTGCTGACGGTCCATGTTCTGGTTGGGCTCGGTGTGATCGGGCTGGTTCTTGTGCAGCACGGCAAGGGGGCCGACATGGGGGCAGCTTTTGGTAGCGGAGCCTCGGGCAGTCTGTTCGGTTCGTCCGGTTCGGCGAACTTTCTGAGCCGCACGACCGCGGTGCTGGCGACGGTGTTTTTCATCACCAGCCTTGGGCTGAGCTTCCTCGCAAGCAACAAGCCGGCCGCGCCCTCGAGCGTGATGGAAGGGGTGCAGGTCGCCCCGGCGGTCGAGCCTGCGCCGGCTGCTCCCGTCGATACCTCGCCTGCACAGTCGATCCCGAAATAAGTTCCCTGCGCTCTTTGCGCGGTGCGCAAAAGCTCATATAATTATGGGGCTTTCTGAGCAAGACGCCGACGTGGTGAAATTGGTAGACACGCTATCTTGAGGGGGTAGTGGCGAAAGCCGTATGAGTTCGAGTCTCATCGTCGGCACCACATTCCGGTAGCGCCCGCGCCAGCGGGCGTTACTTTGCAGAGCAGCCAAAAAACAATAATGACGGCGCATTCTTGATGCCGTCCAACGTAAATGGGGGTTTCTGGACATGCTGGAAAACTATTTTCCTGTCCTGATGTTCATGCTCGTTGGTCTGGGGTTTGGTGTTGCTCCAGTCATTCTCGGGCGTCTGCTCGCCCCCTATCGTCCCGATACGGAAAAAAATTCTCCCTACGAATGCGGCTTCGAGGCGTTTGAAGACGCCCGCATGAAGTTCGACGTTCGCTATTACCTGATCGCCATTCTTTTCATCCTGTTCGATCTCGAAATCGCCTTCCTCTTTCCGTGGGCGACGGTCTTTCAGGAATTTATTGCCGCCGGAGAAGTTGCCTGGTTCGTCTTCGGCTCGGTAATGGTCTTTCTTGCGATTCTGGTAATCGGCTACATCGTCGAGTGGAAGAATGGCGCACTCGACTGGGAGTAATGCATGAGCATTGAGGGCGTCTTTCGCGAGGGGTTCGTCACCACCTCGCTCGATGCGGTCATCAACTGGACGCGCACCGGCTCACTGTGGCCGATGACCTTCGGTCTGGCCTGCTGTGCGGTTGAAATGATTCACGCGGGCTGTTCCCGCTACGATCTCGATCGCTTCGGTGTGGTGTTCCGGCCGAGTCCGCGCCAGTCCGACCTGATGATCGTGGCCGGCACGCTGTGCAACAAGATGGCGCCGGCGCTGCGCAAGGTGTACGACCAGATGTCGGAGCCGCGCTGGGTCATCTCCATGGGCTCGTGTGCCAACGGTGGTGGTTACTACCACTACTCCTACTCGGTCGTGCGGGGTTGCGATCGCATCGTGCCGGTTGACGTCTATGTGCCGGGCTGTCCGCCCACGGCCGAGGCGCTGATCTACGGCATTCTCCAGCTTCAGAACAAGATCAAGCGCACCAATACGATTGCGCGCTGACGGGTGTCCCAGACATGAGTGCCAAGCTTGAACGCCTGAGCCAGACCTTGCGCGACGTCTTCGGTGAGCGACTCCAGTCGCTCGTGGTCGATCGCGGTGAGGTGACCATCGAAGTTGCAGCCTCGGATTATCTGCGCGTCGCACGCCAGTTGCGCGATCACGCCGATCTGCGTTTCGAACAACTGATCGATATTTCCGGGCTGGATTATTCCGCCTACGGTCACGAGGCCTGGGAAGGCAAGCGCTTCGCATCGTCGGCGCATCTGACCTCGGTCAAGCACAACTGGCGTTTGCGTCTCAAGGTGTTTGCAGACGACGATTCGTTCCCGGTTGTCGATTCGGTCGTCGATGTCTGGCACAGCGCCAACTGGTACGAGCGCGAATCCTTCGATCTCTACGGGATCATGTACTCCGGTCATCCCGACCTGCGCCGCATCCTGACCGACTACGGTTTTGTCGGTCATCCGTTCCGCAAGGACTTCCCGGTTTCGGGCTACGTCGAAATGCGTTACGACCCGGAGCAGGGCAGGGTGGTCTATCAGCCGGTCACCATCGAGCCGCGCGAGAACACGCCGCGCATCGTGCGCGAAGAGAACTACGGGGACGTTGGCCATGGCTGAGATCCGCAACTACACGATCAACTTTGGCCCGCAGCACCCGTCGGCGCACGGCGTGCTCCGCCTGGTGCTCGAACTCGACGGTGAAGTCGTCGAGCGTGCCGACCCGCACATCGGTCTGCTGCATCGCGGCACCGAAAAGCTTGCAGAGACGCGCACCTGGGTGCAATCCGTGCCTTACATGGATCGCCTCGACTACGTGTCGATGATGTGCAACGAGCATGCCTACTGCATGGCCATCGAGCGTCTGCTCGGCGTGCAGGTGCCGGAGCGTGCGCAGTACATCCGCGTGATGTTCGACGAGATCACGCGCATCCTGAATCACCTGCTCAACATTGGCACGCACGCGCTCGACATCGGCGCGATGACGATGGTGCTGTACACCTTCCGCGAGCGGGAAGACCTGATGGACGTCTATGAGGCGGTGTCGGGTGCGCGCATGCACGCGGCGTATTACCGCCCGGGTGGCGTCTATCGCGATCTGCCCGACCGCATGCCGAAGTACGAGGTCAACAAGTTCAAGAACGAGAAGACCGTCAAGGAGCTCAACGCGAACCGCGAGGGCTCCATGCTCGACTTCCTCGAGGACTTCACGAATCGGTTCCCGACCTACTGCGACGAATACGAGACCCTGCTGACCGACAACCGGATCTGGAAACAGCGTACGGTCGGCATCGGCGTCGTGTCGCCCGAGCAGGCGCTGGCCTGGGGCTTCACCGGTCCGATGCTGCGCGGTTCGGGCATCGCCTGGGATCTGCGCAAGAAGCAGCCCTACGAAGTCTACGACCGTATGGATTTCGACATTCCCGTGGGCAAGAACGGTGACTGCTACGACCGTTACCTGTGCCGCATGGAAGAGATGCGCCAGTCGAACCGCATCGTCAAACAGTGCATCGACTGGCTGCGCAGGAATCCCGGGCCGGTCATCACCGACAACCACAAGGTTGCGCCGCCCTCGCGCGAGGCGATGAAGTCGAACATGGAAGAGCTGATCCATCACTTCAAGCTCTTCACCGAAGGCATGCATGTGCCCAAGGGCGAGGTCTATGCCGCGGTCGAGCACCCGAAGGGCGAGTTCGGCGTGTATGCCGTCTCCGACGGGGCCAACAAGCCTTATCGACTCAAGCTTCGCGCGCCGGGCTTTGCGCACCTTGCCGCAATGGATGACATGGCCCGCGGGCACATGATCGCGGACGTGGTCGCGATCATCGGCACGATGGACGTGGTGTTCGGCGAGATCGACCGCTGACGCCCGCCGCACACGCAGGACAGTGACTGGCGTCGCAGGACGCCACTGAATCAAACAAGAATCGGCAGGCTATCCGGAAGATCAAGACGACATGCTGAGCCAGGAATCGCTGCAACAGATCGATCGAGAGATCGCTAAATACCCGTCCGATCAGAAGCAGTCCGCGGTCATGGCCGCGCTGCGGATCGCGCAGGTCGAGAAGGGCTGGTTGCCCAAGGAACTCGTCGAGTTCGTGGCGCGCTACCTCGACATGCCGCCGATCGCCGCCTACGAGGTCGCCAGCTTCTACAACATGTACGACCTGGCGCCGGTCGGCCGGCACAAGATCACCGTCTGCACCAATCTGCCCTGTGCGCTGTCCGGCGGTGTCGATGCAGCGAACTACGTGAAGCAGAAGCTCGGCATCGACTTCAACGAGACCACGCCCGACGGCAAGTTCACGCTGAAAGAGGGCGAGTGCATGGGCGCCTGTGGGGACGCTCCGGTGCTGCTGGTGAACAACCATCACATGTGCAGCTGGATGACCACCGAGAAGATCGACCAGATGCTGGCCGACCTGGACAAGAAATGAGCACGCAAGGAATGATCCTCGCCGGCTGTGACGGCGACCGCACCTGGCGGCTCCAGGACTACGTTGCCCGTGGTGGTTACTCGGCGCTGAAGAAGATCATCGCCGACAAGGTCTCCCAGGACGCGATCATTGCCGAGCTGAAGACCTCGGTGCTGCGTGGCCGTGGCGGCGCGGGTTTTCCGACCGGCCTGAAGTGGAGCTTCATGCCGCGCTCCTTCCCCGGCGACAAGTACCTCGCGTGCAACTCCGACGAGGGCGAGCCGGGTACGTTCAAGGACCGCGACATCCTGCGCTACAACCCGCACAGCGTCATCGAAGGCATGATCATCGCGGCCTATGCGATGGGTGCGGCGCGCGGTTACAACTACATCCACGGCGAGATCTTCGAGGTCTATTCGCGCTTCGAAGAGGCGCTCGCGGAGGCGCGTGCGGCGGGCTTGCTGGGGCAAAACATCCTCGGCTCCGATTTCTCCTTCGAGCTCTTCGCACATCACGGCTACGGCGCATACATCTGCGGCGAAGAAACCGCACTGCTCGAGTCCATCGAGGGCAAGAAGGGGCAGCCGCGCTTCAAGCCGCCGTTCCCGGCGAGCTATGGCCTGTACGGCAAGCCGACCACGATCAACAACACCGAGACCTTCGCCTCGGTGCCGTTCATCATGAACATGGGCGGCGAGGCCTTCCTGAACCTCGGCAAGCCCAACAACGGCGGGATGAAGCTGTTCTCG
>JAGOEI010000009.1:0-13991 GCA_017997795.1 Thauera sp. | reverse complement strand
CAGCGCGCAGGCAGTCAAATCTACGTGAGCCCGTCATGCTAGAGATCGAAATCGACGGCAAGCAGGTCCAGGTCAACGACGGCAGCACCGTGATCGAGGCTGCAGCGGTTGCCGGGTCCTACATTCCGCACTTCTGCTACCACAAGAAGCTGTCCATCGCGGCCAACTGCCGCATGTGCCTGGTGCAGGTCGAGAAGGCGCCCAAGCCGCTGCCGGCCTGCGCGACCCCGGTCACCAACGGCATGAAGGTGTGGACGCACTCCGAGCTGGCCGTGAAGGCGCAGAAGGGGGTGATGGAGTTCCTGCTCATCAACCACCCGCTCGATTGCCCGATCTGTGATCAGGGTGGCGAGTGCCAGCTCCAGGACCTCGCGGTCGGTTACGGTTCGACAGCCTCGCGCTATCAGGAAGAAAAGCGCGTCGTGTTCAACAAGAACCTCGGCTCGCTCGTATCCACCGACATGACGCGCTGCATCAACTGCACGCGCTGCGTACGCTTCACCGCCGAGATTGCCGGCGAGATGGAACTGGGTCAGGCCTTCCGCGGCGAGCACGCGGAGATCATGCCCTTCATCGAGAAGACGATCGACTCCGAGCTGTCGGGCAACATCATCGATCTGTGCCCGGTCGGCGCGTTGACGTCGAAGCCTTTCCGCTTCGCCGCGCGCACCTGGGAGTTGTCGCGTCGCAAGTCGGTGAGCCCGCACGATTCGCTCGGCGCCAACCTGATCGTGCAGACCAAGCACGACGTGGTGAAGCGCGTGCTGCCGCTCGAGAACGAAGACATCAACGAATGCTGGCTGTCCGACAAGGATCGTTTCTCCTACGAAGCCCTGTCCAGCGAGCAACGCCTGAACTCGCCGATGATCCGCCAGGGCGGTCAGTGGAAGCCGGTCGACTGGCAGGCCGCGCTCGAATTCGTGGCGACCGGGCTGCGCGGTATCGCGCGTGATCACGGCCCGGCCGCGATCGGTGCGCTCGCATCGCCGCACTCGACCGTCGAGGAGCTCTATCTGCTGCAGAAGCTTGTGCGCGGACTGGGCAGTGATAACGTCGATTTCCGCCTGCGTCAGGCCGATTTCCGTGCCGACGGCAAGCGCGCCGGCGCACCGTGGCTCGGGATGCCGATCGCCGGCGTCAAGGACCTGACCCGCCTGCTCGTGGTCGGCAGCTTCCTGCGCAAGGACGCGCCGCTGCTTGCCCAGCGTGTGCGCCAGGCCGTCAAGAAGGGCCTGCACGTCAGCGCGCTCGGCCCCAACTCCGAAGACTGGCTGATTCCGGTGCGCAACCGCGCGCTGGTCGCGCCCTCGGCGATGGTTGCCACGCTTGGCCAGGTCGTGGTCGCACTCGCGACGGAGAAGGGTGCCGAAGTCAGCGTCGCACTGCTCGGCAAGTTGCCGGAGACGGTGAGCGACGAAGCGCTGGCGATTGCGCAGAGTCTGGCCAGCGGCCGTCAGGTGGCAGTGTGGCTGGGCAGTCTCGCCGCGCAGCATGCTCGTGCGTCCGAACTGCAGATGCTGGCGCAGGAGATTGCGCGCCTGACCGGTGGTAGCTTCGGCTTCATCGGCGAGGCTGCGAACAGCGTCGGTGGCTATCTTGCCGGCGCGGTGCCGGGCGAGGGCGGCCTGAACGCCTCCGCGATGATCGAGCAGCCGCGCAAAGCCTATGTGCTGATGAATGTCGAGCCGGACCTCGATGTCGCCAATCCGGTAGCGACGATGGCGGCGGTCGATTCGGCGCAACTCGTGGTGGCGCTGTCGAGCTTCGATTCACCCGCGCTTCGCCAGGTCGCCGACGTGCTGTTGCCGCTTGCGCCCTTCACCGAGACCTCGGGTACCTTCGTCAATTGCGAAGGTCGTGCGCAGAGCTTCACCGCAGTGGCCAAGCCGCTGGGCGAGGTGCGTCCGGGCTGGAAGGTGCTGCGCGTGCTCGGCAACCTGCTCGCGCTCGAGGGCTTCGGTCAGGCGGATTCCGACGCCGTGCGAGCCGAAGCGCTGACCGGCGATCTCGCGGCCGCACTCGACAACGGCCTGGAAGGCGTCGTTGTGTCTTCGGCCACCGGCGCTGCGGGCGTGCTCGAACGTGTCGCCGATGTGCCGATCCACTTCGCGGATCCGATCGTGCGTCGTGCGCCTTCGCTTCAGAAGACTCGGGACGCGGCGCTGCCGACGGCGCGCATCTCGCCGGCAACGCTGGCGGCACTCGGCGTCGCGGGCGGGGACCGTGTCCGCGTGTCTCAGGGGCCTGGACACGTCGAGCTCATTGCACAGGCAGACGAAGGTCTGGCCGTTGGTTGCGTGCGCGTCGCTGCAGCCCATCCCACAACCGCCGCGCTCGGTGCGATGAGCGGTGATCTCAACGTGGAGCGTGTCTGATGGAAGCGATGCTGCAACCCGTTGCTGAGTTCTTCGGTCCCGCATGGACGGCGATCTGGACCCTGCTCAAGATCGTGGCGATCATCGCGCCGCTGATGATCGCGGTGGCTTATCTGACGCTGGCCGAACGCAAGGTCATCGGTTACATGCAGGTGCGTATCGGCCCCAACCGCGTGGGTCCGAAGGGCTTGCTGCAGCCGATCGCCGACGGCGTGAAGCTGCTGTTCAAGGAAATCATCGTCCCGAGCGGCGCCAACAAGGGGCTCTTCATCCTCGGGCCGATCCTCGCGATCGCGCCGTCGCTTGCAGCGTGGGCGGTGATCCCGTTCGACGACGGTCTGGTGCTGTCCGATGTCAATGCCGGCCTGCTGTTCCTGCTCGCGATCACCTCGATGGAGGTGTACGGCGTGATCGTCGCCGGATGGGCCTCGAACTCGAAGTACCCGTTCCTGGGCTCGATGCGTGCCGCCGCGCAGATGGTGTCGTACGAGGTGTCGATGGGTTTTGCGCTGATCTGCGTGCTGCTGATCTCCGCGAGCCTCAACCTCAGCGATATCGTCATGTCGCAGGGCGAGGGACGCTTTGCCGACATGGGCCTCGGGGTGCTGTCGTGGAATTGGCTGCCGCTGTTCCCGATGTTCGTGGTCTATGTGATCTCGGGCATTGCCGAAACCAACCGCGCGCCGTTCGACGTGGTCGAGGGCGAAGCGGAGGTGGTTGCCGGCCACATGGTCGAATATTCGGGCATGACCTTCGCGCTGTTCTTCCTGGCCGAATACGCGAACATGATCCTGGTCTCGATTCTGACCTCGATCCTCTTCCTCGGCGGATGGCTGTCGCCGGTGGGCTTCCTGCCCGAAGGTTTCCACTGGCTGGCGCTGAAGACCGCGTTCATCCTGCTGTTGTTCCTGTGGGCACGCGCCACCTTCCCGCGCTTCCGCTACGACCACATCATGCGCCTGGGCTGGAAGGTGTTCATACCGGTGACCTTGGTGTGGGTGTTTGTGGTGGCGTTGTGGCTCATGTCGCCGCTGTCGATCTGGAGTTGAGAAGACCATGGGTGCCAAGGATTACATCGGCAGTCTGTTCCTGAAGGAACTCGTCAAGGGCATGGCCCTGACTGGCCGCCATTTCTTCCAGCGTAAGATCACGGTCCAGTTCCCGGAAGAGAAGACGCCGCAAAGCAACCGTTTCCGCGGACTGCATGCGCTGCGCCGTTATCCGAACGGCGAGGAGCGCTGCATCGCGTGCAAGCTTTGCGAGGCGATCTGCCCGGCGATGGCGATCACGATCGAATCGGATCAGCGTGACGACGGTTCACGGCGCACGACGCGCTACGACATCGACCTGACCAAGTGCATCTTCTGTGGTTTCTGCGAGGAAGCGTGTCCGGTGGATGCGATCGTCGAGACCCGTGTGCTCGAGTATCACGGCGAACAACGCGGCGATCTTTACTACACCAAGCAGATGCTGCTCGCGGTGGGTGATCGATACGAGTCCCAGATCGCGGCAGACCGCGAGCAGGACGCCAAGTACCGCTAAGGGGAGGGCGCGCAGGCGCCACGAGTCAAGAACATGGAATTCAAGACCTTCGTCTTCTACTTTCTCGCCGTGATCATGGTGGTCGCGGCGCTGAGGGTGATCACCGCACGCAATCCGGTGCACGCGGCGCTGTTCCTGGTGCTGACCTTCTTCAACGCGGGCGGTCTCTGGCTGCTGCTGCAGGCCGAGTTCCTCGCCATCACGCTGGTCATGGTCTATGTCGGCGCGGTGATGGTGCTGTTCCTCTTCGTGGTGATGATGCTCGACATCAACCTCGATCGTCTGCGGGAAGGTTTCTGGAGTTACCTGCCGGTGGGCGCGCTCGTGGGCATCCTGATGCTGGTCGAGATGGTCATGGTGCTGGGCGGCTCCTACTTCGGCCTCGAGGCGATGCCGGCGCCGCCGGCTGCGGCGGAGACCTACAGCAACACGCGTGAAATCGGCCGTGTGCTCTATACCGACTACGTCTATCCGTTCGAGCTTGCTTCGCTCGTGCTGCTGGTCGCGATGGTGGCTGCAGTGGCGCTGACGCTGCGCAAGCGCAAGGGGCTGAAGTCCATCCCGCCGTCGGAGCAGGTCGCCGTGAAGCGTGAGGGCCGCGTCGAACTGGTGAAGATGAAGGCCGAAAAAGAAGACTGACGGCTGGCGCAAACAAGAAAAGAACACCGCGCCGGCGTGTGAGCCGGCGCGATCAGGGGGTCATAGATGCTTTCGCTTTCCCACTTCCTCATTCTGGGCGCGATTCTTTTCGCGATCAGCGTGGTCGGGATTTTCCTCAACCGGAAGAACCTGATCGTGCTGCTGATGGCCATCGAACTGATGCTGCTGTCGGTCAACATGAACTTCGTGGCCTTCTCGCACTATCTGGGCGATATCGCCGGCCAGGTTTTCGTTTTCTTCATCCTCACCGTCGCAGCCGCCGAATCGGCGATCGGCCTGGCGATCCTGATCGTCATGTTCCGGAACATGCGCACGATCCATGTGGATGACCTCGACAGCCTCAAGGGTTAAGGAAGCGTCACGATGACGGACATGCAGACTCTCTATCTCCTCGTGCCGCTGGCGCCGCTCGCCGGGGCCATCCTCGCAGGCCTCTTCGGCAAGACCATCGGTCGCGCCGGGGCGCACATCGTCACCATCTTCGGCGTGGCGATCGCCTTCCTCGCTTCCGTGGTGATCTACCAGGACGTGGCGGCAGGCAACACCTTCAACGGCACCATCTACACCTGGATGCAGTCGGGCGGGATCAACTTCGAGGTCGGTTTCCAGATCGACTCGCTCACCGTGATGATGATGCTGGTGGTCACCTTCGTGTCGCTGATGGTGCACATCTACACCATCGGCTACATGTCCGAGGATCCCGGTTACCAGCGCTTCTTCAGCTACATCTCGCTGTTCACCTTCTCGATGCTGATGCTGGTGATGTCGAACAACTTCCTCCAGTTGTTCTTCGGCTGGGAGGCGGTGGGTCTGGTGTCCTACCTGCTGATCGGCTTCTGGTACGAGCGCCCGACCGCCATCTACGCCAACATGAAGGCCTTTCTGGTCAACCGCGTGGGTGACTTCGGCTTCCTGCTCGGCATCGGCCTGATCGCCGCCTACACCGGCAGCCTCAACTACCAGGAAGTGTTCGCCAAGGCTCAGGAGCTGTCGGTGACCGAGATGGCCGTGACCGGCTGGCCGCTGCTGACCGCGATCTGCATCTGTCTCTTCATCGGCGCGATGGGCAAGTCGGCGCAAGTACCGCTGCACGTGTGGCTGCCCGACTCGATGGAAGGCCCGACCCCGATCTCGGCGCTGATTCACGCCGCCACGATGGTGACGGCGGGCATCTTCATGGTCGCGCGCATGTCGCCGCTGTTCGAACTGTCCGACACCGCGCTGTCCTTCGTGCTGGTCATCGGTGCGACGACTGCGCTGTTCATGGGCTTTCTCGGCATCGTCCAGAACGACATCAAGCGCGTGGTGGCGTACTCGACGCTGTCCCAGCTCGGCTACATGACCGTGGCGCTCGGCGTTTCGGCCTACTCGGCCGCCGTCTTCCACCTGATGACGCACGCATTCTTCAAGGCGCTGCTGTTCCTCGGCGCCGGTTCGGTGATCATCGGCATGCATCACGACCAGGACATGCGCAACATGGGCGGCCTGCGCAAGTACATGCCGATCACCTGGATCACCTCGCTGCTGGGTTCGCTTGCGCTGATCGGTTTCCCGTTCTTCTCGGGTTTCTACTCGAAGGACTCGATCATCGAGGCGGTGCATGCGTCGACCATCGCCGGCTCCGGCTACGCAATGTTCTGCGTGCTGCTCGGCGTGTTCGTGACCGCGTTCTATTCGTTCCGGATGTATTTCCTCGTGTTCCACGGCGAGGAGCGCTTCGGCAAGGCGCACGATCACCACGATCACCACGGCGACCACGACGATGAAGAGCCTTCTGCCGATCATCACCACGGGCTCGCGCCGGGTCAGAAGCCGCACGAGTCGCCGTGGGTGGTGACGCTGCCGCTGGTGCTGCTGGCCATCCCTTCGGTCGTGATCGGCTTCTTCACCATCGACCCGATGCTGTTCGGCGAGTGGTTCAAGGGCGTGATCTTCGTGGGTGACAACCACGTCGGCCTGAAAGAACTGGCGGCGAGTTTCCACGGCCCGGTGGCGATGGCGGTGCACGGTCTGCAGACGGCGCCGTTCTGGCTCGCCATGGGCGGTGTCGCGCTCGCCTGGTTCTTCTACATGAAGCGCCCGGACATTCCGGCGGCCATCCAGCGTACCTTCAGCCCGATTCACGCCCTGCTCGAGAACAAGTACTTCTTCGACCGCTTCAACGAGATCGTCTTCGCCGGCGGTGCGCGTGTGCTCGGCAAGGGGCTCTGGAAGGCGGGTGATCAGGGGCTGATCGACGGGGTCGCGGTCAATGGGTCGGCGAAACTGGTGGGTTGGGTGTCGCAGATGACGCGCCTGTTCCAGACCGGCCACCTCTACCAGTACGCCTTCATGATGATCATCGGCGTGTTCATCCTGCTCACCTACTGGTTCAACCGTGGCTGAGTCGAACACGCAGGAACGGAACTACATAACAAGATCGAACGCGCCGTGCGCGGCGCACTGAACGGAAAGCAACGATGACGGACATTCCTCTCCTCAGTCTGGCGATCTGGGTACCGATTCTCGGTGGCCTGCTGGTGCTCGCGACCGGCTCGGATCGCAATGCCCCGCTGGCGCGCATGCTCGCCTTCGCGGTCGCGGTGGCTGGCTTCGTCGTGACGATTCCGCTCTACACCGGCTTCGACACCACGACCAGTGCGATGCAGTTCGTCGAGCTCACCTCGTGGGTGCCGCGCTTCAACATCAACTATCACCTCGGGGTGGACGGCCTGTCGGTGCTTTTCGTCATCCTCAACGCGTTCATCACGATCCTCGTGGTGATGGCGGGCTGGCAGGTCATCCAGGACAAGGTGGCGCAGTACATGGCCGCGTTCCTGATCATGTCGGGCCTGATGAACGGCATCTTCTCCGCGCTCGACGGCATCCTGTTCTACGTGTTCTTCGAGGCTTCGCTGATCCCGCTCTACCTGATCATCGGCATCTGGGGCGGCGCCAACCGTGTGTACGCGGCGATCAAGTTCTTCCTCTACACGCTGCTCGGCTCGCTGCTGATGCTGCTCGCGCTGCTGTACCTGTTCATGCAGTCCGGTGGCAGCTTCAGCATCCTCGACTGGCACCAGCTTCCGCTCCCGATCGAGCCGCAGATCCTGATCTTCCTCGCGTTCCTGATCGCCTTCGGCGTCAAGGTGCCGATGTGGCCGGTGCATACCTGGCTTCCCGACGCCCACGTCGAAGCGCCCACCGGCGGTTCGGTGGTGCTGGCGGCAATCGGCCTCAAGCTCGGCGCATACGGCTTCCTGCGCTTCTCGCTGCCGATCGTTCCCGATGCTGCGCATGAGCTCGCGCCGCTGGTGATCACGCTGTCCCTGATCGCGGTGGTGTACATCGGCTTCGTCGCCCTGGTACAGGCCGACATGAAGAAACTGGTCGCCTACTCGTCGATCTCGCACATGGGCTTTGTGACCCTGGGCTTCTTCATGTTCAACTCGCTGGGGCTTGAAGGGGCGCTGGTGCAGATGATTTCCCACGGTTTCGTTTCGGGCGCGATGTTCCTTTGCATCGGGGTGCTCTACGACCGCATGCATTCGCGCCAGATCGCCGACTACGGCGGCGTGGTGAACACGATGCCCAAGTTCGCGGCCTTCTTCATGCTCTTCGCCATGGCCAACTCCGGTTTGCCCGCAACCTCCGGTTTCGTCGGCGAGTTCATGGTCGTGCTCGGCGCGGTGAAGTACAACTTCTGGATCGGCTTCATCGCCGCCACCACGCTGATCCTCGGCGCTGCGTATTCGCTGTGGATGTACAAGCGCGTGGTGTTCGGCAAGGTCGCCAACAAGCATGTGGCCGAACTCGAGGACATCAACGGTCGCGAGTTTGCCTTCCTCGCGATTCTCGCGGCGTGTGTGCTGGCGATGGGTCTGTATCCCTTCCCCTTCACCGAAGTGATGCACGCCTCTGTAAACGAACTCCTGCGGCATGTTGCCGTGAGCAAGCTCTGAGCGTTGCTTGGCGCGAGCGCACTAGAGACACTTAACGGACTGGTCAGAAGATGAATTTCGTCGTCCCCGACTTCTACCCCGCTGCGGCCGAGATCTTCGTGGCCGTCATGGCACTGGTGATCATGCTGGCGAGTACCTTCGCACGCAGCATCGCCCGCAACCTGTCCTACTTCCTGACGCAGGCGACCCTGATCGGCGCGGCCTTCATCACGATCCTCACGATGGAAGGCGAGGTGGTGCACACCTTCAGCAACATGTTCATCGGTGACCTGATGGGCGACTTCCTGAAGCTGATGATCTACTTCTCGACCGCGATCGCTTTGCTCTACGGACGTGGCTACCTGGCCGACCGCAAGATCGACAAGCCCGAGTACTACCTGCTCGCGCTGCTGATGACGCTGGGCATGATGGTCATGGTCACGGCCAACCACATGCTGCCGATGTACATCGGTCTCGAGATGATGTCGCTGGCGCTGTACACGATGGTGGCCTTCGACCGCGATTCCGCACGCTCGACCGAAGCGGCGATGAAGTACTTCGTGCTCGGCGCGCTCGCCTCCGGCCTGCTGCTGTACGGCATGTCGATGGTGTACGGCGCTACGGGGACGCTCGAGTTCTCGGCGATCGCCCAGGCCATCTACAACCAGTCGGCCAACCAGAGCGTGCTGATGTTCGGCCTCGTGTTCCTGGTTGCCGGCATCTGCTTCAAGCTCGGTGTGGTGCCGTTCCACATGTGGGTGCCCGACGTCTATCAGGGTGCGCCGACGGCGGTCACACTCTTGATCGCGACCGCGCCCAAGCTGGCGGCGTTCGCGATGGCGGTTCGCCTGCTGATCTGGGCGCTGTTCGATATCGCTGCCGAATGGCAGGTCATGCTGATGCTGGTCGCGGGCGCATCGATCGTGCTCGGCAACCTCGCCGCGATCGCGCAGCAGAACATCAAGCGCATGCTCGCGTACTCCGGTATCTCCCACATGGGCTTCATGCTGCTGGGGCTGCTGGCGGGCGTGGTCGAAGGCGACCGGCATTTCGCGCTCAACGCCTACAGCTCGGCGATGTTCTACGCCGTGTCCTACGTGATCATGAGCCTGGCGTCGTTCGGCATGGTCATCCTGCTGTCGCGTGCCGGCTTCGAGGCCGAGAACATCGACGACTTCAAGGGTCTCAACAAGCGCAGTCCGTGGTACGCGCTGATGATGCTGTTCGTGATGTTCTCGATGGCCGGCGTGCCCTTCTTCATCGGCTTCTTCGCCAAGCTGTCGGTGCTGCAGGCGGTGGTCGCCGCGGGCTACTTCTGGCTGGCCGTGCTGGCGGTGGTGATGTCGGTGATCGGAGCGTACTACTACCTGCGCGTCGTCAAGCTGATGTATTTCGATGAGCCGGTCGACGCTTCGCCGATCCATGCACCTGCCGAGGTGCGCGTGATGCTGTCTGCCAATGGCCTTGCGATCGCCGCACTGGGACTGGCACCGCAGATGCTGATGTCGGTGTGCGCATATGCACTGCTCGGGTCGCTCTGACGCGGCTGCTGTCGGGTAGCGGGTTCTTCACGCAATTGGCCATCGCAGTCGCGGTGGCCAATTGCTTTCTGGATGGTCGCTGGCGCCTTGCGGGCGCTCAGCCGCTGCTAGCTCGATGGGGTCGAATTGCCCCGGGCCGGAGTCTTGCATGACGGAACACGGTGATGACCCGCTTCATGAAGCTGCGCTCCATTCGGAGCAGGTGTTCGACGGGGCGCTGCTGAAGGTGTGGCGTGATCGGGTGCGGCTGCCCGATGGCGGGGTGAGCGTGCGCGAATACGTGCGGCACCCCGGCGCCGTGGTCGTGGTGGCCCAGCTAGCCGATGGCGCGTTGCTCTTCGAGCGGCAGTTCCGTTATCCGCTGCGGAGTGCGTTTATCGAACTGCCGGCGGGCAAGATCGACGCCGGTGAGGACATCCTCGCCTGTGCCAGGCGCGAGCTGCGGGAGGAGACCGGGTACGAGGCGGCGGAGTGGCATCACGTAGGCGTGATGCATCCCTGCATCGGGTACTCTGACGAGCGCATCGAGATCTTCCTGGCGCGCGGGCTCACCCACGTCGGCCACGCATGGGACGAGGGCGAGTTTCTCGAGGTCCTGTCGTTGCCGCTGGAGGTGGTTGAACAGCGGATCCACGCCGGCGAGATCACCGACGCAAAAACCATCACGGCGCTTTACCGGGCCCTTCCATTCCTTCGTCGCGAGTCAGCCCGGTAGGTGCTACACGGCCGTCCTGTGCGCCGCTGCGGAACGGCGATCGCTCGTTGAGCTCATCGACGTAACAGTCGATGCCGCCGCGTTCGCGCGCCAGATAGTCGTCCACTGCCCGCCGGAAACGAGCATCCGCAATCCAGTGCGCCGAACACGTGCGTACCGGCCGCAGTCCGCGGGCGAGCTTGTGTTCGCCCTGTGCGCCGCCCTCGAAGCGGTCGAGCCCACGGTCGATGCAGTACTCGATGGCCTGGTAGTAGCACAGTTCGAAGTGCAGGAAGGGCAGGTGCTCGAGTGCGCCCCAGTAGCGTCCATAAAGCGCGCTCTCGTCACACAGGAAGAAGGCGGCCGCGACGGGTTCGCCCTGGCGATAGGCCAGCAGGAGTCTCACCGCGTCCGGCATGCGCTCGCCGAGGCGGTGAAAGAACGCCGTCGTCAGATACGGCGTCGAGCGGTGCAGGGCATAGGTCATGGCATAACAGTGGCCGAGGAATTCCCAATCGGCTGCACGCGCTTCGTGGCCATCGAGCCAGCGCAAGTCGAGACCATGGGCGGCTGCGCGCCGACGCTCCTGGCGGATCTTCTTGCGTTTCTCACTGTTGAGGCTGGCCAGGAAGGCGTCGAAGTTCGTCCAGGGCTCAGCTTGCTGACCCTGACCGGGGCGAGGTTCAACGGGGCTTACCGGGGGAGCGCCGTTCGGCGGACGGTTCTCCCAATGAAACTGGACGCCCTCGCGGATCATCATTCCTGCCTCGGCGAGCAGAGGGCGTTCGTCGTCGGCCGGGAAGAGCACATGGAAGGACGAGGCGCCGGAATCGCGCACCTGCGCCAGCACGGCGTCGAGCAGCGCGCGGCGGGCGTGGAGGTCGCGGCCAAGGATGCGTGGGCCCGGAATGGGCGTGAAGGGCATGGCCGACAGCCACTTCGGGTAGTAGTCGAGGCCGTGGCGCTGGTAGGCCTCCGCCCACGCCCAGTCGAATACGTACTCGCCGTAGGAGTGGCCCTTGACGTAGAGCGGCATCGCCCCGATCAGCTCGCCCCGCTGCCAGAGCGTGGCGTGTGCGGGCGTCCAGCCGGTGCGTCCGGCCACGCAGCCGGTGTCCTCGAGGGTGGCGAGGTAGGCGTGACGCAGGGCGGGCGGTGGGGTGGCCGCGCTGGCTGTCAGCAAGGCGTCCCAGTGCGCGGCGTCGATGTCGGCGATGCGTGAGGACAGGTGAAGTCCGTCGGGACGGCTCATGCGTGGCGGCGGCTGGTGAGTGTGGGGGCGTGTGGAGGAGTGGGGGGGCGGTCGGGCGCCTTCTTTTTGTGCATCGGCACGATACGCTGGTGCGACAGGCGCTTGCAAGCGCTGTTCAGAACTTATCCACAGGCTTTCCCCCATCATCTGTGGGTTTCGCCACTTGCCGCGGCGTTGGCGGGTGAAGGTGGGCTCCCGGCGGTTGCGAGCGCACTTCCGTGCGGCTGCCGAAGCGGTATAGTTTCGCCCCATGAACGCACACCTACATTCCCCTGTTTCGATCGCCGTCGCGCAGCTCAACCTGACCGTGGGCGATCTCGTCGGCAACGCCGACCGGATCATCGCCGCGGTCGAGAAAGCGCGCGCCGCGGGTGCAGATCTGCTGCTGACGCCCGAACTCGCGCTCGCCGGCTATCCGCCCGAAGACCTGCTGCTGCGGCCCGATTTCTACCGGGCCTGCAACCGGGAGACGGACCGGATCGCAGCCGCTGCCAGCGGCATCACCGTGGTGCTCGGGCATCCGGTCGACGACGGCGGCCAGCGCTACAACGCGGCGTCGGTGCTCCGTGACGGCAAGCTTCTCGCGCGCTATCACAAGGGCCTGCTGCCCAACTACGAGGTGTTCGACGAGGAGCGTTACTTCGAGGCTGGAAACGCCGCCTGCGTGTTCGAATGCAAGGGCGTGCGCTTCGGCCTCAACATCTGCGCCGATGTGTGGGAGCGCGGACCTGCGGAGGCGGCGCGCGCGGCCGGTGCGCAGGTGCTGCTCGCCCTCAACGCCTCCCCCTACCACATGGGCAAGCAGGCACAGCGCCTGCAAGTGTTGCGCGACAGGGTGCGCGAGACCGGGCTCGCGATCCTTTACTGCAACATGGTGGGCGGCCAGGACGAACTCGTCTTTGACGGCGCTTCGTTTGCGCTCGATCGCGACGGCACGCTCGGCTATCAGGCCGGCAGCTTCGTCGAGGGCGTCGATCTGCTCGGCTACCACGCTGGGACTTGGGTCGGCGGAACGAAGATGGAGGCACGCACGCTGGAAGCCGAAGCGTACGAGGCGCTCAAGACCGGGGTGCGCGATTACCTCGGCAAGAACCGTTTCCCCGGGGCGATCATCGGCCTGTCGGGCGGCATCGATTCCGCGCTGACACTGGCGATCGCGGTGGATGCGCTCGGTGCCGACCGGGTCCGCGCCGTCATGATGCCGTCCCCGTACACCGCGCAGATGAGCCTGGATGATTCGCGCGAGATGGTGCGTCGGCTCGGCGTGCGCTATGACGAGATCGCCATCGAACCGGCGATGAAGGTGTTCGCCGACCTGCTCGCTCCGCAGTTTGCGGGGTTGCCTGCCGACACCACCGAGGAGAACCTGCAGGCGCGCATCCGCGGCATGATCCTGATGGCGCTTTCGAACAAGACGGGTGCCATCGTCCTGACCACCGGAAACAAGAGCGAGATGGCGACCGGCTACGCGACCCTCTACGGCGACATGGCCGGGGGCTTCGCGGTGCTCAAGGACCTCTACAAGACGCTCGTCTTCCGCCTGTCCGACTGGCGCAACACGGTGAGTCCGGTGATTCCGCAGAACATCATTGATCGACCGCCGTCCGCCGAGCTCAAGCCCGACCAGAAGGATCAGGACAGCCTGCCGCCCTACGAGATGCTCGACGCGATCATCGAGGCCTACATGGAGCGCGACGAGTCGCCGCGCGAGATCATCGCCGCGGGCTTCCCCGAGGCCGAGGTCCGGCGCACGGTGGGCATGCTCAAGCGCAACGAATACAAGCGCCGCCAGGCGCCCGTCGGGATCCGGGTGACGCAGCGCGGCTTCGGCAGGGACTGGCGTTATCCGATAACATCCCGTTACCAGGATGAGTTCTGAAATACAGGAGAGACGTGGATGAAGAAGATCGAGGCGATCATCAAGCCGTTCAAGCTGGACGAGGTGCGCGAAGGTTTGTCCGAGGTCGGCATCACCGGCCTGACCGTCACCGAGGTGAAGGGCTTCGG
>JAGOEI010000094.1 GCA_017997795.1 Thauera sp. | reverse complement strand
AGGATGCCGGCCCATTTGTGCAGGCGGAAGATGCGGTCCATGCCGCCGAGCGGGCGCTCGAGCATGGTGGGGCGGGTGGCGAGCACCATCGCCAGCGACATCAGGCCGATGGCGAGCAGGCCGCTGAGGTAGAGGCCCTGTTCGCGGACGAGCCAGGGCAGGGAGGCGGTGCCGCCGTCGAGCGCGGCGACGTTCAGCCCCCAGGCGAGGGCGAGGATGCCAATGAAGGCGGATAGGACGGGTATCATGGCGGGGCCTCCCGGGCGGCAGGAATCAGGAAGGGGGCGGCGGCCGTGCCGTCACCCCCTCGCACAAGCGCTTACTTGCTGCGCTTGACCTCGGTCTTGAGGACGTCGCCGGTGACCGGATCGACATCCAGCTCCACGCGCTGGCCTTGCGGGTCGGTGGCCTTGACCTCGTACTTGTTCTTCTCGCGTTCGATCTCGCGGAAGTCGGTGTAGCCGGCGGCTTCGAGCTTGGTCTGCACGTCCTTGAGGCTCATCCAGTTGGATTGGGCTGCGGGGGCTGCGGGGGCGGCGGGGGCGGTCGCGGTGGCCGGGGTGGCAGCGGGGGCGGTGGTCTGGGCGAACGCGGGGACGATGGCGGCGCCGGCGCCGATGAGTCCGCCGGTGAGGGCGAGGGTGGCGATGAGGGTGGTGGCACGCATGATGGCATCTCCTTGACTGAGTGAGCGGTCTTGCTTCGACCGTGATGCCATGCTGCGCCCCGCTGCCTGAATCGATGCTGAAGGCGCCGTTCATCGGGCGTTCATCTTTGAAGAGACGGCGAAAGGGCGGGTGGTGGCGGTGGTGGCTATCTCAACCGCCGCGGCTTCAGTCCGGCAGGCGCTGGTAGCGCGCCAGGCGCACGTCCACCGTCATCGTCAGCGCGGTGAGCGCCGCGGCGCGGGCGCGGCCCTCGGCGGTGGCGCGGTAGAGGTGGGGCGTCATCGCCAGCAGGTCGGCGATCGGCGCGGCGCCGTCGACGTGGACCGGGAAGCGCAGGGTGTCGGTGCCGAGGGGCTCGAAGCCGGGCGGCGCCTGCCGTGCAGGCGGGCGTTCGGGCTTGAGGGTGGGGTAGATGACCTCGCGCAGTTCGCGCAGGTGATCGGGGCCGGCGTCGACCTGCAGCAGCTCGCCGCCGCGGCGCAGCACGCGGGCAAATTCGGAATAGACCGGGAAGCCGAACATGCACAGCACCCGGTCGAGCGTGCCCGGCAGCACCGGCAGGCCGGCGTTGCTGCCGACGACCCAGGCGGCGCGGGGATTGCCGTGGGCGTCCTGGCCATCCCGTTTGGCCGCGGCCTGCACCGCCCACTTGGAGATGTCGAGGCCGAGCAGCGCGAGCGGGGGCGCGTTGCCCGCAGTGGCGGCGAGCTGGCGCAGGTAGTAGCCCTCGCCGCAGCCGGCGTCGAGGCAGGTGAGCGTGCGGCCCGGCGCGGCGGCGGCGAGCACCGTCTGGGCGACCGCGTCGGCGATCGGCTGGTAATGCCCGGCCTCGAGGAAGCGGCGGCGCGCGGCGACCATCTGCTTGCTGTCGCCGGGGTCGAGCGAACGCTTGTTCTGCACCGGCAGCAGGTTGACGTAGCCCTGGGCGGCGATGTCGAAGCAGTGGCCGTCGGCGCAGCGCCAACTCGCGCCCTGGCGTTGCAGGGGCGCGCCGTCGAGCGGACAGGCGAGCGCGGTGAAGGGGCGGACGCTCACTTCGGCGCGTCGGCCGGGTTGCGCAGCATCACCAGCAGCATCTTGAAGGGTTCGAGCGGGGTGACGGCGTGCGGCATGTTGGCCGGCATCAGCAGGGTCTCGCCGGCACCCAGGGCGTGATGCTCGCCGCCGAGCACGATGTCGGCGCGGCCTTCGACGCCGATGATCAGCGCGTCGAAGGGCGCGGTGTGTTCGCTCAGCCCCTCGCCGGCGTCGAAGGCGAACAGCGTGACGCTGCCGCCGGCGTTCTTCACCAGCATGCGGCTGACGACGGCCTTGTCCTGGAACTGCAGCATCTGCGCGAGGTTCTCGACGCGGGGCGCGGCGTCGGTGAGACGGTTTCCGGTGCTCATGGGTGCCTCCTTGTTGATCGTCATCGAATCGCCAACATCATTGCCCGCTTGAATGCGGCTGTCCATGATGGAGGGCAAGGGCGCGAGGCATGGTGCGGCGCGGGATGCGGATCGGGATGGGGAGGGTTCGGGCAATGCAAGAGGAGCGCTGCGGCGAGGACGGATTGCTGCGCCAACTGATGCAGCCGGGCGTGTTGCCCGGCTCGACGGGCGGCGTGAGCTTGATCGAGACCCATATCTCGTGGGTGCTGCTGGCGGGCGACCACGCGTGGAAGCTGAAGAAGCCGCTCGATCTGGGGTTCCTCGATTTCAGCACGGTGGAACGCCGACGCGAGGCGTGCGAGGCGGAGCTGCGCCTGAACCGGCGCACGGTGCCGGAACTGTACGAGGCGGTGGTGCCGGTGTGGCGGACGGAGGAGGGGGTGTGCGTTGGCGATCAGTGTGCCGATTTGGCCGCCCCTGGCGCGACGCCGCTCGACTACCTGGTGCGCATGCGCCGCTTCGACCAGTTCGCGCTGTTCACCGCCCTGCTCGCGGCCGGGCAGCTCGCGCCGGCGCTGTTCGACCGCCTCTCCCGCCACGTCGCCGCCTTCCATGACGACGCGGCGGTGGCGCAGCCGGGCGACGGATTTGGCGACGCGGCGGCGGTGATGGCGCCGGTGCGGCAGAACTTCGCGCAGATCCGCGAGCGGGTTTCCGATGTGGCGCTGCTGTCCGAGCTCGCGCGCATCGAGGCCTGGGCCGAGGCGCGCTTTGCCGCGCTGGCGCCGGTGTTCGACGCCCGCCTGGCGGCGGGGCGAGTGCGGGAATGCCACGGCGACCTGCACCTGGGCAACCTGATCGTGCTCGATGGCGAGCCGCGCCTCTTCGACGCCATCGAGTTCAGCGCCGCGCTGCGCTGGACCGACGTCGTCGCCGACATCGCCTTCCTGGTCATGGACCTGCAGGCGCGCGGGCGCATCGACCTGGCCAGCCGCTTCCTCGACGCCTGGCTGGCGCGCAGCGGCGACTATGCCGGCCTGCAACTGCTGCCCTGGTACCTGAGCTACCGCGCGATGGTGCGCGCCAAGGTCGCGGCGATCCGGGCCGGGCAGGTGGAGGGCGCGGCGCGCGCCGACACCCTCGCCGAATGCGCGCGCTATCTCGCGCTGGCCGCGGCGCAGATGCAATCGCCGGCGCCGGCGCTGCTGATCGCCAGCGGGCTGTCGGGCTCGGGCAAGACCAGCCAGTCGCAGCCGCTGGTGGAGGCCTGCGGGGTGATCCGCGTGCGCGCCGATGTCGAGCGCAAGCGCTTGTTCGGGCTCGACGCGGAGGCGCGCAGCGGCTCGACGCTCGGCGGCGGGCTGTATTCGGCGCAGGCGAGCGCGCGCACCTATGCGCGCCTGGCGGAGCTGGCGCGCGCGGTGGTCGAGGCCGGCTACCCGGTGCTGGTCGATGCCACCTTCCTCAAGCGCACACAGCGCGCGGCCTTTGGCGAGCTGGCGGCGACGCTCGGCGTGCCGTTCGCCATCCTCGCCTTCGATGCGCCGGAAGCGACCCTGCGCGCCCGTGTGCGCCAGCGGGCCGAGGCGGGCACGGACGCTTCCGAGGCCGACGTCGCGGTGCTGGAAACGCAACTTCGTGCCCGCGAACCGTTCGAAGCGGAGGAACTCGCCTGCGTGGTGCCGATCGATACTGCCTCGGCGCCGGATTGGCGCAGCCTGCTGGCCATGCTCGCTCGTTTGTGGCCGGGGGCGGCAGCGGGCGAGCGAGAGAATACTCACCAGCGCGGCAAGCAATGACCGTTCGGGCCGAGCCTGGCGAAGCCCGGTCGGCGTCAGCGCCTCTCGACACTCGGGGCGGGCGATGTGATTCATTGCGTGCCGCATCAACACCAGACTTCAGGATTCGATGGATACCTTGACTCATGCGCTTTCGGGCGCCCTCGTTGGCCGCGTGCTCGCGGGGCGGCGTGCGCCTGGCGCCGCGGCGGCCGCCGGTGGTGCGTCCGGCACCGGGTTCGGCGCATCTGCCGCCGCACGCCCGACGGTGCCCGTATGGCAGATGGTCGTCGCCGGCACCGTCGCCGCGACCTTCCCCGACCTCGACTTCGTGCTCGGCTGGATCTCCGAGCTCACCTACCTGCGCGGCCACCGCGGCGTCACCCACTCGCTGATCCTGCTGCCGCTGTGGGGCCTGCTGATCGCCTGGCTGCTGGCGCGCTTCTGGCAGCGCGGCGGGCGGGTGGCGGCGGGCTGGCGCAGTTTCTACGCGGTGGTGTGCGCGGCGATCTTCGTGCACATCCTCGGCGACCTCATCACCCAGTTCGGCACCATGATCCTGGCGCCGTTCTCCGACCAGCGCTTCGGCTGGGGCACCACCTTCATCATCGACCTGCCGTTCACCGGCATCATCCTCGCCGGCCTGCTGGCGAGCGCGCTGTGGCGCAGCAGCAGGGTGCCGGCGACAGCGGCGCTGGCGCTGCTCGCCGGCTGGGTCGGCGTGCAGGCGATGGGGCGCGCCGAGGCGATCGACGCCGCGCGCGCCTACGCCGCGGCCAACGGCATCGCCGCGGTCGAGGTGGACGCCGCGCCGCGTCCGGCCTCGCCCTTCAACTGGACCGCGATCGTGTTCGACGGCGAGCGCTACCACTACGCCCACATCAACACCCGGCGCAGCGAACCGCTCGTCGCCACCGCGGACGACAACTTCATCCGCCGCTTCTCCGCGCCCTACCAGCCGGTGGCGATGGCGCAGTGGGAGGTGCACGAGCGCTTCGGCAACGGCAGCACGCGCGCGCTCGCCGAGCAGGTGTGGAACGCCGAGGACTTCGCCTTCTACCGCTGGTTCGCGATGTTCCCGGTGCTCGACCACGCGGGCGAGGGGGCAGACGGCCAGGCGTGCGCCAGCTTCAAGGACCTGCGCTTCCTCACGCCCGGCCGCGACCGCCAGCCCTTCGTCTATGGCCTGTGCGACGCGGCCGGTGTTTGGCGCCTGTTCGAGCGCGAGGCCGGCGGACTGCGCTGGATCGATCCGCGATGACGAAACTGGAAGATAAAGCGAACAATCCTGGTCCCGGACCTGGGCCGCAGCCGGAAACGGACGCGCCCGGCACGCACCCCGTGGGAGCGGGCTTGCCCGCGAACGGCTCTGCCGAAGACGCCGAGCCGCCCCGCAAGCCGCCGCGCTGGCGGCGCTGGGCGGTGGAGATCGGCATCTTCGTCGCCGTCTTCTTCGCCATCCAGGCCTGGATGGCGCGCGACGTGCCGGCCGGCCCCGCACCGGATTTCGCCACCGTCGCCGCCGACGGGCGCGCGCTTAGCCTCGCCGAGTGGCGCGCTGCGCATCCCGGCCAGGCGGTGGGGGTGTATTTCTGGGCCGACTGGTGCCCGATCTGCACCGCGCAGCAGGGCACGATCGACGGCGTGCAGGCCGATTACCCGGTACTCACGGTGGCCATGCAGTCGGGCGACGCCGCGGCGGTGAACAAGGTGCTGGCCGAACGCGGCCTCGACTGGACCACCGCGATCGACACCGACGGCCGCATCGCCCAGACCTACGGGCTGCGTGGCGTGCCGGCCTTCGTCATCGTAGATCCCGCGGGCAAGATCCGCTCGGTGTCGCTCGGCTATACCACCGGCTGGGGCTTGCGCGCGCGGTTGTGGTGGGCGGGTCTCCAGATCTGAGTGTTGTTGTCTTTGACAGCATCTTTTGATGTTGTCAGTATGTCCAACATGAAAGCGATTCCCTTGATCCGCCGTCGGGTCGTTCTTGCGCCGGATGCCTTTGCCGAGATTGCCGTGTGGCGGGTTCCCGAGCCGGTGCCGCCTTCTGGGCATCCGTTCAAGTACCGCCTGGCCTACGTGGTCGGTGGCGAGTGTGTCCTGCGCTACGACAACGAGCGCGGCAAAGGCGATCACCGGCATTACGGCGACGAGGAGTTGGATTACGTCTTTTCCGATCCGGATCAACTTACCCGCGACTTCGGAGCGGACATTGCGAGGTGGAATCATGAACACGGTCGTTCTTGAAGTACGCAGCCTGGCCGACACATTGGCCGACGCCGCACGCGCGATGAGAACCGGGCACAGCGATGCCCAGGCGCGGATCGCCTTCGCCTCGCCCGAGCTGCTCTGGAAGGTGTTGAGCGCCAAGCGCTGGGAGTTGCTGAAGGCGCTGTGTGCGGCGGGCCCGGTGTCGATCCGGGAGGCGGCGCGCCGGGTCGGGCGTGACGTCAAGGCGGTGCATGGCGACGTGAGCGCCCTGCTCGATGCCGGCGTGCTGTCCAGAACCGACGACGGACGGATCGAGTTTCCGTTCGATGCAGTGAAGGTCGAATTTCTGCTTCAGGCGGCCTGAGGAGCAAACGGCATGGGCGCACCCGGACTGATCGCAGCCTTCACCGCCGGCGCGGCCACGCTTGCAGGCGGGCGGGCGCTGGTGCATTGGGGGATCCGCAAGGGGCTGGCTGCGCCGCGGGTGCCGCACCACACCGATCCGGGGGCGCTCGGGCTGGCGTTCGAGACGCTGCGCATTGGCACCGAAAACGGCAAGTCGCTGCATGCGTGGTTCATTCCGGCGCAGGGGTGCACCGCTGTTGGCGATGCGTGCGCTGCGGCCGCTGCGGCTGAGGTTCGTGATGAAGCCGATGTGTCGCGCAAGGCCGCGCCCGCGGTGGTGGTGATGCACGGCTGGGGCGGCAACGCGGCGCTGATGCTGCCGCTCGCCCGCCCGCTGCATGAGGCCGGCTACGCGACGCTGTTCGTCGACGCGCGCTGCCACGGCGCAAGCGATGACGACAACTTCGCCTCGCTGCCGCGCTTTGCCGAGGACACGGAGCACGCCTTCGCCTGGCTGGCGTTGCAGCCCGCAGTGGATGCAGCACGCATCGCCCTGCTCGGCCATTCGGTCGGCGCCGGCGCGGTGCTGTTCGCGGCCTCGCGCACGCCGCAGGTGGCGGCAGTGGTCAGCGTGGCGGCGTTCTCGCACCCGGCGGCGATGATGCGGCGCTGGCTGGGGGCCAAGCGCATCCCCGAAAGGCCGATCGGGCGCTACATCCTCGACTACGTGCAGAAGACCATCGGCTACCGCTTCGACGACATCGCCCCGGTCGCCACCATTTCGCGCATCCGCCGCCCGGTGCTGCTGGTGCATGGCGAGGACGACGAGATCGTGCCGATCGACGAGGCAATGCAGATCTACGCCATGCGCGGTGACACCCCGGTCGAGCTGATGACGTTGTCGGGCGACCACGAATCCTTCGCCGACCTCGAGCACCACATGGGGCAACTGGTGGCGTTCCTGCGCCGCGCCCTGTAGCGGAGTCAGTGGGCTCAGACTCGATCGAGCGCGTATCACCGCGCTGAATCGTCGGCCCGACGGCGACATCCGCTCGCACTTTCGGCCCCTTGTGCTGGCCGCGGGGCGCCCCGGTTTGTAGAATCGGCCTTCCTTCCCATGCTCCGGAGCGCGCGCCGCGCGCATCTCTGCCGGAAAAACAAGCACACAACGGAGACGCTTCCCATGCAGAAACGCCGCTTCACCGCCCTCATCGCCGGCCTCGCCGCCTCCGCCGCGCTCGGCTTCTCGATGCCGGCCTCGGCCCAGCAGCACAAGGACGAGTACAAGCTCTCCACCGTGCTCGGCGAAGCCTTCCCGTGGGGCTGGGGCGCCAAGCGCTGGGCGGACCTGGTGGCGGAGAAGACCGAGGGCCGGATCAAGATCAAGGTCTATCCGGGCACCTCGCTGGTCTCCGGCGACCAGACCAAGGAATTCACTGCGCTGCGCCAGGGCATCATCGACATGGCGGTGGGCTCGACCATCAACTGGTCGCCGCAGGTCAAGGAACTGAACCTGTTCGCGCTGCCCTTCCTGATGCCCGACCACAAGGCGATCGACGCCCTGACCCAGGGCCGCGTCGGCACGAAGATGTTCGAGATCCTCGCCGAGCGCGACGTGGTGCCGCTGGCCTGGGGCGAGAACGGTTTCCGCGAGGTCTCCAACTCGAAGAAGCCGATCCGCACGCCGGATGACGTCAAGGGCATGAAGATGCGCGTGGTGGGCTCGCCGCTCTTCCTCGCCACCTTCAACGCGCTCGGCGCCAACCCGACGCAGATGAGCTGGGCCGACGCCCAGCCGGCGATGGCGACCGGCGCGGTCGACGGCCAGGAGAACCCGCTCGCGGTGTTCAACGCCGCCAAGCTGCACACCGTGGGGCAGAAGCACCTGACCCTGTGGGGCTACGTCGCCGACCCGCTGATCTTCGTGGTCAACAAGAACGTGTGGAATTCCTGGTCCGAAGCCGACCGCAAGGCGGTGCAGGAAGCCGCGCAGCAGGCCGCGACCGAGGAGATCGCCCGCGCCCGCGCCGGCATCTCGGCGGGCGACGACGCGCTGCTCAAGGAGATCGAGGCCAATGGCGTGGCCGTGGTGCGCCTGTCGGACGCCGAGCGCGACGCCTTCCGCACCGCCACCGCCGGCGTGTACAAGGAATGGGCCGAGAAGATCGGCGCCGACCTGGTCAAGCAGGCCGAGGAAGACATCGCCAAGCGCTGACCCTGGACTGTGTCCGGCGCTGCCCTCGCGGGCGGTGCCGGGCGCTTGCTGTGGCCGATGCAAG
>JAGOEI010000093.1 GCA_017997795.1 Thauera sp. | reverse complement strand
ATGAGAACCTTATGCAACTTGACCACGATCAATCCCTGGCATTCAAAAGCGTTTAGCCTTTCGAGCTTGTCATCGCGTCCAGGACCCGAGCATGACCACCGACCTCTTCCACTGGTCCGACGAGTTCAGCGTCGGCCTGCAGGAAATCGATGAGCAGCACAAGGAGCTCGTCGACCTGCTCAACCAGCTTCACGTCGCCATCCAGGAACACCATGGCTCAGCCACGTCGCGCGAGATCCTCGACAAGCTGGCGGACTACACGCGCACGCATTTCGCCGTCGAGGAGAGCCTGATGCGGGTGTCGAACTACCCCGAATTCGCCGCACACAAACAGAACCACGAAGACCTGATCGGCCAGGTGAAGGCCCTGCAGGACAAGCTCGATTCCGGGCAGGCCACGATCACCTTCGAACTCCTGCACTTCCTGAAGGTCTGGCTCACGCGCCACATCAACGAGGCGGACAAGCGCTTCGGGGCCTTCTTCCTTGAGGCGGGTGGCGCGAGCAAGTGGTCCGATCACGTCGAAGACGCGATGAAAAAGCGCAAGTGGTGGTGGAAGTTCTGGTGAGCGCCGCTCGCGGCCGCGCCTGAACTGCAACTGCTTCTGCCGAACCCAACCGATTCAATCCTCACCGACTCAAGCCACACTGACTCAGCCCAATCGATCGCACGCGATCCATCCCGGCAATCCGCCCAAGCTCCGACCGCGCTCGCGCCCCACGACTTTCCAACCCTTTCCGATCCATTCTGCCGAGACCATGACAATGCCGTTCATCACCCGGGCCAGACTGGCCCTGCTGTCCCTTGCCCTTCCCGCTGCCCTGCTCGCCAGCCCGGCGCAGGCCGAGACCGTCTCCTGCCCCGCGCTGTCGGCCGCAGTCCAGGTGGCCGCCTGCCCCACCGACGCCGAGCTGCAATACACCTTCATGGGTTTCTGCGGCGACAACGCCCGCCTGTACGGGCGCGACGCGCTCACCTGCGCGAGCTTCGAGAACTACAAGGAGGTCAAGAACACCGCCATGTGGGAATCGGCGAACGGCGCCTTCAGCGGCTACCTGAACTGCAACATCGCTGCCGATCTGATTCGCGCCTCGAAGGCGGTGAAGATGACGGTCGAGAAGAAGAACAACCTGACCCGGCTGATCTGCGACTACGAGAACGACCAACGCATGGTGATGCGCACCAAGGCGAACTGCACGGTCGAGGCCGCGGACTGCACGAGCGGCGAATGCCGCGCGACCTGCGAATGAACGCAAGCGCTCCGGCACGACGGCCATGACAGCTTCCACCAAACCGGACCGCCAGTCGGCCGCAGCCGCCGAGGCGCGGGGCGCGCGCCTGCTGGTCGGCATCATCGGCGGCGGCTTCCTGCTGCTGATCGCGGCCTTCGTCGGCATGATCTTCTTCGTGCACGACGAGGCGCGCCTGAACGCGGTGGGGCCGATCGCCGCCGCGCCCGGCGCCGAACGCGGCGGCGTGGTCTTCCACGGCACCGCCAACATCTGGGAGGTGCGCGGACGCCTGACCCAGGACGCGGCGCGCCAGGCGAACTTTGCGATCGACCTCGTCGGCCCCACCGGCCAGCCGGCACCGGCCGACCTGGCGCTGCGTCTGAGCCTGGAGCCGGCCGACGGTGCCGGCAGCGCGCAGGCCCTCGCGCACCGCCTGGTCGGCCCCGGCAGCGTGGTGGCGAGCAGTGCGCCACTCGAGACGGGGCGCTGGCGGCTGCGCATCGCCCTGCCCGAGATCGAGGCCGTTCAGGAATTCCGCGTCGAGCCCTGACCCGCAGGCCCGAGGGCGAGTGGGGTTGCGCGGGCTGGCCGCGCTTTTCGATGAGGCTGCTGACGCCGACTCGCGCGCGCTTGGTTGTGATGAGGGGGATCGCGACTGGCGTCGCTCCTACAGACGCCGAGCAGCGCGCGGGGTTGTGACCTGCGCGCGTTCATCGATCGCCCGATGGATATCCGCCGACCCGCGCGCGCGGGGTTGTGATCGCGATTGAGATTGCGGTTGCGCCGGGCGGTGCAGGCGGCAGCGGCGCGCGAGATGCCGCGCGCCTCAGGCCCCGGTGTGCGGCACCTGCCCGGTGAAGCTGCCGAGGATGGAGACCACCTCGTCCTGCGCCAGGTCGCGCACGATGAACACCAGCCGGCTGCGGCGGTCGTCATAGGGCGGCGCATCGGGCCAGGCGGGCAGGCTGGTGGGCGGATAGACGCTGTGCTGCACGCATTGCAGCACCCGCGGCTGCGGATCGCCCACCACATTGAGCAGGCCCTTGATGCGCAGGATGCGGGCGCCGTACACCTGCAGCAGCAGCGCCAGGCCATCGGAGAATTCGTACCACGACAGCGGCTCGTCGAAGCGCAGCACGAAGCTGGTGACGCCGGCGTCGTGGCGCGGTTGCTCGCCCTGCGGTGCTGCACCCGAGCGCGACCGCGACCATGTACCGCCCGCCGGCTGGCGCCGAGCGGCACGGACCGCCTCCTCGCCGAGCCAGGCGGCGACGTCCGGCACCTTGCCGTTCGGATCGTAGAGCCCGCAGCCGAAGACTTGTTCGGGCGCCACCGCCCCGCCCCGGACCTCGACCTGACGCGCGCCGGGGTTGAGCACGGCGAGCCGGGCAGCGACCGCATCGCGTTGGGCACCGTCGGCCAGGTCGCACTTGGTCAGCAGCAGCCGGTCGGCCATCGCCACCTGGCGCACGGCTTCGTTGTGATCGGCGAGCTGGTCGAGCGCGTGGGTGACGTCGACCGCGGTGACCACGCCGTCGAGCCGGTAGCGCTCGGACAGGAAAGGCTCGGCCATCAGCGTATGGATGACCGGCGCCGGATCGGCCAGGCCGGTGGTCTCGATCAGCACCCGGCGCAGGCCCTTGAGCTCGCGCCGCAGCGCGCGCATGAACAGGCCCTTCAAGGCCCGCACCAGGTCGCCCTGCACGCTGCAGCAGATGCAGCCGGAGTCGAGCACGACGAGGCTCTCGTCGACCTTCTCCACCAGGTGGTGATCGACGCCGACCGCGCCGAACTCGTTGATCAGCACCGCGCTGCCGTCCATCTGCGGCTGGCGCAGCAGGTGGTTGAGCAGCGTGGTCTTGCCGGCGCCGAGGAAGCCGGTGAGGAGCGTCACCGGGATGCGGCGGTCGGCGTCGGCGGATTGCGCGGGAGCGTTCATGGCGTGGCAGTGTAGCCCGCAGGCACGCCGGCCAGAAGCGCGCCGCAATTACAACGGCCGATCGCGACTTGCGTCGCTCCCACATGCGCCCCGGAAACGCGGCGGCCGGAAGTCGTCACTGCCAGCCGCCGCCCAGCGCCTTGTACAGCGCGACGCGGTTGGTCGCGTCCGACAGGCGGGTGGCGATGAGCTCGAGCTCGGCGCCGTACAGGCTGCGCTGGGCGTCGAGCAGGTTGAAGTAGCTGTCCACCCCGCCCTTGTAGCGCGCATCCGACAGCTCGAAGCTCTGCTTCGTGGCCTCGACCAGCTTGCGCCGGGCGTCGAGCTGCTCGGCCAGCGTGGCGCGCTCGGCGAGCGCGTCGGCGACCTCGCGGAAGGCGGACTGGATCGCCTTCTCGTACTGGGCGACGTTGATGTCGCGCTGGATCTCGGCCACGTCCAGGCTCGCCTGCAGGCGCCCGGCCTCGAAGATCGGGATGCGGATCTGCGGGACGAAGCTCCACGCGCCCGAGCCGCCGTCGAACAGGCCGTCGAGCGAGCTGCTCGCGGTGCCGGCGCTGGCGGTGAGCGTGATGCGCGGGAAAAAGGCGGCGCGTGCGGCGCCGATGCTGGCGTTGGCCGCCATCAGCGCGCGCTCGGCCTGGGCGACGTCGGGGCGGCGGGCGAGCACCTCGGAGGGCACGCCGGCGGGCAGTTCGGTGACCGCGGCGAGGCGCGCGCTGAGCGCCTCGGGTAGCAGCTCGGCGGGCACGCCGGCGCCCACGATCAGGGCAAGCGCGTTCTCATCCTGCGCCACCAGCGCGGCGTAGCGCGCGGCGTCGGCACGCGCGGTCTGCATCAGGGTCTCGGCCTGGCGCAGGTCGAGCGCCGACACCGCGCCGAGCTCCAGGCTGCGCCGGGTGAGCTCGAAGGACTTCTGCCGCGTGTCGAAGGTGCCCCTCGCCAGCGCCAGGCGCTCGCGGTCGGCGGCCAGGCGCAGCCAGGCGTTGGCGACTTCGGCCACCAGGCTGATCTGCGCGCTGCGGCGGGCATCTTCGGTGCCCAGATAAGTCTGTAGCGCCTGCTCTTCCAGGCTGCGTACGCGGCCGAAGAAGTCGAGCTCGTAGCTGGCGAAGCCGAGATTGGCGGAGTACTGGCGGCTGATGTCGGCCTGCTGGCTGGCGCTCAGGTCGCCCGGCACGCGCTGCGCGCTCTGCCCGCCGCTGACCGCGATCGACGGCAACAGGTCGGCGCGCTGGATGCCGTACTGGGCGCGCGCACGCTCGATGTTGAGCGCGGCGACGCGCAGGTCGCGGTTGTTGTCGAGCGCGAGCGCGATCACGTTGCGCAGGCGCTCGTCGGCGAAGTAGTCGCGCCAGGCGATGGTGTCGGCCAGCGGCGCGACCGCCGAGGCCTCCGTCGGTGCGGCCTGCGGGAAGGCCGCGGGCACAGGCGCCGCGGGGCGCTCGAACACCGGAATCATCGAGCACGCGCCGAGCGCGCTGGCGGCGAGCGCCACCACCAGGCCGCGAAGCGGCGTGCGGGCGCGACGCGCGCCGGCCGACTGTCGGACCGGCCGCCCGGACTCATCCACGACGGCCTCGGTCATGAGACCCGAGCCCGATCCGGCGGCGGCGATGTTTGCAGGGTACTTGCTCATCTCAACTTCCCTCCTGGGTGGACGGCGCAGCGGCCTCACCCTTGGGCTTGTCCGGGAAAACGCGCTTGATCGCGACATAAAACAGCGGCACGAAGAACAGGCCGAGCAGCGTCGCGGCGATGGTGCCGCCGAGCACGCCGGTGCCGATCGCGTTCTGGCTGCCGGCGCCGGCGCCGGTGGCGATCGCCAGCGGCAGCACGCCGAAGCCGAAGGCGAGCGAGGTCATGATGATCGGGCGCAGACGCATGCGCACCGCGGTCAGCGTGGCCGCGATCAGGTCCTTGCCCTCCTCTTCCATCTGCGCCTTGGCGAACTCCACGATCAGGATCGCGTTCTTCGACGACAGGCCGATGGTGGCGAGCAGGCCGACCTGGAAATACACGTCGTTCGACAGCCCGCGCCCGGTGGCGGCGAGCAGCGCGCCGAGCACGCCGAGCGGCACCACCAGCATCACCGCGAACGGCACCGACCAGCTCTCGTACAGCGCCGCCAGGCACAGGAACACCACCAGCAGCGACAGCGCGTACAGCGCCGGCGCCTGCGAGCCGCTGCGGCGCTCCTCGTACGAGGTGCCCGACCAGTCGTAGCCGATGCCCGGCGGCATCTTCGCCATGATGTCCTCGACCGCCTGCATCGCCTCGCCGGACGACAGCCCGGGCGCGGCCTGGCCGAGCAGCTCCATTGACGGCTGGCCGTTGAAGCGCTCCAGGCGCGGCGAGCCATAGGTCCAGTGCGCGGTGGCAAAGGCCGAGAACGGCACCATGTCGCCCGCCTTGTTGCGCACGTACCACTTGTCGAGGTCCTCGGGCGTCATGCGCGAGCCCGCATCGCCCTGCAGATAGACCTTCTTGATGCGGCCGCGGTCGAGGAAATCGTTGATGTAGCTGCCGCCCCAGGCGGTGGACAAGGTGTCGTTGATGTCGGCGACCGACAGGCCGAGCGCCCCCGCCTTGGCGTGGTCGATGTCGAGCTTGAGCTCCGGCATGTCTTCCTGGCCGTTCGGGCGCACGCCGACCAGGCGCTTGTCCTGCGCCGCCATGCCGAGGAACTGGTTGCGCGCGGCCAGCAGGGCCTCGTGGCCGAGGCCGGAGCGGTCCTGCATCTGCACGGTGAAGCCACCCGAGGTGCCGAGTTCGATCACCGCCGGCGGCACGAAGGCGAACACCATGGCCTCGCGGATCTGCGCGAACGCGCCCATCGCGCGCCCGGCGATCGACTTGACGTCCTGGCCGGGCGCGCTGCGCTCGTCCCAGTGCTTCAGGTTCACGAAGCCGATGCCCATGTGCTGGCCGCTGCCGCCGAAGGAGAAGCCGGCGACGGTGAAGATGGCGCGCACGGTGTCCTTCTCGTTCTCGAGGAAGTGGTCCTCGACCTTCTTCAGCACCTCGAGCGTGCGCTCCTGGGTGGCGCCGGCGGGCAGCATGACCTGGTTGAACATCACGCCCTGGTCTTCCTCGGGCAGGAAGGAGGTCGGCATGCGCACGAAGAGCAGGCCGAGCACCGCGACGATGGCGAGGTAGATGGCGAGGAAGCGCACGCTGCGCTTGAGGATGCCGCCCACGCTGCGCTCGTAGCGCTGGGTGCCGTTGTGGAACTTGAGGTTGAACCAGTGGAAGAACCGGCCGAACAGGCCACCTTCGCCATGCTCGTGGCCCTTTTGCACCGGCTTGAGCATGGTGGCGCACAGCGCCGGGGTGAACACGATGGCCACCAGCACCGACAGGCCCATCGCCGACACGATGGTGATCGAGAACTGACGGTAGATGACGCCGGTCGAGCCGCCGAAGAAGGCCATCGGCACGAACACCGCCGACAGCACCAGGCCGATGCCGATCAGCGCGCTGGTGATCTGGTCCATCGAGCGCTTGGTGGCCTCTTTGGGCGGCAGGCCCTCCTCGCTCATCACGCGCTCGACGTTCTCGACCACCACGATGGCGTCGTCCACCAGCAGGCCGATCGCCAGCACCATGCCGAACATGGTGAGCGTGTTGATCGAGAAGCCGAAGGCCGCCATCAGGCCGAAGGTGCCGAGCAGCACCACCGGGATCGCCATGGTGGGGATCAGCGTGGCGCGGAAGTTCTGCAGGAACAGGTACATCACCAGGAAGACCAGCACCACCGCCTCGATCAGCGTCATCACCACCGACTCGATCGAGATCTTGACGAAGGGCGTGGTGTCGTACGGCACGACGTACTCGACGCCTTCGGGGAAGTAGCGCTTCATCTCGTCGAGCCGGGTGCGCACCGCGGTCGCCGTGTCGAGCGCATTCGCGCCCGAGGCGAGGCGGATGCCTACGCCGGCTGCGGGCTGGCCGTTGAAGCGCGCGACGGTGCCGTAGTTCTCGGCGCCGATCTCGACGCGGGCGACGTCCTTCAGGCGCACCTCGCCGCCCTGGGTGCTGCTGCGCAGCAGGATGTCCTCGAACTCCTGCACGGTCTGCAGGCGGCTCTGCGCGGTGATGGTGGCAGTGAAGCCCTGGCCTGGCAGCGCCGGCGTGCCGCCGAGCTGGCCGGCCGAGACCTGGGTGTTCTGCGCCATCAGCGCGGCGCGCACGTCACCCGGGGTGAGGCGGTAGTTGGTGAGCCTGGCGGGGTCGATCCACACGCGCATCGCGTACTGCGCGCCGAAGACCTGCACCTCGCCCACGCCATCCACGCGCGACAGCGGGTCCTGCACCGAGGACACCAGGAAGTCGGACAGGTCGGTGCCGGTCATCGAGTTGTCCGCCGACACGAAGCCGACCACCATCAGGAAGTTCATCGCCGACTTGGCGACCGTCACCCCCTGCTGCTGCACGGCCTGCGGCAGCAGCGGCAGCGAGGTCTGCATCTTGTTCTGCACCTGCACCTGGGCGATGTCCGGGTCGGTGTCGGCGGAGAAGGTGAGCGTGGTCGAGGCGTTGCCGTAGGCGTCGCTGGTCGACTGCATGTACAGCAGGCCGTCGAGGCCGGTGAGCTTCTGCTCGATGATCTGCGTCACCGAGTCTTCCACCGCCTTGGCGGAGGCGCCGGGGTACTTGGCGTTGATGACGATCGCCGGCGGCGCGATCGACGGGTACTGGGACACCGGCAGCTGCTGGATGGACAGGGCGCCCGCCAGCATGATGACGATGGCGATGACCCACGCGAAGATGGGTCGGTCGATGAAGAAACGGGCCATGGTCGGCTACCTCACTGCGCCGCGGCGGCCGGAGCGGCCGGGGCTGCACCCGCCTCCTCGGCCTGCACGGCAACGCCGGGGCGGACCTTCTGCAGGCCCTCGATGATGATGCGCTCGCCGGCCTTCACGCCGCTGGTCACCACCCAGTTCTCGCCCAGCGACTGCGCGACCTGCACCGGACGCGCAACCACCTTGCTCTCGGCATCGACCGCCATCACCAGCGCGTTGCCGAGCGGGTCGCGGCTGAGCGCCTTGTGCGGCACCAGGATCGCCTCGCTGCGCGTGCCCTGCGGCAGGCGGGCGCGCACGTACATGCCGGACAGCAGCACGCCGTCGGCGTTGGAGAACTGCGCGCGCAGGGTCACGCTGCCAGTGCCTTCGTCCACCGTGACCTCGGACAGCGCCAGGCGGCCCTCGGCGGCGTATTCGCTGCCGTCCTCGAGGATCAGCTTCACCGGCACCTCGCCGCCGGCACCCGGCTGCAGGCGGCCAGCGGCGATCTCGCCGCGCATGCGCAGCATCTCGGCGCTGGACTGGGTGAGGTCGACGTAGATCGGGTCGAGCTGCTGCACGGTGGCGAGCGCCTGCACCTGGTTGGCGGTAACCAGCGCGCCGGCGGTGACCGCCGAGCGCCCGATGCGGCCGGCGATCGGCGACTTCAGCCGGGTGTAGTCGAGGTCGATCTTCGCCTTGTCGAGCGCCGCCTTGGCGGCCGCGACCTCGGCCTGGG
>JAGOEI010000092.1 GCA_017997795.1 Thauera sp. | reverse complement strand
CGACCAGACGGTCGGCGTAGAGCTTGCGGGTGCCCGGGTGCTTCTGGATGGTGCGGTACATCAGCGGCTGGGTCACCATCGGCTCGTCCTGCTCGTTGTGGCCGAGCTTGCGGAAGCAGATGATGTCCACCACGACGTCCTTCTTGAACTGCTGGCGGAACTCGACGGCCAGCGCGGTCACGAAGGCTACGGCCTCCGGATCGTCGCCGTTCACGTGGAAGATCGGCGCCTCGACCATCTTGAAGATGTCGGTGCAGTACAGCGACGAACGGTAGTCGCGCGGGTCGGAGGTGGTGAAGCCGATCTGGTTATTGACGACCAGATGCACCGTGCCGCCCGTGCCGTAGCCGCGGGTCTGGGAGAAGTTCAGCATCTCCTGGTTCACGCCCTGGCCGGCCACGGCCGCGTCACCATGGATCAGCACCGGCAGGACCTGGCGCTTGTCGGCGTCGTTGCGGCGAACCTGGCGGGCATAGACCGAACCTTCGACCACCGGGTTGATGATCTCGAGGTGGGACGGGTTGAAGGCGAGCGTCAGGTGCATCGGGCCGCCCGGGGTCATCACGTCGCTGGAGAAGCCCATGTGGTACTTCACGTCACCTGCGGTGAGGTCGGCCGCGGCCTTGCCCTCGAACTCCGAGAACAGCATCGACGGCGACTTGCCCAGGGTGTTGACCAGCACGTTGAGACGGCCGCGGTGGGCCATGCCGATCACCGTCTCGGCGACGCCCAGGCCGCCGGCGACGCGGATGATCTCGTCCATCGCCACGATCGCCGACTCGCCGCCTTCGAGCGAGAAGCGCTTCTGGCCGACGTAACGGGTGTGCAGATAGCGCTCGAGGGTCTCGGCCGCGGTCGTGCGCTCGAGGATGCGCTTCTTCATTTCCGCCGAGAACTTCGGCGTGCCGCGCACGCTCTCGAGGCGGCTCTGGATCCAGCGCTTCTGACCGATGTCGGTCATGTACATGTATTCGGCGCCGATCGAGCTGCAGTAGGTCTGGCGCAGGGCCTCGAGGATCTCGCGCAGGCTGGCGTGCTCGGTCGTGAAGCCGTGGAAGGAGCCCACGTTGAAGCTCTTCGACAGGTCGGCTTCGGTGAAGCCGTAGTACGAGGGCTCGAGCTCGGCGATCTGCGGACGCTCGGTGCGCTTGAGAGGATCGAGGTTCGCCCAGCGGTTGCCGAGGAAGCGATAGGCGTTGATCAGTTGCAGCACGGAGACCTGCTGCTTGTCCTCACCACCGCCCGAGACGATGGTGCGGACCGGGCCACGCTTGGCCATCTGCTCGAAAGCCGCAATGATCGGGCCATGCGCGACGTCGCGCGGGGCCGCGCCTGCCTGGCTCTGCAGCTTGTCGAAGTATTCGCGCCATTCGGCGGACACCGACGCCGGGTCGGCGAGGTAATTTTCGTATTGTTCTTCGATGAACGGCGCGTTCGAGCCGAACAAGTGCGAAGTTTGTTCGAGTTGCTTCATCATGATGAAAGCCACCTGTTGTGTGCTATTGCCCCACTGAAGGGGTGATGCTGTGTTCGGGGGCGCTCCGACGCCTCTCGCAAGGAAAAACGGGATGGCCACGCACGCGCAGCCACCCCGTGAACCTCAGAGTCGGCGAAGCCTCCCTCCCCTCTCCATCGTCTCTTACGGACGCTGCGCGAGTGCCGGCACGTCGCGGCGCGCGGCGCCGACGTAGAGCTGGCGCGGACGGCCGATCTTGTATTCCGGATCGGTGATCATCTCTTCCCACTGCGTGATCCAGCCGACGGTACGCGCGAGCGCGAAGATGCAGGTGAACATCGAGGTCGGGATACCGAGCGCCTTCTGCACGATGCCCGAGTAGAAGTCGACGTTCGGGTAGAGCTTCTTCTCGACGAAGTACGGATCTTCCAGCGCGATCTTCTCGAGCTCCTTGGCCAGCTTGAACAGGCGGTCGTTCTCGAGGCCGAGCTCACCCAGCACGTCGGCGCAGACCTTGCCCATGAGCTTCGCGCGCGGGTCGAAGTTCTTGTACACGCGGTGACCGAAGCCCATCAGCTTGAAGCTGTCGTTCTTGTCCTTGGCGCGCTTGATGTATTCGCCGACGCGCGACACGTCGCCGATTTCCTCGAGCATGTTCAGGCACGCTTCGTTCGCGCCACCGTGCGCCGGGCCCCACAGGCAGGCGATACCGGCCGAGATGCAGGCGAACGGGTTGGCGCCCGACGAACCGGCCAGGCGGACGGTCGAGGTCGAGGCGTTCTGCTCGTGGTCGGCGTGCAGCGTGAAGATGACGTCGAGCGCGCGCACCAGCACCGGGTTCGGCTCGTAGCGCTCGCACGGCGTGCCGAACATCATGTGCATGAAGTTCGCGGTGTAGTCGAGGTCGTTGCGCGGGTACATGAACGGCTGGCCGCTGTTGTACTTGTAGGCCATCGCAACGATGGTCGGCAGCTTGGCGATCAGGCGATTGATCGAGATGTTGCGGTGCTCGGCGTCGGAGAAGTCCATCGCCTCGTGGTAGAAGGCCGACAGCGCGCCGACCACGCCGACCATGACCGCCATCGGGTGCGCGTCGCGGCGGAAGCCCGAATAGAACTTCGTCATCTGGTCATGCACCATGGTGTGGCGCTTGATCGTGGTCTCGAAGTCGGTCTTCTGGGTCTGGTTCGGGAGTTCGCCGTTCTTGAGCAGATAGGCAACTTCGAGGAAGTTGCACTGCTCGGCGAGCTGCTCGATCGGGTAGCCGCGATACAGGAGTTCGCCCTTGTCACCATCGATGAAGGTGATCTTCGACTTGCAGCTGGCCGTGGACAGGAAGCCCGAGTCGTAGGTGAAGAGGCCGGTCTTGCCGCCCAGGGTGCGAATGTCGATGACATCGTTGCCGTGGGTGCCGGTCATGACCGGGAATTCGACGGTCTGACCATCGACGGTGAGGGTTGCAGTGCGTTCAGTGCTCATAGATCGTCCCTTCTACTTGCCGGTTTAACTGCTTATAGTCGCAATCGGACCGAAAACGCTGCGTCACCCCTGACGCAGCAGCCCGATCATCTCCTTCCAGCGGTCGTTCTCACATGCCTTGCTGCCGTTGACCCACGCCCAGATGTCGTAGTCATCGCAGCTCAGCAAGTCGTCCAGATCCGCCACCTGATCGTCGGTCAGACGATCGAAATGCCGCTCGAGAAAGCGCGTGAACACCAGGTCGAGCTCGAGCAGCGCCCGTCGACACTGCCAGCGCACGCGCCCCCTGTTGATCGTCATGCGGTCGGCCCGCCCTTAGACCGCACGCCGGACCATCATGTCCTTGATCTTGCCGATCGCGCGGGTCGGGTTCAGACCCTTCGGACAGACATCGACGCAGTTCATGATGGAGTGGCAGCGGAACAGACGATACGGATCCTCGAGGTTGTCGAGGCGCGCATTGGTGTCCTGGTCGCGGGTGTCGGCGAGGAAGCGGTACGCCGCCAGCAGGCCGGCCGGGCCGACGAACTTGTCCGGGTTCCACCAGAACGACGGGCACGACGTGGAGCAGCACGCGCACAGGATGCACTCGTACAGGCCGTTGAGCTCCTCGCGGTCTTCCGGCGACTGCAGGCGCTCGCGCTCCGGTGCAGGCTCGTTGTTGACCAGGTAGGGCTTGATCGAGTGGTACTGCTTGAAGAACTGCGTCATGTCGACGATCAGGTCGCGGATGACCGGCAGGCCGGGCAGCGGGCGCAGCGTGATCGGCTGCTGCAGGCCGTCGACGTCGGTCAGGCAGGCCAGACCGTTCTTGCCGTTGATGTTCATCGCGTCCGAGCCGCACACGCCTTCACGGCACGAGCGGCGGAAGGACATCGAGTCGTCCTTGGCGCGCAGGCGAACGAGCGCGTCGAGCAACTTCTTGTCGGACGGCTCGAGCTCGACCGAGATGTCCTGCATGTAGGGCTTCTCGTCCTTGTCCGGATCGTAGCGGTAGATCTTGAATTGAACGGTACGCTTTGTCATGAATGTTTCTCCCGGGCGCTCAATAAGTGCGCTTGGCGAGCGCGATCGGCTCGACGTCGTCGGACAGCGGCTTCAGGTTCACCGGCTTGTAGTCGAGGCGGTTGCCCTCGCTGTACCACAGGCTGTGCTTGAGCCAGTTGGCATCGTCACGACCATTGGGGTGCTCGGCGGTATCGGGCGCATCGTCGCGCACGTGCGCGCCGCGCGATTCCTTGCGGGCCTCGGCCGACACCATGGTGGCGCGCGCGACTTCGATCAGGTTGTCGAGCTCGAGCGCTTCCATGCGCGCGACGTTCCAGACCTTGGACTTGTCCGCGATCTGGGTGCGCTTGGCACGCTCGGCGACCTCGCCGATCTTCTGCACGCCTTCCTTGAGCAGGTTGTCGAAGCGGAACACGCCTGCATGCTTCTGCATGGTGCGACGCATCTCGAGACCGACGTCGAACACGCTCTCGCCATTGGTCTGGCCGTCGAGTCGCGCCAGGCGGGCGAGCGAGGCGTCGGCGGCGTCGGCGGGCAGCGGCTTGAGCTTGAGCTGGCCGGACTGGAAGTCCTCGACCACGGTCTCGCCGGCGGACTTGCCGAACACCAGCAGGTCGAGCAGCGAGTTGGTACCGAGGCGGTTGGCTCCGTGCACCGAGGCGCACGCGCATTCGCCCGCAGCGTAGAAGCCAGCGACCGGGCTGTTCGGGTTGCCGTCCTTCGGCACCACGACCTGACCTTTGTAGTTGGTCGGAATGCCGCCCATCTGGTAGTGGCAGGTCGGCACCACCGGAATCGGCGCCTTGATCGGATCGACGCCGGCGAACTGGATCGCGATCTCGCGGATGCCAGGCAGGCGCTTCATGATGGTCTCGGGCGACAGGTGGGTGATGTCGAGCAGCACGTGATCCTTGTCCGGACCGGCACCGCGACCCTCGTTGATCTCGGTCGTCATCGCACGCGAGACGACGTCGCGCGAGGCGAGGTCCTTCAGGTTGGGGGCGTAGCGTTCCATGAAGCGCTCGCCCGACGAGTTGCGCAGGATGCCGCCCTCGCCGCGCACGCCTTCGGTGATCAGCACGCCCGCGCCGGCCACGCCGGTCGGGTGGAACTGCCAGAACTCCATGTCCTCGAGCGGGATGCCGGCACGCGCCGCCATGCCCACGCCGTCACCGGTGTTGATGAAGGCGTTGGTCGAGGAGTAGTAGATTCGGCCGGCACCGCCGGTGGCGAAGATGGTGGCCTTGGCGTGGAAGATCGAGACCTCGCCGGTCTCCATTTCCATCGCGGTCACGCCGAGCACGTCGCCGTCGGCGTCGCGGATCAAATCGAGCGCCATCCACTCGACGAAGAACTGGGTGTTGGCGCGCACGTTGCGCTGGTAGAGCGCGTGCAGCATGGCGTGGCCGGTACGGTCGGCCGCGGCACAGGAGCGCATGACCGGCGCCTGGCCGTAGTTCATCGAGTGGCCACCGAACGGACGCTGGTAGATCTTGCCGTTGTCGGTGCGATCGAAGGGCATGCCGTAGTGTTCGAGCTCGACGACGACTTCATTCGCCTTCTTGCACATGAACTCGATGGCGTCCTGGTCGCCCAGCCAGTCCGACCCCTTGACGGTGTCGTACATGTGCCAGTGCCAGTTGTCTTCGGTCGAGTTACCGAGCGAGGCCGCCACACCACCCTGCGCCGCAACGGTGTGCGAGCGGGTCGGGAAGACCTTGGTCAGCACGGCGGTCTTGAGGCCGGCTTCGGAGAGTTGCAGGGCCGCACGCAGGCCGGCACCACCAGCGCCGACGATGACCGCATCAAAGGTACGCTTAGCGACGTTCACGCTTAGAGCCTCCACAGGATCTGAGCCGCCCAACCGGCATAGCCGATGAGCAGGAAGAGGGTGACGAGGTGCAGCGCGAGGCGCACACCGGTCGGTTTGACGTAGTCCATCCAGATGTCGCGGATGCCGATCCAGGCGTGATAGAACAGCGACAGGAAGAACAGGAAGCTGAGGAAGCGGAACAGGCCACCGGAGAACAGCCCCGACCACGCCTCGTAGCTCAGCTCGGGCAGGGTGAACGCGCTGAACGCGAAGATGATCGTGTAGATCGCCATGAAGACGGCGGTCGCGCGCTGGGCGATCCAGTCCTTCAGGCCATAGTGCGCGCCGACGACGATACGCTGTTTCACCATAGTGCCACCCCGATGATCAAGGTCAGCGCGATGCTCACGCCGAGAACGATTTTGGAAGACATGCGTGCAGTTTCGAGCTCGAGGCCCTTGTGCATGTCGAGCAACAGGAAGCGGATGCCGGCGCAGAAGTGATGCAGATAGGCCCAGAGCAGACCCATCAGGAGCAGCTTGACGAGCGGGTGATCGACCACCGCGCTGAAGGTCTCGAAGGTTTCAGCCGAACCGAGGCTGCGATCGAGCAGATAAAGCAGGAAGGGAAGCAGCAGGAACAGACCCGCGCCACTCACCCGATGAAGAATCGATACGATACCCGGCAACGGGAGCCGGATCTGGTTCAAGGCCAGGTGCTTCGGCCTTTGTTTGCGCACTGTCGCTTCTGACATGAAGACTCCCCTCTGCATGTGCGACGGACCCCCGTCGCGGACTCCGAAAAAGACATAATTATAGCGCCGGAGCTTGCCGACAACTTACAACGACACCCGTCAATTCAATTCATTCAGATAAAAATGTTCAGCGGTCGAATACAGCCCGCGCCGCCATTCGACCGGCTTGTCGCCGTAGGTATACGTGACGCGCTCGACCGACAGCAGCGGCGTGCCCTCCGGAAGCTTCAGTGCCTCGCTGGCGCCGCGATCGGCAGCCACCGCGCGGATGCGCTCCTGCGCGCGGATCATGCGCACACCGAAGCGGCTCTCGAACAGACTGTACAGCGAGCCATTCCAGCCCTGCAGCGTTTCCGCCGTGAGTCCCTGGAATACTTCGCCGGGAAGATAGATCTCGTCGATGACCACGGGCTTGCTGGCGAACTTCAGCAGGCGGCGCACGATGATGATCGGCGCGCCCGGCTCGATCGCGAGCATGCGCGATGCCTCCTGACCGGCCTTTGCCCGCCAGCAGTCGAGGGGTATGCTCTGCGGCGACGACAGTTCGCCATCGACCGGAACCAGACGAAGAAAGCGGAAGAGCGCGCGCGGGTCGTTGTGCGATGCGACGTAGGTACCCTTGCCCTGCTTGCGCACCAGCAGGTTGTCGGCAGCCATCTCGTCGATCGCCTTGCGCACGGTACCTTGCGACACGCTGAAGCGCGCCGCGAGTTCCTGCTCGCTCGGAATCGCCTGGCCAGGACGCCATTCACCAGACTCAAGTGCCTGAAGAATCAAGGCCTTGATCTGGCGGTACAGTGGGCTGAAGGTGGGCGATTCATGCGACATGCGCGCATTTGAGCACAAAAAAACTCGAACGTCTATCACTCCTCTTATATCTTATATAAGACATAAGATGCCATTTGACACAGCGCCTTCGAGCCATTAGTATCCTCGCGCCTATCCGGAACGACATGGAAGCGGCTTCGGAGCGCGGCGGGATGTCACGACACGCAACACAGGTTCTGCGCGTCGTCGCCTTCACTGCCAGTGCAGGGCAGGATTCCAGCACCTTAACGACCGTCTCACTTGAGGGAGTATCTATATGAGCAAAGCCCCCATGCGCGTTGCTGTCACCGGCGCCGCCGGCCAGATCGGCTACAGCCTGCTGTTCCGCATCGCCAGTGGTGAAATGCTGGGCAAGGACCAGCCCGTCATCCTGCAACTGCTCGATCTGCCCCAGGCGCAGAAGGCGGTCAAGGGCGTGATGATGGAACTGGAAGACTGCGCGTTCCCGCTGCTGGCCGGCATGGTCGCCACCGACGACCCCAACGTCGCGTTCAAGGACGCCGACGTGTGCCTGCTGGTCGGTGCCCGTCCGCGCGGCCCCGGCATGGAGCGTGCCGACCTGCTGACCGCCAACGGCGCCATCTTCACGGTCCAGGGCAAGGCCATCGCCGAGAACGCCAAGGAAGACGTGCGCGTGCTGGTCGTGGGCAACCCCTGCAACACCAACGCCTACATCGCCCGCGCCGCCGCGATCAAGGTCGGCCGCACCAACCCGGCCAACTACCACGGCATGCTGCGCCTGGACCACAACCGTGCCCTTTCGCAACTGGCTTCCAAGTCGGGCCGTGAAGTGTCCTCGCTGAAGAAGATGGTCGTGTGGGGCAACCACTCGCCCTCGATGTACGCCGACTACCGCTTCTGCGAGTCGAACGGCGACAGCGTCAAGGCGCTGATCAACGACCACGCCTGGAACAACGACGTGTTCCTGCCCACCGTCGGCAAGCGCGGCGCCGCCATCATCGAGGCCCGTGGCCTGTCATCGGCCGCCTCGGCTGCCAACGCCGCCATCGACCACGTGCACGACTGGGTGCTCGGCTCGAGCGACTGGGTCACCATGGGCGTTCCGTCCGATGGTTCTTACGGCATCCCCGAAGGCGTCGTGTTCGGCTTCCCGTGCGAGTGCAAGGATGGCCAGTTCAAGATCATCCAGGGCCTGGAGATCGACGAGTACTCGAAGGGCAAGATCGCCATCACCCTCAAGGAACTCGAGGACGAGCGCGCCGCTGTTGCCGACATGCTGAAGTAAGACGCGATCCCGGGCGGCCACGTGCCGCCCTCGCGGAAGGCCACGGGGTAAAATCCGTGGCCTTTTTCATTTCCGCTGCGCCCCGCGGGGCCCGGCGCAGCGCCCCGCCCCACGGCGGCAAGACCGCCGCCAAGCCGCCCAAACAGCCCCCCATCCGAGGAGCCCGCCATGTCGCTTCACCCCGCCCAG
>JAGOEI010000091.1 GCA_017997795.1 Thauera sp. | reverse complement strand
CGACCCGCAGGGCGCGGACGTGGCGCTGACGCGGGGCGAGTTCGAAGTGCTCGCGCTGCTGGTGCGCCACGTCGGCGAGGTGATCAACCGCGACCGCCTGTCGCGCGCGATCAGCGGTCACGACTGGTCGCCGCAGGACCGCACCGTCGATGTGCTGGTCCGCCGCCTGCGCGCCAAGCTCGACGCCGCGGACAAACCCGACTCGCTGATCACCACCGTGCGCGGCGAAGGCTACCGGCTCGCGGTGGACGTGGAGCGCGCGCAGGGCTGATCAACGACCGGGACCTGCCGGTGACCATCGTCCAGGACGACGTCGCGCGCGCGGCTGATCAAGGCAAGGTGCCCCGCGCGCCGGTCGCCGTCTCGCACCGGCCGGGTAGGCGATTTGTGTAGCCATTTCAGGCCGCATCGGCGTCGGGACGTCCGAGTGCCGCGTCGAGCATCTGCGCGAGCGCCTGCAACGTGCGCTCATGGATCCCGACCAGATCCTGCACGCGTTCGGCCAATTTGCCGTCCGCCTCGATCTGCCCGATCTCCTGCTCCAGGCTGGCGGCACAGTGGCCGAGCCGCGCGAGCCCGAGGTTGAACGCCGCGCCCCGCAGCTTGTGTGCCAGTCGCGCGCAGTGCTCGGCATCGCCCGCCTCGGCGCCGGCGATCAGCGCAGCGACCAGCGTCTGCCCCTGGGCGCGAAACACCGCCACGATGTCGTCGACCACGGCGCGGCCCAGGGCTTCCTCCTCCGCGCGCAGGAAGTCGCGATCCACCCACTCGGCGTCGGCCACGGCTACGGTGTCGGCTGCACAGGCTGACTCGGCGTCGGACGCAGTGCGCGCCGGAGCGGTGCCCTGATCCGCGCTGATTCCAGGTGATGAAGCCACCGCGCCGAGCTCGCCAGCGAGCAAGTCGGCAAGCACCGCGCCCAGGCGCGCGCGGGTGAAGGGCTTGGGCAGGAAGGCCGCGAAGCCCGCAGCCAGCAGGCCGTCGACCTGGGCCCGGGGAAGATGCGCGGACATCAGCACCGCGGGCGTCGCCGCATGGCGGGGCAGCGCGCGCATCCTCATCAGCATCTCGTGCCCGTCGCCATCGGGCAGGTTCATGTCCATCAGCGCGATGTCCACCGGCTGCTCGGCCAGGGCATGCAGCGCGGCCTGGATATCGCCAGCGCAGACCGGCTGCTGCCCGAGGCCGCGGAGGAAACGCTCGACGACCATGCGGTTGACCTCGTCGTCCTCGACCACCAGCACACGGTGGCCGGGCGCCGGTTGCATCGCGGCCCCGTCCGCCGCCGCCCCCGAGGCCGCTGCGGCCAGCGCCGGCGGAGGCGGCAGATGCAGCTCGAAGCCGACCGTCGTGCCCTGCCCCGGCGCGCTCGTCAGCCCGATGTCGCCGCCCATCGCCCGCACCAGGCGCCGGCACACCGCCAGCCCCAGCCCGGTCCCGGCGTGGTGACGGCCACTGTCGCGCACCTGCACGAAGGGCTCGAACACCTCGGCCTGGCGCGCCGCATCGATGCCGATGCCGTGGTCCTCGACCGCGAAGCGCACCCTGTCCGGCTCTGCCCCCGGGCTCACGCGCACCGTCACCGCACCTTCGTCGCTGAACTTGATCGCGTTGCCGACCAGGTTGAGCAGGATCTGGCTGAGCTTGCGGCGGTCGCCCAGCACCGCATCCGCCACCACCGGGTCGACGTCCGCCACCAGCGCCAGCCCGCGCGCCGCCGCCCGCGTGCCCTGCACCGCGAACACGTCATTGACCGTGTCGCGCAGGCTGAAGGCGAGCGTGTCCAGATGCACGCCGCCGGCCTCGATGCGGGCGAAGTCGAGCATGTCCTCGAGCAGTTCGAGCAGCAGCGTGGCAGCCGCGCGCATCTGCGCCAGGTAGCGCGCGCGCTCGGCGGCGGGCGGCGAGGTCTCGAGCAGCTCGAGCAAGCCCAGGATGCCGGCCATCGGCGTGCGCAGCTCGTGGCTGACGGTGCCGAGGAAGGCGGTCTTGGCGTGATCGGCCTTCTCGGCGGCGACACGCGCCGTGGCGTGCTCGGCCGTCTCGCGCGCGAGCGCCGCGTTCGCCTCGCGCAGCTCGGCGGTGCGGGCGAGCACCTGGTTCTCGAGCTCCTGCTGCTGCAGGCGCAGCGCCTCGGCCAGGCGGTCGCGCTCGATGGCATCGTTGCGAAAGCGCTCGAGCGCGCGCGACAGCGAGGCGATCTCGTCCTCGCCCGTGGTGTCGATGACCACGTCGCGCTGTCCGGCCGCGAGCGCCAGCGTGGCCTGCTCGAGGTCGAGCAGGCGGCCGAGCGTGTGCCGGCGCAGCACGTGCCAGCTCACCACGGCGGTGATCAGCAGCAGCGCGGCGGCGATGACGCCGAAGGCGATCAAGCCCGAGTTGGCGCTGCGCTCGGCGGCAGACCCGGCCGAGGCCAGGATGCGTCCGCCGCGGTGGATGAGCTCGCCGGCCAGCGCGTCGAGCTCGGTGGTGAGGCTGCCGACTTCGTTCTGCAACCCGTCGCTGCGTGCGCGCAACTCGATCTCGAGGGCGCGCAGATCGACCGCGCCGCCGCCGGCGAGCGCGCTGGCGAGCGCGTCGTGCAGCGCCCGCCCCTGCGCGCGCGCGGCCGGGTCGGGGATGTCGCGCACGCGGCGCTCGAGCAAGGCGAGATGGCCGGCCAGGTCGGCGCGTGCGGACTGCAGGCTTGCGGCCGAGTCGACCTCGTCGAGGCGGTCGATGAGGAAGGCGAGCGCATGCACGGTGAGGGTGAGCTCGTGCATGCGCTCGAGGGTGTCGAGGTCGAGATCGAGCAGGCGGTCGCGCGCGGCGTTGCGGTCGGCGTCGGGCGCCGCGGGCTGCGGCGCTGCGGGCGGAACCGAGGCTGATGCGGCGCCGGGCACCTCACCCCCCGGCTGCAGCAGGCTGGTCAGCGTGGTCACCAGCAGCGCGGTGGCGTTCTCGGTGTGCATGCGCGCGAGCCCGTCGAGCGCATCGATGGCCTCGCGCAAGGCCGCGGCGGCCTGCGTGCGCGCAGCACGCAGGCCGAGCCGGGTGGCAATCGTGTCGCCCATCGCGTCCAGCCGAACCGACAGCGCCTCGCCGGTGGCCTGCAGGCGGGTGCGCAGCTCGGGCTCCACATGCGGCGACTGCAGCGCCGCGAGACGTTCGCGGATGCGCGTGGATTCGGCCGCGAGCACGGTGCGCAACTGGTCGAGCTCGGCCGCCGATTCCACCCGCGCCAGCCGCGGCGCGAGCGCGGCCAGGCGGGCGTTGCCGCGCACCGCCTCATGCAGTGCGTCGGCCGCCGGCAGCGTGTCGCGGATGATCGCCTGCTGGCTGCCCACCACCCGCTGGAAGCTCACCCAGCCGACCACCGCCACCAGCACCGTCGCCAGCGCGCCGAAGATCAGCGCCAGCAGCAGGCGTTCGCGCAGGCCGAAGCGCCGGCGGGGCGCGGGATTCACGTAAGATCGGGCGCTCATCGGGAGCTCATCGGGCACGGGCGGCGGGGCACACACGGCCTTCGGGCCGCAGACAGAGGGAACATGGCTTCATCTTACCGGCGCCAAGGGGCGAAGGCCTTACGCACGACCACCCGCGAGCCTGCGCGCGCAGGCGCGAAAGCGCATTCGCACCGCCTTGCGCGCACCCTTGCGCTGATCGGGCTGGTGCTTGCCGGTGTGCACGCCCATGCTGCGGCCCCCCGCTCACCTGCTGTTGACCCCCATTCGCCCTGGCCGATCGAACGCTGGTCCGGCGACGCAATCGCCTCCCCCGCAGCCGATGCGCCGCCCCCTGCCCTGCCCGCGCTCCAGGCTTCGCGCCCGTGGCGGCTGTGCGCGGTGTATCCGCACCTCAAGGACAGCTACTGGCTGGCGGTGAACTACGGCATGGTCGAAGAGGCGCGCGCGCTCGGCATCGGCCTGCGTGTGCTCGAGGCCGGCGGCTACCAGCACCTGGCGCGTCAGCGCGAGCGCATCGGCAGTTGCACCAGCGACCCGGCGATCGACGCCCTGCTCGTGGGCACGGTCAGCTTTGCCGGCATCAATGACCTGCTCGCGCCCTATGTCGCAAGCCACCCCGTGCTCGGCCTGGTCAACGACATCGACGCCAGCGTCGTCAGCGCCAAGGTGGGGGTGCCCTGGTACCAGCTCGGCTGGAAGATCGGGCGCTGGCTGGCGGACCGCCACCCCGCGGGCGGCGCACCGGCCGACATCGCCTGACTGCCGGGTCCGCAGGATGCGGACTGGGTGGGCTTCATCGACCGCGGCTTTCGCGCGGCGCTCGCCGGCAGTGCGGTGCGCATCGCCACCGTGCGCCACGGCGACACCGGGCGCTCGATCCAGCGCCAGCTCGTCGAGGAAGTGCTCGACGCCCACCCCCAGCTCGACTACCTGGTGGGCAACGCGCCGATGGCCGAAGCCGCGGTCGCCGAGGTACGCCGCAGGCAGCGCGCGGACGGCATCGGCATCGTGGCGTCCTATGTCACGCCGGGGGTGCACAGCGGCATGGTGCGCGGCCGCATCCTCGCCTCGGTGACCGACTTTCCGGTGCTGCAGGGCCGGATGGCAGTGCGCCAGGCCTTGCGCGCGCTCGAGGGCGAAGCGCTCGAGGCCTACATCGGCCCCAGCGTCGAACTCGTCGAGCCGGCCACGCTCGGGCGCTATCCGATGGACTGGATGCTGCCGCCGGCCGGTTTCGTGCCCGCTTACGAGGTCGCGCCGACCCGGCCCTGAAGCCCTCAAGCCCTGAACCTCGGCGGCGCGCGCTGCCACCGCTAGCGTCGCTGCTCAGGCGGGCGCCTCCGCCGCAAACAACGCGCCCACCAGATCGGATTGGGTGATCATGCCGATCACCCGGCCAGCGGCGTCGGTCACCGGCATGTGGTGCACGCCCCCATCGGCGAAGTCTTCGACCAGATCGGCAAGGGGCTGCTCCGGGCGGGCGCTGCGCACATCACGGGTCATGATCTGCGCGACGGTCCTGGCCGGGTCCATGCGGGCCGCCGGCGGCAGGTCGGGGTCTGCGCGGTCGACGAAGAAGTCGCGTACCGCGACGATGCCCACGAGATGGTCATCGCCCTCCACCACCGGCAGCGCCTTGATCCGGTGCCGCTCGAGCAGGGCCCAGGCCTCGCCGAGCGTGGCCTGCGGGCCAACCTTCACCACGTCGCGCGACATGATGTCGGCGCAGCGCACCGCGCCCCAGTGCCGGCGCCGGGCATGCATCTGGGCGCGCACCATGATCTCCTCGAGGTCTTCGCGGTCGATGTCGAGCACCTCGCCGAAGGAGGCGAGCGCGGCATCGAGGTCGGCGGCGCGAAAGCCCACGCGCTCGCTCGGCAGCGGATCGCGGGTGGCGTGCGGGTGCGGCCGACCTGGCGCGTGATGCGGATACCGGCGGCCGGCGGCGTTGTTGAACAGCGCCGCAAGCAGCAGCATCGCCGCGGTGTTGGCCATCACCGGGACGAGCGCGAAGCCGTAGCCCAGTTCATGCACGGGCGCGCCGCCGAGCACCGCGGTCAGCGCCACCGCGCCACCCGGCGGGTGCAGGCAGCGCAGCAGGAACATCGCGCCGATCGCCAGCAGTCCGGCCAGGGCCAGCGCCATCCCGGTCTCGCCCAGAAGCTGGTAGCACCCAACGCCGATCAACGCCGACACCGTATTGCCGGCAAGGCTCGGCCACGGCTGGGCGAGCGGACTGGCGGGCACGCAGAACAGCAGCACCGCCGACGCACCCATCGGCGCAACGAACCACGGCAGGCTCTCGCCCAGCACCAGGCGGCTGATCCACTCGGTCAACAGCAGACCGACGCCGGCACCGAGCGTGCCGAGGAAGATCTCCCGCGGGCCCGCGGCGAGCGGTGCGGGAAGCGAGAAGCGGGGCCAGAACGACATGCGCGGGGGTCCGGAAGCAGGGGTGGGCGCGCGGTACGGAAGAGGCGGGACTGACCGGCGCCGGTGAGTGGAGCCGAATTAAATCACGAATTGACATATTCGCGCGAAAGCAGGCCGGCGGCAGGATGTCGCGTGTGCACGACAGGGTCGCACCGGCGCGGCCCTGCCGCGCGGGCCGACGCTCAGCGTTCGGGGCTGGCCTGCGCCTGCAAGGATGCTGCCACCGCCGCGATCGGCTGCGGGGTGACCGCCGTGGGCTGCTGGAAGGGGTTGCCCTGCACCAGCACGATCGCCGCCGTCGGCGCGGCCGCGAGCGCGAACAGCACCACGCCGACCATGGCCGCGCGCGGGCGGTCCACATGCACGGCCGCCACCGACAGCAGGGTGAGGAAGCCAAGAAAGGCCATGCCCGCCCATTTGAGCGGATTGACGTGGGTCTTGCTGAGCGCGACGCGCTGGTCGCGGTCGGCGCGCGCCTCGGCGGCCTTGCGCAGCATCAGCGCCTGCACCGTGGCGCCCACCGCGGTCTCCAGGTCGCGACTGGCCAGCACGGTGAGCAGGCGGTCGGCGTGGCGGCCGACCTCGGCGCCCTCGGCGCGACGGGCGAGCTCGGTCCATTCGTCGGCGCTCACGCGGGCATAGTCGCCAACCGCGCGCCGCACGCGCTCGCCCAAGGGTGCCGGCAGCGGCTCGGCGAGCGCGACGATGCTGCGCAGTGCATCGGCCTCGCGATACACCGCGCCCATCGCGCGGTCGTGCGCGCTCCAGGTGTCGTTGGCCAGAAACGCCAGGGTCAGCGCAAACAGCACGCCGACGATGTTGATGAAGGGCGGCGCCACCCCTTCGAGGCTGCGCACCCAGCCTGCCCAGCGCGAGGACTGCGCGAACCACTGGATCAGCAGCACGCCGATCAGCGTGCCGAGCACGGCAATCAGGGCAAGACCGTAGTGGTCGTAGGCATGCCATTGGGAAACGGGCATCGGTGCAATCCTCGGGTGAATGGGGCGCCGGATGTCGATGGCGTGGGCGCTGGCCCCGATTGTGCGGCGCAAGGGATCGGGCCTTCAAGCGCGATCCGCACCATTGTGGGGCGCGGGTCACGAAGACCGCCGACGACAGCCGGGATTGCGCCGGCCGCCATTGCTGCTGCCGGCGCGCGTGCGGGCTTTGCCCCCGCCCCGCTTGTCTCCTACATTTGAGGTATGGAGACCCGGGCGGGCCACGGCGATCGCACGGCAGACAATCACAACAAACAGGAGAGGGACGATGACAATTCAGGTCTGCGGTCAAACCAGACGGATCGGGCTCGCGCTGTCGGGCGGCGGCTTCCGGGCGGCGGCGTTTCACCTCGGGGTGTTCCGCAAGCTGCACGAGGCCGGGCTGCTGTGGAAGCTCGACTTGCTGAGCTGCGTGAGCGGCGGCAGCATCGCGGGCGCTTTCCTGGCCAGCCACTGGGAAGAGGACGACGCGCTCGAAAAGCTCGAACGCTACCTGGCGAGCAGCTCGATCGCCGTGTCCTCGGTCGTCGGCGGCATGCTCGACCCCTTCCACAGCCGCCTCGACAAGCTCGCCGCCAGCTACGAGCGCGACCTCTACGGCAAGCGCTCGCTGGGCTCGCTCAAGGGCGGGCCGCGGCTGTACGTGAACGCCACCAACCTCGCCACCGGCAACATGTTCTTCTTCGTCACCGGCGGCAACCTGCCGGCCGAGATGGGCGAATGGCAGCTCGGCGCCGCACCCGCGCACGACTTCCGGCTCAGCCGCGCGGTGGCGGCATCGTCCGCGTTTCCGCCGGTGTTCCCGCCGCTGCGGGTCGACCAGAGCGAATATCCGGCGGCAGGCGTCGATTACGTCACGCTGTCGGACGGCGGCGTGTATGACAACCTCGGCGTCAATCCGCTGCTGCGCGCGCGCAACGCGCTCGACTACGTCATCGTCAGCGATGCCGGCAAACCCTTCCACATCAACGAGCGGCCGACCGAGGCCGGCACCGCGGTGCTGGTGGAGGCGCTCGACATCATGATGGAGCAGGTGCGCGGCCTGCAGTTCAAGCGCCTGGAACTCAACGCCGCCAAGGCCGGCGGCGCGAAGCCGGCGTGGTTCTCGATCGACAGCGAGGAAGGCGAGGCGCGGGCGGGCGACGCCGCGTTCGCGTCGGCGATCCGCACCAATCTGTGCAAGCTCGCCCGCGCCGAGATCGACGTCCTCACCCGCCATGCCGGCGCGCTGCTGACCCATCGCCTGCAGACCTACATGCCCGAAGTGCTGGGCGCGTAAGGGACCACCCGCCGCCCCCCGGGCGGCACAGCGCTGGAAACGAACGGCCGCACGCACGGAGACCGCACCATGCCCGATCCATCCGACCAGCGACACATCGACGCGCTGGTGACGCTCGGCGAACACGACGCCGAGCCGCAGGTTCGACTCGCGGCCCTCGAGGCTGCGACGCGCTTTGCGCTCGAGCCGGCGGCGTGGATGCGCATCGCCCGGGCGGCATGGCGAATCGCGACTGCGCTGCCGGCCGGCTCATCGCTGCGCGGCGAGGTGCTTGCCTTTGCCGCACGGCTGCCGATCCGGTCCTTGCGCGAACACCTGCGCGAGATGGCGGGCGACGCGCGCGATCCCGATCATGAGGTCGTCGCCCGCGCGCTCGATCGGGTTGCGGACCCGGACCGCATTCCCGCCCTGATCGCAAGCCTGGCGCAAGGCGAGTTCGGCAACTACCGCCCCCTCGCCGCCATGCCGCTCGAGGACGTCGGGCTGTCCCCGGACCAGCTCCCGTCTCCCGGGCGCGGCCACGACGACGAGGGCGTCACCGCCTTCTGGTGGGCGCTCTGCCGCGCCCGGCTGGGCGACTTCAAGCCCTTCGACGCGCTGTTCTCGAATCGGCCCGCGCGCGCGGACTGGCGCG
>JAGOEI010000090.1:5833-8928 GCA_017997795.1 Thauera sp. | reverse complement strand
TGATCACCCAGCCGGTGCAGGAATTCGTCATGGGCGCGGCGGCCTTCACCGACCAGGGAATTCCGGTGCTGGCCCACCGCGCCAGCGCCGAGCTGATCGCGGCGCGCTGCGAGAACTGCCTGCACAATCTGCGCCAGGTACTCGGCGAGGACGAGATGGCCGGCAGCCGCGTCCAGCCGCCGGACCGGCAGATCGAGGCGAGCACGACCATCGACGCCGGCGGACGCCGCCTCGCGCTGATCCACCCTGGCTGGGCCAGCTCGCCCGGCGATCTCGTGGTGCGCGACCTGCACAGCGGTGTCGTCTTCGCCGGCACGCTGGTGTCCGTCGGCCGCGTCCCCGAACTTCGCGACGGCGACCCCGCAGGCTGGCGCACAGCACTCACCGATCTGCAAGCGCTGGCGCGCGCGCAGGGCGAGCGCATCGTGCCCGGGTACGGGGCGCCCGTCTCCGCCGACGCGCTCGACGCCATGCGCGACTACCTCGCCGACACCGAGGCGCGCGTGCGCAGCCTGTTCGACGCCGGCACGCCGCTGTCGGCGATCGTGCACGCGGCGCACCTGCCGCGCTACGCCGGCTGGGCGATGTACGAACCGGTCCACGGCCGCAACGTGCAGCAGCGCTATCTCGCCCTCGAGCGCGCCACGCTCGCCGAGTGACGGGCACCGATCGCTCATGGCGCCGGCACCCGGGCGATGAACTGGCCGAAGGCGCGCGGGCCATCGCCGGTGCGCGCCTCGCCGACCACCTTCAGGCTCGCGACGTCGATGCGCACCAGGCTGTTGTCGAACCAGTTCGCGACATACACGCTGGCGCCGTCGGCCGAGCTGGCGATGCCTTCCGGATACTCCCCGGTCGGCAGGTCGGCGATCTTCTGCCACTTGTCCAGATCGATCACCGACACCGTGCCCGCGTACTGATTGGTGACGAAGGCGCGCCCGCCGGCGAAGGCCACCGCATAAGGCCGCTCGCCCACCGCGACCGTGGTGCGCACCGCGCGCCGGGCGACGTCGATCACGGTGACCGCATCCGCGCCGACATCGGTGCTCAGCACATGCGCGCCGTCGGGCGTGAAGCCGATGCCGAAGGGCCGCGCGCCGGTCGGGACGGTGGCGAGCAACTTGTTGTCTGCGGTGGAAAACAGCGACACCTGGTCGCTGTCGCGGTCGGCCGAGGCCAGCACGCTGCCGTCGGGCGACAGCGCCAGGCCCGAGGGCGAGGCGCCGGTCTTGAGTTCGGCCATACGCGCGCCGGTGTCCGGGTCGACCACGAACACCCGCCCCGCATACCAGTCGGCCACGTACAGCGGCTTGCCTGAAGGATGGACCGCGATGCCCAGCGGCCCGCCCTCGAGCGCAATCTGCCGCAGTACCGCCGGCGGATCGGTGCCCAGCACCGTGACGAACGGCCCCTCCGGGCTGCTGACATAGACCCGCCGACCATCCGGCGCAGCCGCCACCCCGGCAGGCTTGCCAGCAACCGCCAGCGTCGCGAGCACCGCCATCTGCGGCAGCGCCACGACGGACACGGTCTGCGCCGACTGGTTGGTGACGAAGGCGCGCTCGTCCGCCTGAACCGCCGCGCAGGCGAAGAGCCCGGCAGCGAACAAGGCGGGCTGGACCAAGCGGGCCCTCATTGCGTCCTCACTTCTCCATCTCCGCCTTCAGCGCATCCAGCCCGCCCTTGTACACCCCGGTCACCGCATCGATCGCGGCCTGGTCGCTCAGCTCCGGCGGCGGGTCGTTGTTCGGGAAGCCGCGGTAGAACGCCCCTCGCCACTGCACCTTAGACTTGCCCTCGCCGTCCGCGGTCACGGTGAGGTGCGAGGTGTAGTTGCTCACCGGCAGCACCTTCACGTCCACCTCGGTGATCTTGTACGAGTAGGTCATGCCCTCGGCGTTGTAGCGGGTGAGCTGCTCGGTGATCGTCGGGTCGCCCGCCCCCTTCAGCACCAGCACGCGATTGGCGCCCACCTCGTTGCCGCCCTGGCCTTCGGTGCGCGCCACCGCCGGGTGCCACGACATGTCGTGGAAGTTCGCCACCCGCGCCCACACTTTGTCGGCGGGCGCGGCGATGTCGACCGTCAGCTCGACCTTCTGCCGGCTCGGCCCATGCGCCCAGGCGCTGCCGGCGAACCCGGCGGAAAAGGCCACCACCAGTACATCCCTGCAAGTCAGTTTCATGTTGTCTCCACCGTCGTTGTTGTCATGCAGGACATTGTGGCGGGCGCAGCCTGCACGCGGCACGCGCCCGCCGGATTCAGCCCGGTTTCCCGGTACGCTTGAGCATGCCGCGCTGCGGGTCGTAGCCCCACGCGGCAAGCAAAAAGAAAGCCACCAGGCAGCCGGCGACGATCGCCAGCGACTGCACCGCCATCTGGCCGTGCAAGGCGAAGCGCGTCGCCTCCACCGCGTGGGTGAAGGGGTTCCAGGTGGCGAGGAAGTGGATCACGCGCGCGCCCGACTCCTCCAGCTTCCACAGCGGATAGAGCGCGGGCGAGATGAAGAACATCGGGAAGATGACGAAATTCATCGTGCCGGCGAAGTTCTCAAGCTGGCGGATGTTGACCGACAGCACCAGCCCGAGCGCGCCCAGCATCATCCCCGACAGCACCAGCACCGGCAGCGCGTACAGCCAGCCGATGAACGGCACCTCGACCTCGAACAGCGCGGCGATGATCAGGAACACATAGGCCTGCAGCACCGACAGCAGCGTGCCGGCGAGCAGCTTGCAGAACAGCAGATACCAGCGCGGCAGCGGTGCGGTGAGCAGCAGGCGCATCACGCCCATCTCGCGGTCGTACACCATCGCCAGCGAGGACTGCATGCCGTTGAACAGCAGCACCATGCCGAGCAGCCCCGGCACGATGTAGGTCTGGTACGGGATGTAGGTGTCGTAGGGCGGGATGATCGACACCCCGAACACGTTCTGGAAGCCGGCGGCGAACACCACCAGCCACAGCAGCGGACGCACCAGCGCCGAGGCCAGGCGCCCGCCCTGGCGGACGAACTTGGCGACCTCGCGACTGGTGACCGCCTGCAGCGCGAGCCAGGCGTGGGCGGCTCTCATGGTTTCGCCCTCCGTACGCCAATCCG
>JAGOEI010000090.1:0-5733 GCA_017997795.1 Thauera sp. | reverse complement strand
CGCACCAGCGCCGAGGCCAGGCGCCCGCCCTGGCGGACGAACTTGGCGACCTCGCGACTGGTGACCGCCTGCAGCGCGAGCCAGGCGTGGGCGGCTCTCATGGTTTCGCCCTCCGTACGCCAATCCGTGGTGGTCTGCACGTCACGGCACCGAGCCACAGGCCCAGCCCGCGCTCAGCGCCCGACCCGCGACGAACCATTCCGTAAGCCAAGATTCTTGCCCTCATCTGTCGCGCATTCGCTCGAGTCTCACGGCTTGCACTGGCTGTCACGCCGGTCGAAGCCGAGCGTGTCCATGTTGTTGGTCTGGTGCAGGAAGCCCTGGATCGGCGCGCGCTCGATCACCGCGTTGTGGGTGGCGATGAGCAGCGGCTGGCGCAGTTGGCGGTCCCAGTCGCGGAAGTACAGGCGGTTGCCCTTGAAGCCGTCGATGGTGATCTCCTCGCCGCCCAGGTAGGCGACCAGCCTGGCGAAGGGCGCGTTCTCGGTGCGCACCACCGCCTCCACCACCGCCTTCACCGCGATCCACGCCGCCCAGTCGGCGCTGCCCATGTGGCGCTTGGCCTGCTTCTCGAAGCGGCCGGTGAGCTGCGGCGCACCGTGGCGCGGCCAGGCCCAGTGCCAGGCTTCGGCGACCAGGCCCTCGGCGCCCACCACCGGACGCGGGCGCACGGTGTCGTAGGGCACGCTGCGCGCAAACTCGCCGTCGCTGTCGGCGACGAAGACGACGTCGTAGTCGGCGCCCGCGGTCAGCAGGCCGACGTTGCCGAGCTCGCGCTGGCGCGGGTCGTTGCTGAGCAGGAAGTCCTTCTTCGCCACGATCTTCAGGCCCAGCCGGCGCGCGGAGTTCTCGAAGGCGGCGCCGATGAGCTTGTCGTCGTCGAGCGGCCCCTGCAGCAGCAGCACGTTGCGCCACTTCTTGAACACCAGGAACTGCGCGATCGCGTCGGTCTGCATGCCGTGGTTGGGCAGCGTGTGATACAGGTGGGCCTGGCACTGCGCCTGGCGCAGCGCGTCGTCCGGTGCCGAGACGTTGAACAGCAGCAGCTCGCGCCCGCGGGTGGCGGCGGCGACCTCGGCGACCACCTTGCCCGGCGCGTCGATCAGGAAGTAGCGCACGCCCTCGGCGTGCAGCTTGTCGAGTTCGGCCACCAGCGCGGAGGCATCGGCGCCGCGCGCGCGCACCAGGTCGAAGCTCACGCCCAGCGCCTGGCCGACGAAGCGCGCCTCGCGCAGCGCCACCTCGGCGCCGGCGAAGGGCGGCCCGTACGGCCGCGACAGGGTGCGGAAGAAGGTCTTGCGCTCGTCGTAACGCGCGTCCTTGTTCAGCTCAAGGTAGCCGAAGCGGATGACCTCGGCCGCCCCGGCGACCAGCGCGAACAGCAGCAGTGAAGCCGCCAGGGCGAAGTGCATCAGCGCACGGAAACTCATCATCTACACAGCTCCATCGATCGTTCGAGCATCACAACCCTGCATCCGCCCGGGTGGTGCATCCCGTCTTGAAACCCTCGCGGCTGGCGCCGCTCCCACACACCCCTCGCCCGGCGCCCCTCCCTGTAGGAGCGGCGCCAGCCGCGAGCATTTTTCCAGGCAGGTGGTGCCGCGTTGATTCAAGGCGAGCGCGCCCGGGACGCGTTGTCTTGAAACCCTCGCGGCTGGCGCCGCTCCCACAACCCCCCTCGACCGGCGCCCCTCCCTGTAGGAGCGGCGCCAGCCGCGAGCCTTTCGCCCCTCCACAGCCGCCAGCCTTTCCCCTTCCCCACCCGCGCCCCACGGATCAGTCGTCGATCACCGCCGTATGCGGCACGCGCCCCACCGCCACCGAACGCAGCACCTTGTTGGTCTTCGTGTCGACGATGGAGATATCGTCCGACAGGCCATTGACCACCACCAGCATCGACTCGTCGCGGTTCAGCGTCACGCCCCAGGCGCGGCTGCCGACCAGCACGTAGTCCCTGATCTTGCGGCTGGCGACGTCGACCACCGCGAAGTGGTTGGCGCGGCCCAGGGTGACGTAGGCGGTCTTGCCGTCGCGCGTCATGGTGATGCCGACCGGGGTCACGTCGTCACTGCGAAAGCCCTTGGGCTCGAAGCTGATGGTGTCCTTGATGGTGTTGTTCTTCGCGTCGAGCACGGTCACCGAGGCGCCGAGCTCGTTGGTCACCCACACCTCGCTGCCGTCGGGCGTGTCGGCGAAGCGGCGCGGACGGTTGCCGACCACCACGTTGGCAAGGATCGCGTTGTTCGCGGTGTCGATGACGTGGACCATGTTGGCCACTTCCGAGGTCACGTAGAGCCGGCTGCCGTCCTTGCTCACCAGCACGCCCTCGGGCTCCTCGCCGACCTCGACCTGGGCGACGACCGTGTTCCCGGCGACATCGACCACCGACACTGCGGCGTCCTCCTCGTTGGAGACGAAGATCCGGCTGCCGTCCTTGCTGAAGTCGAACATCTCGGGGTCTTCGCCGACGTCGATGCTGCGCACGACCTCGAGCCTGGCGATGTCGATCACGTCCACCCGCTCGCTGTTGCTGGCGATGACGAAGATCTGCGTGCGGTCGGCGGACAGCTTCATGTCGCGCGGACGCTCGCCGGTGGGGATAGCCTTGACCACCTGGAAGCTCTTGCCGTCGAGCACGGTCACCGCGTTGTCGTTCTCGCTGCTGACGAAGATGTAGCCGGTGTCCTTGGCCAGCGCGGCACCCGCCGGCAGGGCGAGCATCAGGGTGGTGGCCACGGCGCAGCCCAGGGTCTTCAGTCGGTTCATTGTTGTCGTCTCCTCGTTGGTGTCGATGGTGCAAAGCTGTCACTGCTTGAAGCGCGGGCAGGAACCCGCAAGAAAAAACCATGCCAGATCGATGCTGGCCAACTCAGCCGGCTTCAGCCGGGCTCCACCGCCTGCCCGCTGCGCGTCATCTTGAGGAAGGCCTCGGCCAGCGTGTCGCAACCGGACGCCGCCACCAGCTCGGCCGGCGTACCTTGGGCGAGCAGTTTGCCCTTGTGCAGCACCAGCACGCGGTCGGCGCCCTCGGCCTCGTCCACCAGGTGCGAGGCCCACAGCACGCCGACGCCGCTGGCGCGCAAGGCCAGCACCTCGTCGAGCAGGTGCCGGCGCGAGGCCGGGTCCAGGCCGACCGTGGCCTCGTCCATCAGCAGCACCGAGGGTTGATGCACCAGCGCGCGCGCCAGTTCCACCTTGCGCCGGTTGCCGCCCGAGAGCTCGCGTACGCGGTCGCCACGGCGCTCGGCCAGCCCGAGGCGGGCGAGCGCATCGGCAATGCGGGCCTTCGCCTGCGCGCCGCCGATGCCGTGCAGGCGGGCATGGAAGACGAGGTTGGCCTCGACGCTCAGGTCCATGTCCAGCGTCATCTGCTGGAACACCACGCCGATGCGCCCTAGCGCGCGCACCGGCGCCACCCGCATGTCCTGTCCGCACACGCGGACCTCGCCGGCGTCGGCGTTGAAGAGCCCGGTGAGCAACTGGAACAGCGTGCTCTTGCCTGCACCGTTGGGGCCGAGCAAGGCGACGAACTCACCGGCGCGCACCTCGAGGTCCACGCCCTTCAAGGCCGGGCGCGCGCCGTAGGACTTGCTCACCCCCCGCACCGACAGCAGGACCTCGCCGGCCGCCACGGCTTGCGCTTCGGTGTCGGCCGCCACGGAGTCGGCCATCGCTCGCGTCGGCTCGACGGCCGCCGTGTTCACGCTGCTCATTCCACTGCTCCCCTCGGCGTGCGCCCCATGGTGTCCGACGCGCTCATGCCCGAACCGGTCGCCGGGGCGCCGCGTGCCGCCGCACCGTTGCGTTCGATACCGCGCTCCCCGCTCGCCAGCCCGCCCAGCAACTCCGGATGCCGCGCCAGCAGCGCCTGGTACAGCCGATCGACTGCCGGCGAGGCCGCATCGCGCGGACGCGGCAGATCCACCGGCAGATCCAGCACCACCCGCCCCGGCGCCGCCGACAGGAAGCACACCCGGTCGGCGAGCGCGAGCGCCTCGCGCAGGTCGTGGGTCACGAACAGCACGCTCGCGCCACAGCGCTGCCACTGCTCGACCAGCATATCGCGCAGCCGGTTCGCGGTCGGCGTGTCGAGCGACACGAAAGGCTCGTCCATCAGCAGCAGTTCGGGCTCGTTGATGAAGGCACGCGCCAGCGCCACCCGCCGCATCATGCCGCCCGACAGCCGCGCCGGCCAGGCGTCGAGCACGTCGCCGAGCTCCATCGCCCGCAGCAGCGCGATCGCGCGCTCGCGCTGGCGTGCCGCGTCGCCCTCGCTCGCCCCCCTCTCGCGCGCCACCAGCAGCACGTTGTCGAGCACGCTCATCCACGGCATCAGGCGCGGCTCCTGGAACATGAAGCCGACGTCCTCAGGGAAGGCGCCGTTCATCGTCACCTGCCCGTCCACCTCGCGGTCGAGCCCGCCAACAATGTTGAGCAAGGTGCTCTTGCCGCAGCCCGACGGCCCCACCACGCACACGAACTCGCCGCGCTGCACCGCCAGGTTCAGCCCCGACAGCGCCACGTGCGGGCGCCCGCCGCGGTCGGGATAGCACTTGCGATCGATGCGGATCTCGAGCATCGCTCAGGCCCTCCAGCCGGTGAGCCGGCGCTCGAGCGGGCGCAGCACCCAAGCCTCGACGATCAGCACCACGGCGGCAAAGGCCAGGGTGTAGGCGAGGATGCCGGTGATGTCGAAGAACTGGAAGAACACGTTCAACTGGAAGCCCACGCCCTCGCTGCGCCCGAGGAGTTCGACCACCAGCACGATCTTCCAGATCAGCGACAGCCCCGATCGCGCCGCCGCCATCAGGTAGGGCACGAGCTGGGGCAGATACACGCGCACGAAGGTGGTGCGCCGCGACAGGCGGTAGGCGCGGGCGACGTCGAGCAGCTTGGGATCGACCGCGCGCGCGCCCTCCCGCACGGTGACGATGACGGTCGGGATCTTGTTGATCGCCACCGCCAGGATTGCCGCCCAGTCGTTGAGGCCGAACCACACGTAGCACAGGATGATGGTGACCAGCGCCGGGATGTTGAGCCCGAGCACCAGCCAGGCGTCGAAGAAGGCGTCGAGGCTGCGCCAGCGCCCCATCGCCATGCCCAGCAGCGCGCCGATCAGCATCGCCGCGGAGAAGGCGATCGCGACCCGGCCGAGCGTCACCGCGAGGTGGCCGGGCAGACTCAGCGACACGGTCTCGTCGACGATGCGAGCGAGCACGGTCAAGGGATCGGGCAGCGTGCGGCTGTCGGCGAACATCGCGCCGAGCTGCCACAGCAGCACGAAGGCTGCGAGGGACGCGATCCGCAGCCAGCCGTCACGGCGGCGCGAGACACGCGCGCCCTCTCCGGCCGACGCGGCCTCGCCCTCACCGAACACCGACCTTGACGCCTCGCCAAAGACCGACCTCGGAGCCTCGCCGAGTGTCGACCTTGGGCCTTCGCCCTCGGCCGACCCCGTCCGCCCACCCGCGGGCGAACTCGCCACATCCCGGGTCGGACGGCTCGCGCGGCTCATCATCCGCCCCGCGGGCTCGATCGCCAGTCGCTTGCCGCTCACTCGCCGCTGCCCCCGCGCCAGAAGGTGCCGGGCGCGAGCGCACGCGCCTTGCCCACCAGCGCCTCGCCGCCTTCCGCGGCCAGGATGTCGAACACGCGCGTGGCGACGCGCTCGGCCTCGTCAGCCGTGGTGCGCGGGATGCCGGCACGGAAACCGTCGCGCAGGGCGACGAAGGT
>JAGOEI010000352.1 GCA_017997795.1 Thauera sp. | reverse complement strand
CCTGCGGTGGCCGCCAGGCGACGCGGCCGGCGATGCGGCCCTCGCCGGCCAGGCGGATGTCGAGCGCGTCGAGCGCGATCTCGCCGCTGCGCCAGTCGAGCACGCCGGCGAGGCTGTGCAGCGGGATGCCCTTGGCGTCGACGGCGGCGGGCTGGCTGTTCGTCAGGCGGATCGGGCCGGCGAGCAGGCCCTCGTGCGCGGTCGGCGCGGCCAGCTCGGCGTCCAGGCTCAGCGCGGCGCGCGGGGCGCCGGCGACGAAGGCGGCGGGATCGAACTCGCCGGCCTTGATGGCCAGCCGGCGCAGGGGGTTGGGCGCGAAGCTCGCGGCCTCGGCCTCGACCCGTGCCTGCAGGCCCTGCGCCCGCGCCTCGGCCACGAGGCGCGGTTCGAGCAGCGTGTTGGCGAGCGCGAGCTGCAGGGCGAGGGCGTGCGTTTCGATGACGCCGTCGAAGCCACCCTCGCCTTCGAGCGCGAACGGCGAGACCCCGTCGAGCGCCAGCCTCAGGTGTGCCTTGCCCTGCGGCAGATCGACCGTGAGCGTACGCAGGCGGTGGTGGCGGCCGTCGCTGTCGAGCGCCGCCTCCAGGTTCGTGAAGATCAGCCCCTGCTCGGCAGCCACCTCGGTCACCGCCTCGGCAGCGCTGCCGGGGTCCGCGACCGCATCCTCCGCGCGCTCGATGGCTTCGGCCGCTGTCGCTGCGGCCTCGGCAGCCTTGCCGACGCCTGCGGCCTCCGCAGCCCCCGCGTCCTCACCCGCTGCGGGCAGCTCACGCATCACGAAGGCGCCCACCGCGACGCGCGCGATGTCGACCGCGATCGGCAGTTCGAGGGATGCCGGTGCGACCACAGGTGCCGCCTCCGGCTCGTCCTCGGCCACGGTCTGCGCGAGCACCACGCGCGCGACGGTCAGGTGGTCGATGCGCAGGCGGCGCTCGAACAGCGCCGCCGGCTGCCAGGCCAGCGCCAGCGCATCGAGTTCGATGTGCAGGTCGGCGGTGCGCCAGGCGACGCGGTCGATGTCAAAACCGCCGAGCACACGCCCGCGCGCGCCTTCGACCTGCAGTGCGCCGCCCGTGGCGCGCTGGGCGAGCGCGAGGCTGGCGTCCAGCCCCGACTGCGTCCCCAGCAGCCAGGCGCTGCCACCGACGAGCGCCGCGACCGGCAGCGCGACGCCCCAGCCCAGCCACCGCAGCCAGCGCCGTGGGCGCGGCGCCGCGGGCGGCACGGCGGGACGCGTGTCGGGCGACGAGCCCGGAGGCGCGTCGGCGCGCGCTTCAGTCATCGCGATCGCCCGTTGCCGCCGATGTACGCGCGCACCGCATGCCCTCGCTCATCGCGACGTTCAGGCGCCGAACAGCGCCTGCAGTTCCGCCCCCGGATCCGGCGCGCGCATGAAGGCCTCGCCGACCAGGAAGGTGTGCACATCGTGGCTGCGCATCAGGCTCACGTCCTGCGGTTGCAGGATGCCGGATTCGGTCACCACGATGCGCCCGCCCTGCCCGCTGATGATGCGCGGCAGCAGGTCGAGCGTGGTCTGCAGCGCGACCTCGAAGGTGCGCAGGTTGCGGTTGTTGATGCCGATCAGCGGTGTCTGCAGTTGCAGCGCGAGGTCGAGCTCGGCGCCGTCATGCACCTCGACCAGCACCGCCATGCCGAGCGCGATCGCGAGCTGCTCCATGTCGCGCATCTGCGCGAGGTCCAGGCAGGCGGCGATCAGCAGGATGGCGTCGGCGCCCATCGCGCGCGCCTCGAACACCTGGTAGGCGTCGATCAGGAAATCCTTGCGCAGCACCGGCAGGTGGCAGGCCGCACGCGCCGCCTGCAGGTATTCGGGTGCGCCCTGGAAGAACTGGCGGTCGGTGAGCACCGACAGGCAGGCGGCGCCGGCGCGCTCGTAGGACGCAGCGATCTCGGCGGGGTGGAAGTCGGCGCGGATCACGCCCTTGGACGGGCTGGCGCGCTTGATCTCGGCGATCACCGCGGCGCGGCCGGCCGCATGCTTGGCGCGGATCGCGCCCACGAAATCGCGTGCCGGCGGCTGCGCCTCGGCCTGGGCGCGCAACTCGGGTTGCGACAGCTCGGCGCGGGCGGCGGCGACTTCCTGTTCCTTGACCGCGCAGATCTTCTGCAGGATGTCGCTCATTTGCCGCTCCGGAACTGCTGGGTGAAGCGCACGAACTCGTCGAGCTTGGCGCGCGCGGCGCCGCTCTCGATGATCTCGCGCGCACGCATGATGCCGGCGCCGATGGTGTCGACCAGGTTGGCTGTGTACAGCGCCACGCCGGCGTTGAAGATCACGATCTCGCGCGCCGGGCCGGCCTGGTTGTCGAGCACGCCGAGCAACACCGCGCGCGACTCCGCGGCGTCCTCGACGCGCAGGTTGCGGCTGCCTGCCATCGCGAGGCCGAAGTCCTCTGGGTGGATCTCGTACTCGCGGACCTGGTTGTCCTTGAGCTCGCCGACCAGGGTCGCGCCGCCGAGGCTGACCTCGTCCATGCCGTCCAGGCC
>JAGOEI010000089.1 GCA_017997795.1 Thauera sp. | reverse complement strand
GACTTCCTCAGGCGACGATGTTGACCAGACGACCGGGCACGACGACGACCTTCTTCGCCGGCCTGCCTTCCATGAACTTCTGCGCGGCTTCCGAGGCCAGGGCGAGCGCCTCGATGTCGGCCTTGGGTGCGTCGGCGGCGACCTTGATGCTGCCGCGCAGCTTGCCGTTGACCTGCACCATCAGCTCGATCTCGTCCTGCTTCAAGGCGTCCTCGCACACTTCCGGCCAGTTCGCGGCGAGGATGTCGGTGCCGAAGCCGCATTCCTGCCACAGCGCGTGGCAGATGTGCGGGGTGGTCGGCGACAACAGGCGCAGCAGGATCGAGAAGCCTTCCTCGGCGACCTCGGCGTGGGCCGCCGGCTCGGCGGCGGCGAGATCCTTGTGCGCCTTCTCGAGCGCGTTGAGGATCTTCATCGCCGCCGACACGACGGTGTTGAACTGGTGCTTGCCGAAGTCGTAGCTCGCCTGCTTGAGGTGGGTGTGCACCTCGCGGCGCACGTCGGCCGCGGCGGCGGGCAGCGCATTGGCGGCGAGCTTGCGCTCGGCGGGCAGCGCGCCGCGGGTTGCGGTGGCGAAGGCGTGGCCGTAGTTCCACACCCGGCGCAGGAAGCGCGAGGCGCCCTCGACGCCGGCGTCGGACCACTCGAGCTGCTGGTCGGGCGGCGCGGCGAACATCATGAACAGGCGCGCGGTGTCGGCGCCGTACTGGTCCACCAGCGACTGCGGGTCGACGCCGTTGTTCTTCGACTTCGACATCTTCTCGATGCCGCCGATGACCACCGGCAGGCCGTCCGCTTCCAGCTTGGCGGCGACGATGCGGCCCTTTTCGTCACGCTCGACCACCACGTCGGCCGGGTTGATCCACTGCTTCTTGCCGCCGTCGAGCTCGCGGTAGTAGGTCTCGGCCACCACCATGCCTTGGGTGAGCAGGGCGCTGAAGGGCTCGGAGACATTGACCAAGCCGCAGTCGCGCATCGCGCGGGTGAAAAAGCGCGAGTACAGCAGGTGCAGGATGGCGTGCTCGATGCCGCCGATGTACTGATCGACCGGCGCCCAGTAGTTGACGCGCTCGTCGACCATCGCGGTGGTGCTGTCGGCGCAGGCGTAGCGCAGGAAGTACCACGACGACTCGACGAAGGTGTCCATGGTGTCGGTTTCGCGCTTGGCCGGCTGGCCGCACTTCGGGCACGCGCACTCGTAGAACGAAGCCATCTTGGCCAGCGGCGAGCCGCGGCCGGTGATCTCGACGTTCTCGGGCAGCACCACCGGCAGTTGCGCGTCGGGCACCGGCACGTCGCCGCAGTCGGTGCAGTGGATCATCGGGATCGGGCAGCCCCAGTAGCGCTGGCGCGAGATGCCCCAGTCGCGCAGGCGGTACTGCACGCGCTTGGCGCCCAGGCCCTTTGCGGCGAGGTCGGCAGCGATCGCATCGACCGCGCCCTGGAAGTCGAGCCCGTCGTACTTGCCAGAATTGACCAGGCGGCCGTAGTCGGAATAGGCGTCCAGCCAGGGCGCGACGGTGTCGGCGTAGGCGTCCGAGCCGACGACCATGCGGATCGGCAATTCGTATTTGGTGGCAAACGCGAAGTCGCGCTCGTCGTGCGCCGGCACGGCCATCACCGCGCCCTCGCCGTAGCCCATGAGCACGTAGTTGGCGACCCAGACTTCCAGCGGCTCGTTGGTGAGCGGGTGGCGCACCTTGAGGCTGGTGGGCATGCCCTTCTTTTCCATCGTGGCGATGTCGGCCTCGGCGACGCCGCCGCGCTTGCACTCCTCGATGAACTCGGCGAGCGCCGGGTTGCTGGCCGCGGCCTGGGTGGCGAGCGGGTGCTCGGCGGCCACGGCGACGTAGGTCGCGCCCATCAGGGTGTCGGCGCGGGTGGTGAACACCTTCAGCGCGCCCTCGTGGCCGATGCTCGACACATCGAACGGGAAGCTGATCTCCACGCCTTCCGAGCGCCCGATCCAGTTCTTCTGCATCAGCTTGACCTGCTCGGGCCAGTTGGGCAGATCGTCCAGCGCGGACAGCAGTTCGTCGGCGTAGGCGGTGATCTTCATGTAGTACATGGGGATCTCGCGCTTCTCGACCAGCGCGCCCGAGCGCCAGCCGCGGCCGTCGATGACCTGCTCGTTGGCGAGCACGGTATGGTCCACCGGGTCCCAGTTGACCGTGCCGAGGCGCTTGTAGATCAGGCCCTTGTCGTACAGGCGGGTGAACAGCCACTGCTCCCAGCGGTAGTACTCGGGGGTGCAGGTGGCCAGTTCGCGCGACCAGTCGATGGCGAAGCCGAGGCGCTTGAGTTGCGCCTTCATGTAGTCGATGTTGGCGTAGGTCCACTTCGCCGGCGGCACGTTGTTCTGGATCGCGGCGTTCTCGGCCGGCATGCCGAAGGCGTCCCAGCCCATGGGCTGCAGCACGTTGAAGCCCTTCATGCGGTGGAAGCGCGCGAGCACGTCGCCGATGGTGTAGTTGCGCACGTGCCCCATGTGCAGCTTGCCCGAGGGGTAGGGGAACATCGACAGGCAGTAGTACTTGGGCTTGTTCGTGTCTTCCGTGACGCGGAAGGCGTCGCTGGAGTCCCAGTGCTGCTGGGCGGCCGTCTCGACGGCGGCGGGCTGGTATTTTTCCTGCATGGTGTCCTGCATGGCGGGCGTGCGGGCTTTATGGCGTTGAAAACACGCCAGTATACCTTGAACAGCGGGCGTTGAATGGCGCCAGGTCGCGGCGCTGTGCCGGGCATCGTGCAGTTGCAGTGCGCGCGCGGTGGACAAAAAAATGGCACCCCACCGCATGGCGGGGTGCCGAACTCCATTTAAGGAGGGAGGGAGACGACAAATCGGTCGGGCGCGCGGGAGGCTGGGCTCAGGCCGGGCCGGGGAGGCTCAGGCCGAGTATCGGGGCGGCTGGCGCAGCACGCGCTGCGAGCGCCCGGCGCCCCGGAGGCCGGTCAGGCGGCGCGGTGCGTGTTGCCCTGGTGACGGCTCCAGCGCGCGTGCATCGCGGCGAAGACGTCTTCCATGGCCAGCAGCGGCAGGCGCCACATGCGGTTCTGCGCACGCACGTAGGGCACCACGCGCGGCGCGCACAGGGTGGAGCGCTCTTCCTTGAGAAGGCGGGTGAAGTGGTCCATTGCCGAGCCCCAGTACTCGGCGTTGCCGACCCAGCCCGTTTCCAGGGTCGCTTCGCGTACGGCTTTGCGCCAGAGGGTTTCGGCGCGCTCGAGAGAGACACCCGCCTTGCGGGCATACCAGGGCAGCAGTTTCGGCGTTTTCATGATGTGTTCTCCATTCGGGCCGGGGTACGGCACCTTCATCGGCTGGCTGCTTCATGGACGGCCAGTCCATCGTCAATGTTGTGGCGCAATATAACTTTCGCGCCCTCTTGTTTTCCTTGATTCTGCACAATTCGGACCCCGCGGGTCGTGACAATGTTCCGCTTTCGGGAGATTTATTGTGCAGCGCACAACTGCAATCTAGCTGATTCACCGATCCTTGCAAGTAAGCTGTTGTTGCGGTGCAACATTGCCTCTTCAGCGCGCGACTTCGGTCGTGCGCTGCGCTGCCGATACAATCCGGGTTCGAAAAGGAACCACGATGTCCACGCTGCTCGCCAATCTCAACACCGAACAACTCCAGGCCGTCACCCTTCCGGCCCAGCATGCGCTGATCCTCGCCGGTGCCGGCTCGGGCAAGACCCGCGTGCTGACCACCCGCATCGCCTGGCTGATCCAGTCCGGTCAGGTCGATCCGGCCGGCATTCTGGCGGTTACATTTACCAACAAAGCCGCCAAGGAGATGCTCGCCCGGCTGTCCATCATGCTGCCGGTGAGCACCCGCGGGATGTGGATCGGCACCTTCCACGGCCTGGCCAACCGCCTGTTGCGCGCCCATCATCGCGACGCCGGGCTGCCGCAACTGTTCCAGATCCTCGACTCGGGCGACCAGCTCGCCGCGATCAAGCGTCTGCTGAAGACCCTGAACGTAGACGACGAGAAATTCCCCCCGCGCGAGCTCCAGCACTTCATCAACGGCCAGAAGGAGGCCGGCCACCGCCCGCACGCGGTCGAGGCCTGGGACGACTTCACCCGCCAGCGCGTTCAGTTCTACCAGGAGTATGAGGCCCAGTGCCAGCGCGAGTCTGTTGTGGATTTTGCGGAGTTGCTGCTGCGCAGCTACGAGCTGCTCGAGCGTAACGAGCCGCTGCGCCGCCACTACCAGCGCCGCTTCCGCCACATCCTGGTCGACGAGTTCCAGGACACCAACCGCCTGCAGTACCGCTGGCTCAAGCTCTTCGCCGACGAGGGCCGTGAGGGCGGCGCGGCGATGTTCTGCGTCGGCGACGACGACCAGAGCATCTATCGCTTTCGCGGCGCCGAGGTCGGCAACATGCGCGACTTCGAGCGCGAGTTCCGCGTGCAGAACGTCATCCGCCTCGAGCAGAACTACCGCTCGCACAGCAACATCCTGGATGCCGCCAACGCGATCATCCGCCACAACGCCAACCGCCTCGGCAAGAACCTGTGGACCGACCAGGGCGCGGGCGAGCCGATCCGCATGTTCGAGGCGTTTTCGGACGGCGACGAGGCGCGCTGGATCGTCGAGGAGATCCAGTCCCTGGTGCGCGACGGCGCGCTGCGCAGCGAGATCGCGCTGCTGTACCGCTCGAATGCGCAATCGCGGGTGCTGGAGCACCAGCTCTTCTCCGCCGGCATCCCGTACCGCGTGTATGGCGGCCTGCGCTTCTTCGAGCGCCAGGAGATCAAGCATGCGCTCGCCTATCTGCGTCTGATCGCCAATCCGGACGACGACACCTCGTTCGCGCGCGTGGTGAACTTCCCCACCCGCGGCATCGGCGCGCGTTCGCTCGAGGTGCTGACCGACGCCGCACGCGTCTACAACACCAGCCTGTACGCCACCGTGCCGCACCTCTCCGGCAAGCCCGGCACCTCGCTGGCGCAGTTCGTGCGCCTGATCGAGGACCTGCGCCGCGACACCGCCGGCCTGCCGCTGCCCGAGCTGGTCGATCACGTGCTCGACCTCAGCGGCCTGCGTGCGCACTACAAGGCCGACAAGGAAGGCCGCGAGCGGCTGGAGAACCTGGACGAGCTGATCAACGCGACGGCCAACTTCCTCGCCGAGTCGCAGGCCCAGTCAACGTCAGGGGGCGAAGCGCTGGCGCAGCCGCACACGCTGCTGGCGGACTTCCTCGCCCACGCCTCGCTCGAGGCCGGTGACCACCAGGCCGACCAGGGCGCCGACGCGGTGCAGCTGATGACGGTGCACTCGGCCAAGGGACTGGAGTTCAATGTCGTCTTCCTGTCCGGGCTGGAAGAGGGTCTGTTCCCGCACGAGAACAGCATCCTCGAGACCGACGGCCTGGAAGAGGAACGCCGGCTGATGTACGTGGCGGTCACACGCGCGCGCGAACGCCTGTATCTGTCGTTCGCGCAGAGCCGCATGCTGCACGGGCAGACGCGCTACAACCTGCGCTCGCGTTTCCTGGAGGAGATCCCCGTCGAACTCACCAAGTGGCTCACGCCGCCGAACCCGCGCTCGGCTGCGGGCGGGGCGATGGGCGGCATGGGCGGCAGCTACTTCAAGCCGTCGCCGGCGGCGCAGTTGCAGCGCGCGCCGCGGCCCACGTTCGCGACCCTGCCCAACGGGCTGCGGATCGGGCAGGCGGTGAGCCACGCGAAGTTCGGTCAGGGTGTGATCGTGGCCGCCGAAGGCAGTGGTGCGGATGCCAAGGTGCAGATCAACTTCGGTCCGGCGGGGGTGAAGTGGCTGCTGCTGGCGGTGGCGAAGCTCGATCCGGCGTAACGCGGTCGGGCGGCGCAGTAAGGGCAGCCGATCGCGCAGACTCGACCGTCGTCGTCGGGCTGCGCGCGGCGACGGCGCGCTGCGTGTCTGCTCAGGCCGCCTCGGCGCTCGTCTTGCGGTCGAAGCTGTAGACGATGTCGTCTGCCAGATCCTCGAGTTCGGTCAGCGGGTAGCCGAGGAAGTGCGCCGCGGGTTCGCGGCCCTTGTCCCACTCGGCGTCGCGGCGGGTGCGCAGGTGGGTGCCGGCGATGTATTCCGCGACCACATTGACCGCGATCAGCGTGCGCGATTCCGGCTCCAGCGCCGAGTCTTCGATCAGCACCGAGTAGTCGTGATGACACAGGATGGCCTGGCAAACGTTCTCGGTCAGGCCCCAGGAGCGTGCGAGGATGTAGCCGATGGTGGCGTGGTTGGTGCCGAGCGCGTCGTCCTCGACGTCGGTGAACCAGCGTCCGGTGGCTTGGTTGGCAGTGCCGAGCACCTGCTTGTAGTTCGGGAAGCGCTTGACCAGCAGCGGGATGCCGCAGTCGTGAAACAGCCCGAAGGTGTAGGCGGTCTCGGGGCGGGCGCAGCCGGTCTTGCGCGCGATCAACGCGCTGGCCGCGGCGGTGTAGCGCGAGTTGTCCCAGAAGCGTTCGAGTGTGGCGCCCGGTTCGGCGATCGCGCTGCGCAGCAGCGCCTCCTGGACCAGGTTGGCGAGCATGCCGAAGCCGAGCAGGCGGATCGCTTCGTCGATCGACGCGATCCGGCGGCCGCCACCGAAAAGCGGCGAGTTGGCCGACTTGACCACCATGGCGGCCAGCCCCACGTCCTTGCCGATGAGTGCGGCGATGCGCTTGCCGCTGACCTGGGGCTGGCGCAGCTCGTCCATCAATTGGCCGAGCACCGCCGGGCAGGAGGGGATGTTCACCCCCTTGAGGGCTTGTTCCTGCTTGGGCTCGCTGCGCGCCGGTGCATTCATCGTGTCGTTCTCCGTCTGGACCGATTCCAGACCTGCAACGTAGCACGCTGCCCGCGCGCCGGCGGCGGTGTCCCGCGGCCGTCCGTGCAAAACTGCGCACCGACGTGCATCTCGCGTCCGCAGGCGCTCAGAACGGCAGTTGCAGCCCCGGCCACACGGCGTCGATCGCGCGCCGGAACGTGGTCTGGATCGCGTCCAGCGCCGCTGCGTCATCGGCCTCGAAGCGCAGCACCACCACCGGCGTGGTGTTGGAAGCGCGCGCGAGACCGAAGCCGTGCGTGAACTCCACCCGCACGCCGTCCAGCGTGATCACCTCGCCCGCATCCGGGAAGCACGAAGGCGCGGCGAGCGCGGCCTCGCGCAGCCGGCGCACCAGCTCGAAGGGTTCGCCTTCGGCCATCTTGAGGTTGAGCTCGGGCGTGCTCACCGCGTCGGGCAGCGCCTTCAGCGCGGCGTTGGCGTCGGGGCGCGCGGACAGGATCTCGAGCAGGCGGGCGCCGGCATACAGGCCGTCGTCGAAGCCGAACCAGCGCTCCTTGAAGAACATGTGGCCGCTCATCTCGCCGGCGAGCGGGGCGCCGGTCTCCTTGAGCTTGGCCTTCACCAGCGCGTGGCCGGTGTTCCACATCGTCGGCTTGCCGCCGCGCGCGCGGATCCACGGCGCCAGGTTACGCGTGCATTTGACGTCGTAGATGATCTCGCCGCCCGGTACGCGGGCGAGCACGTCCTCGGCGAACAGCATGAGCTGGCGGTCGGGGTAGATGATCTCGCCGTCCTTGGTCACCACGCCGAGGCGATCGCCGTCGCCATCGAAGGCCAGCCCGAGTTCGGCGTCGGTGTCGCGCAGCGCGCGGATCACGTCCTGCAGGTTCTCGGGCTTGGACGGATCGGGGTGGTGGTTGGGGAAGTTGCCGTCCACCTCGCAGAACAGCTCGATCACCTCGCAGCCCAGGCGGCGGAAGAGTTCGGGCGCGATCCCGCCGGCGACGCCGTTGCCGCAATCGACGACGATCTTCATCGGCCGCGCCAGCTTCACGTCGCCGACGATGCGCTCGATGTAGTCGGCGCGCACATCCGCCGTGCGCAGCGCGCCGGCGCCGTGGGCGAGATCGTCCTCGGCGATGCGCCGGCGCAGGCCCTGGATCATGTCGCCGTGGAGCGTCTGGCCGCCGAGCACCATCTTGAGGCCGTTGTAGTCGGGCGGGTTGTGGCTGCCGGTCACCGACACGCAGGAGTCGCAGCCGAGCTGGTACGCGGCGAAGTAGGTGAGCGGGGTGGGCACGCAGCCGATGTCGATGACGTCGACGCCGGCGGCGCGGATGCCGTCGGCGAGCGCGCCGGCGAGCGCCGGGCCGGACAGGCGACCGTCGCGCCCGACCGCAACCGCCGTCTGTCCGCGCGCGACTGCTTCGCTGCCAAGCGCGTGGCCGATCGCGCGCACGGCGTCGGGGGTGAGCACGGTGTCGACGATGCCGCGGATGTCGTAGGCCTTGAAGATTTCGGGGGCGGGGAGGGCGTGGCGCATGGGGGATCCGGTTGGGGGCTGGGCTGTATGGTCAGCGCGGGCAGGGAGTCTGTCCCGGACTGACGAAGAGGGCGAAGCCCGGATTTTATGTCGTCGCGCAGTGCTGTGCACCGTTCCGGCCTGAATGCGTCATCGCTCCCGCGTCACCCCGGCCGGGTCGCCGCGCGGGTGGCCCAAGGCCGGCGAGCGCATACAATGCCGTCCATGCACAGGCCTGCAGGCCTCGTTCCCTTTTCCGGAGCACTTCATCGTCATGACTCGACGCAAGGGCATCATCCTCGCCGGCGGTTCCGGCACCCGGCTGCATCCGGCGACCCTGGCGGTCTCGAAGCAGTTGCTGCCGGTGTACGACAAGCCGATGGTCTATTACCCGCTCGCCACCCTGATGCTGGCGGGCATCCGCGACATCCTGGTGATCTCGACGCCGCAGGACACGCCGCGTTTCGAGCAGTTGCTCGGCGACGGCAGCCGCTGGGGCATCCGCCTGCAGTACGCGGTGCAGCCCAGCCCGGACGGTCTGGCGCAGGCCTTCCTGATCGGCGAGGACTTCCTCGCCGGCGCGCCGTCCGCGCTGGTGCTCGGCGACAACCTGTTCTACGGCCACGACTTTGCCGCCGAGCTGCGCGCCGCGTCCGCCCGCAGCGAAGGGGCGACGGTGTTTGCCTACCCGGTGCAGGACCCCGAGCGCTACGGCGTGGT
>JAGOEI010000088.1 GCA_017997795.1 Thauera sp. | reverse complement strand
GCACCAGCAAGTTTCAACGCGCGCTTTCAATGGCGTTGCCCTTACGGGGCGGCGCGCGCTGCGCGTCTCGCCTGTCCCGGTCGCCTGCTGCGGCCGCTTCGGCCCGCGATTCTGGATTGGCCGTGGCCGAAAATCAAATCACACGAACTTCTGCTTCGCCGTTGCGGCCTCGCTGATGGCGCGCACAGCGGGGTGCGTGAGCCTGCGCTCGACCGAGATCGCGTAGTAGGTTTCGGTGACGCCATCCGCGTTGCCCAGATGGACCATCCCCGCCTGTCTGCACAGTTGCTCGCCCACCATGGATGCACTCGGGAAGATGCCGGCGCCCGCTTCGGCAAAGGCGCGCATGAGTGCGCTGTCGTCGAATTCGCCGACGATGCGTGGGCGCATGCCGGCGGCCTCGATCCAGCGCAGCAAGGGGCCGCGCACGCTCGCTTCGACCCCGGGGAGCAGCAGCGGAGCGCCATCGAGCGTGGCCGGAAACACGCCCTGCAGCGTGCGCGCCAGTGCTGGCGTGGCATAGAAGCCGATCGTCGATTCGCCCAGTGCGTGGCTGAAGCCGCGCACGTCCATGTTGGGCGGCAGCGGGCTGTCGGCGAGCACCACGTCCAGCTTGTGGATCGCCAGTTCGCCGAGCAGGGCGTCGAACTTGCCCTCGCGGCACACGATGCGCATCGGCTCGGGAAGGTCCATCGACGGGGCGAGCAGCAGCCAGGCAATGGCCTTGGGCACGACGTCGGCGATGCCGACCCGGAACGGCACGGCGCGCCCGGTGGCGCGGCTTTGCAGCGCGGCCTCGAGCTCGGTGCCCAGGCGAAAGATCTCCTCCGCGTAGTCCAGCACCATGCGCCCGGTTTCGGTCAGCACAAGGCCGCGCCCCTGGCGTTTGAACAGGCTCACGCCGAGATCGGTTTCGAGTGTCGCGATCTGGCCCGAGAGCGTCTGCGGGGCCAGCCCGGAACGTTCCGCAGCGCGCACGATCCCACCGGCACGAGCTACCGTCCAGAAATGGTGAAGCTGCTTGTAGTTGAGCATGACGGTGCGTCCTTTGGGACTGGATTCTGAATGTTCGGAAAAACCGGATCGAAATTCTGTTGAACCGAGATTTTATCGAACAGTCTGAGGGTTAGTATCCATCGAGGCACTGGGCCCGATGGTCACTGTGCAATAACAGAAGGAGACTGGACATGCGTATCGACCTGCATTGCGATGGTGTGGAAGCCCCCCCGGCGTTGCGTGACTATGTGGCCCGCAGGATGCGGTTCGCGATTGGTCGCTTCCGCGATCACATCCAGTGGGCGCGTGTGAAGGTGGCCGACGTCAATGGGCCCAAGGGCGGTGCCGACAAGCGTTGCGTGGTGCAGTTGCGGCTGCGCAACCTGCCCGACGTGGTGTTCGCGATCACCCAGCTCGAGGTTCGTGCCGCGGTCGATGAAGCCGCCGACCGTGTCGCACGTGTGCTTGCGCAGCGCCTGCGCCGCCACCAGCGTCCGGCGCGTGCAGCGGCAGAGCCGCTTGCTGCCCTGCCGGCCTGACGCTGACCGGCGATCGGCCTCGCGAGTGTTCATGTTGTCTGTTTGCAGGTAACCGGCCCAGCCGCGCAGCAATGTGCGGCGGCCTCAAAAACAAATCATCGATTCCCCACTGGAGGACATCCGACCATGGAAAACCGTTTCGCCACAATGACCCGCACCGAACCGTCGGTGCTATCGACCAACAAGGTCATCCGCAACACCTACATGCTGCTGTCGCTGACGCTGGCGTTCTCGGCGCTCACCGCCGGCCTGTCGATGGCGATGGGCGCGCCGCGCCTGGGCATCATCGTGACGCTGCTCGGCTACTTCGGCCTGCTGTTCGCGACCACCAAGTTCCGTAACAGCAGCCTGGGTATCGTGTTCGTGTTCGCGCTGACCGGCTTCATGGGCTTCACGCTCGGCCCGATCATCTCTGCCTACCTGTCGCTGCCCAATGGCGCCAGCATCGTGATGCAGGCCATGGCCGGCACCGCGGCGATCTTCCTCGGCCTGTCGGCGTACGCGGTCACGACCAAGAAGGACTTCTCCTTCATGGGCGGTTTCCTGATGGTCGGCATCCTGGTCGCCTTCCTGGCCGGCCTGGGCGCGATCTTCTTCGAGATCCCGGCGCTGTCGCTGACCGTGTCGGCCGCCTTCGTGCTGCTGATGTCGGGCCTGATCCTGTTCGAGACCAGCAACATCATCCACGGCGGCGAGACCAACTACATCATGGCCACGGTGTCGCTGTTCGTGTCGATCTTCAACCTCTTCACCAGCCTGCTGCACCTGCTGGGCTTCGCCAACAACGAGTAAGTGCGCGCCCGCTGCGGCGGGGGGTTGTAAAGACGGGGCGGTCGCCGCAAGGCGCCGCCCCGTTTGTCATGGGTGAGGCCATTGCTGCCGCACTGCAGCACATGCGGCGCACGCCGCTGCCGCGCTGGCGTTACAATGGCGGACATTTTTGACTTGGACAGGCCGGGATGAAAACCACCTTTCTTGATTTCGAAACGGCGATCTCCGAACTCGAGGAAAAAATCGACCAGTTGCGTTTCGTGCAGGACGATCCCGCGGTCGACATCTCCGACGAGATCAAGCGGCTCGAGGGCAAGAGCCAGTCGCTGACCAAGGATCTCTACGCCAAGCTCAGCCCGTGGCAGATTGCCCAGGTCGCGCGCCATCCGCAGCGTCCTTACACGCTCGATTATGCCGAGCTGATCTTCACCGATTTCAAAGAGTTGCACGGCGACCGCAGCTACGCCGACGACAAGGCGATCGTCGGTGGCCTCGCGCGCTTCAACGGCCAGGCCTGCATTGTCATCGGCCACCAGAAGGGGCGCGACACCAAGGAAAAGATCGTCCGCAACTTCGGCATGCCGCGCCCCGAGGGCTATCGCAAGGCGATGCGGCTGATGAAGCTGGCCGAGAAGTTTGCGCTGCCGGTGTTCACCTTCGTCGACACCCCCGGCGCCTACCCCGGCATCGGTGCCGAGGAGCGTGGCCAGTCCGAGGCGATCGGCCACAGCATCTACCTGATGGCCGAACTCAGGACCCCGATCATCAGCACCATCATCGGCGAGGGCGGCTCGGGCGGCGCGCTTGCGATCGCGGTGGCTGACCAGGTGCTGATGCTGCAGTACTCGACGTATTCGGTGATCTCGCCCGAAGGTTGCGCGTCCATCCTGTGGAAGAGCGCGGAGAAGGCAGCCGATGCCGCCGAGACCATGGGCATCACCGCGCCGCGGCTCAAGTCGCTGAACCTCATCGACAAGGTCGTGAACGAGCCGATCGGCGGTGCGCACCGTGACCATCGTGCGATGGCGGCGTCGCTCAAGCGTGCGCTGGCCGACGCACTGCGCGAGCTCGAGGTGCTGACGCCGTCCGAACTCGTCGCCCAGCGCTACGAGAAACTGATGAGCTACGGGCGCTACAAGGAAAAAGCGGCCTGACGCGGACGGCCTCGCGGCAGGGGCCGGTCCGGCTGCTGGGGGCAGGGCGATGCCATTCTGGCGCAACACTGCTCCTGCTGTGATGGGGTCGGCACTTGCGTGCAGGGGTGCCGCGGGTTCCCGCCGCGGAGCGCACGGCGCATGAGCGCGGCTGACGAACTGATCGAGCGCATTGCCGCGGCGCTGGCTACCGCCGGCGTTGCGGCCGACACGCGTCTGTGCTGCGCGCTGTCGGGGGGCGTCGACTCGGTCGTGCTTTTCGAGGTGCTGCACCGCCTGCAGCCGCGCTTCGGTTATCGCCTGTCGGCGGCGCACGTGCATCATGGCCTGAGCCCCCACGCCGGCGACTGGGCCGAGGCCTGCATGGCGCGCTGCGCCCGGGCCGGCGTTCCGCTGCAGGTTTTTCATGTCGAGGTCGACCGCCTTCACCCGGACGGTGTCGAGGCGGCGGCGCGCGCGGCGCGGCATGCGGCGCTCGATACGGTGAACTGCGACTGGCTCGCGTTCGGCCACCATCAGGACGATCAGGCCGAAACCCTGCTGTTTCGTCTGTTGCGTGGCACCGGTGTGCGCGGCGCCGCGGCGATGCGGGCGGCGAGCGTGCCGGTGGATGGTCGCCCGGGTCGCCTGCGGCCGCTGCTCGCGCTGCGTCGTGCGCAGATCGAGGATTGGGCTCGGCGCGCTGGGCTCGATTGGGTCGAGGACGAGAGCAACGTCGCGCTGCATTTCACCCGCAACGCGATCCGTCATCGGCTGCTGCCGGTGGCGCAGGAGCTCTTCCCCGCTGCCGTGCCCGCGCTGGCGCGCGCTGCGGCGCACTTTGCCGAGGCCGACGACTTGCTCGGCGAGCTTGCCGCCGCTGACGCCGACGCTGCTGCAGCCGCCAGCGGCGGTGCGGTGTTGAGCCGGCGCGGGCTGCTCGCACTCAGCCCGGCACGGCAGGCGAACCTGATGCGCTGGCTGCTGCAGCGGCGTGCAGCGCTGGCGCCGCCTCGCGCGACGCTCGACGAGGCCCTTCGCCAGTTGCGCGCCTGCCCCATCGATCATCCCTTGCGCCTCGCCGTGGGCGAGTGGGCGTGCTGCGCCTATCGCGACGAGGTCTGGCTGGAGCGGGCGGTGACGGCGGCGCCCGTCGCGCAGCGCTGGCGGGGCGAAGCCGACCTGCCCTGGGGCGATGCGCAGGTGTGCTTCGAGGCTGCGACGGGTGCAGGCTTGCGCCGTGCGGCGCTCGAGGGGGCGACCGAAGTCTGGCTCGGGCCGCGTGCCCCCGGGATGCATCTGCGCCTGGACGCTGACCGGCCACGGCGTGCCTTGCGCAAACTGTGCCAGGAGGCCGCGATCCCTGCCTGGCTGCGTGATCGGCTGCCGGTGTTGTGGGTCGATGGCGAGCCGGCCTGGGTGGGTCGGGTCGGCGTGAGTGCGGCATTTGCCTGCCCGCCGGAGCAGGCCGGCGTGCTGCCGCGCTGGGTGCATGGCGTGGGCGAGCGCGGCGACTGACGGCGCGCCCCGCCTGCCGCCTCAGGTGCGCAGAACGGTCAGCAACTGGGCAAGCTCGACCGCCGAGCGCACGTCCATCTTGTCGAAGATGCGTGAGCGGTGCGCCTCCACCGTACGCATCGAGATCGACAGGTCGTCGGCGATGACCTTGTTGTATTTGCCTTCGAGGATCAGCTCCATCACCTCGCGCTCGCGCTGGGTGAGGGTGGCGAGCCGGGCCTCGATGGTTTCGCGGCTGGCGGCCACGCGCTGGCGATCGCGGTCGGCGGCGAGCGCCTTCTCCACCAGGTCGACCAGGTCGTGGTCGTTGAAGGGCTTCTCGATGAAGTGGAAGGCGCCCTTCTTGAGCGCGGACACTGCCATCGGCACGTCGCCGTGGCCGGTGATGAAGATCACCGGCAACTGGCAGCCGCGCGCGAGCAGGGTGTCGAAGCATTCCAGTCCGCTCATGCCCTGCATGCGGATGTCGAGCACGATGCAGCCGCGCCAGTCGGGCTGCCAGGCCTCGAGGAAGCGCTCGCCCGAGGACCAGGTGCGGCAGCTCACGCCGCGCGTCTTGAACAGCCACTCGAGCGCGTCGCGGATGGCTTCGTCGTCGTCGACGATGTGGGTGCAGGCGGGGGAGCAGGCAGGGTTCATGCGGGGGCGTCCAGCGGCAGCGACAGGGTGAAGATGGTACCGCCGCCCGGCCGGGTTTCGAAGCCCAGGCGGCCGTGGTGGAGTTCGGCGATCGAGCGGCAGATGTTCAGCCCCATGCCCATGCCTTCGGACTTGGTGGTGAAGAAGGGCTCGAACAGGCGCGCGGCGATCTCGTCGGGGATGCCGGTGCCGCGGTCGGCCACGGATACGGTGGCAAAGCGACCTTCGTGCGCCGAACGCACTTCGATGATGCGGGCCGCGGGCGCCTCGTCGCGCATCGCGTCCATGGCGTTGCGCACCAGATTGACCACGATCTGCTCGATCATCACCGCGTCGGCTTCCACCTCGGGCAGCGGGGTGGAGAGTTCGACGCGCAGTTGCATCTGGCGCTTGCGTGCGTCGGCTTCGATCAGTCCGACCGCATCGCGAATCACGGCATTGAGGTCGAGCGGCTCGAGCTTGGGTTCGGAACGCCGGACGAAGGCGTGAACACGACGGATGATCTCGCCCGCGCGCCGGGCCTGGCGGGCGATGCGCTCGTGGATGTCGAGCAGCTCGCGGCGGTCGATCGGTTGCTCGTCGTGCAGGCGGTTGATGCAGCCCGAGTTGTAGCTGGCGATCGCGGCCAGCGGCTGGTTGAGCTCATGGGCGAGCGTGGACGCCATCTCGCCCATGGTGATCAGGCGCGAGCTCTGCTGTAGGCGTTCTTCCTGCTGGCGCGCCTGTTCGCGCGCGCGCTTCTCCTCGGTGATGTCGAGCACCGAGCCCATCCAGCCGGCGTGACGGCCGGCGGCGTCGATCAGCGGGGCCTCGAACACCAGCACGTCGAGGCTCTCGCCGTTCTTGCGCCGCAGCCGCACCTCGGTGCCCTCGGTGGCGCTGCCGTTGCTGAGGATCTGGCGGTGGAGCTCGAAGGTCTGCTCCAGGCGCTCGGGGTCCCAGTAAGGCATCGGCGCCTTGAGCCCGAGGAGTTCCTCGGCGGTGAAGCCGGTCATGTGGCAGAAGGCCGCGTTGACATAGGTGAGGCGGCCGTCGAGGTCGCGGGCGCGCATGCCGGTGAGCATCGAGTCCTCCATCGCCTTGCGAAACGCCGACTCGGCGCGCAACGCGATCTCGGCCTGCTGGCGGCGGGCGAGCTGGCGGCGCAACTGCATCACGCTCCACACGATGATGCCGGCCAGCAGCACGATCGAGGCGCCCAGCAGCAGCGGGATCCAGCGCGTGTCCGACTTGTAGGCGGTGATCTGCAGCGTCAGCCCATGGCCCGGCGGGTCGAAGGGCATGGAGTAGGCGAGCTGCGACGACACCGGCGCGACCTTGGACTTGGCGGCGATCTCGCGGCCGTCGGCGTCGAACACCGCCACGCGATAGCGCTCGGAGAACCACCACGGCAGTTCGCGCACGACCAGGTCGCTGAGCGAATACACCCCGACGATGACGCCCGGCGCAGTGTCGTCGGACCAGATCGGCACGTGCACCTCGAACTGATGGCGGTTGCCCACGACCGCATAGGTCGGCCCGTACACCGGGCGCCCGACGCTGCGCGCGAGCTGGAAGGTGGGCTCGCTGACGGCGGCAGCCTTGTCTGCGGCGGCGAAAGCCGTCGTCCCCTGCTGCGGTGGCATCGCGCCGAGCACCTGGCCTTCGGCCGACAGCCACAGGATCTGGACCAGCCCGCGCTCCTGGTTCAGCAGGCTGGCGAGGCGGGCTTCGGTTTCGGGGCTGAGCGGGCGCTCCGCGAACAGTTCGCGACCGATCTCCTGCAGATTGACCTCGTTGCGATCGAGGTGAAAACGCAGGTTCTGCTCCATCCACAGCACATCGTTGATCAGCGTGGTGCGCTGCTCGTCGGCGTCGTAGGTGCGCGTCAGCCACACCAGCGCGGCGATGGCGGCGAGGAAGAGCGCCAGGCTCAGATAGGGCAGGTGCTGGATCCAGCGCCTGCGGCCCGAGACTGGCGCTTGCGGCGGCGAGGGGATTTCGGCCTGGTTCATGGTGTGCGGACGCCCGCCTGGGGCGATGGGATGCATTGCGCGCCTGCGGTTGTCACGCATGCGGACATCCACAATAGCAGCGCGCGTCCGCCCAAAGGATACTGATGCCAGACACAGCGAAACTTATCGCGGTGTCCACGCCAGTCCGGCGCCGTCCGGGCGACAAAAAAACGCCTTGATGCTGTTCTCTCGGAGGAGATGTTTTCATGAAGATTCGTGCACTTCTGGTTGGTCTGGTTGCCATGGGCCTCTCTGCTGCGGCGGTTGCTGCAGACCCGATCGTGATCAAGTTCAGCCACGTCGTGGCCCAGGACACCCCCAAGGGCAAGGCCGCCGAAAAGTTCAAGGCGCTCGCCGAGCAATACACCAACGGCGCGGTCAAGGTCGAGGTGTACGCCAACAGCACCCTGTACAAGGACAAGGAAGAGATGGAGGCCCTGCAGCTCGGCGCCGTCCAGCTCCTGGCCCCCTCGCTGGCCAAGTTCGGCCCGCTTGGCGTGCGCGAGTTCGAGGTCTTCGATCTGCCCTACATCTTCGACGGCTACGACGCGCTGAACAAGATCACCCAGGGCGCGGTTGGCCAGCAACTGCTCGCCAAGCTCGAGCCCAAGGGCATCCGCGGCCTGGCCTTCTGGGACAACGGCTTCAAGTCGTTCTCGGCCAACAGCCCGATCAAGAAGCCCGAGGACCTGCGCGGCAAGAAGATGCGCATCCAGTCGTCCAAGGTTCTGGAAGAGCAGATGCGCGAGGTCAAGTCGCTGCCGCAGGTGATGGCCTTCTCCGAGGTCTATCAGGCGCTGCAGACCGGCGTGGTCGATGGCACCGAGAACCCGCACTCCAACCTCTACACCCAGAAGATGCATGAGGTGCAGAAGCACATGACGCTGACCGACCACGGTTATCTGGGCTATGCGGTGATCACCAACAAGAAGTTCTGGGACGGCCTGCCGGCCGAGGTGCGCACCCAGCTCGACAAAGCCATGGTCGAGTCCACCGCCTACGCCAACCAGATCGCCAAGGAAGAGAACGACAAGTCGCTGGAAGCGGTGCGCGCCTCGGGCAAGACCGAGATCTACGCCCCGACCGCCGAGGAGAAGGCTGCGTTCAAGAAGGCCTTCATGCCGGTGCACAAGAAGATGGAGTCGCGCATCGGGGCCGACCTGATCCAGTCGATCTACAAGGAAACCGGGTTCGATCCCGCCAAGCTGTAATTCACTCGTCTCGATACCCAACAGCGCCCGTCAGGACAGATAGACCCGACGGGCGTTTTTTCGGGGGAAAACAATCATGAACAAGCTGCTCGACCGCCTCGAGGAGTTCATCATCGCCGCCCTGATGGCCGTGGCGACAGTGGTGATCTTCATCTCGGTGGTGCACCGCTACGCGTCCGGCTACGAGATTCCCGTGGTCCAGGACTGGCTCCT
>JAGOEI010000351.1 GCA_017997795.1 Thauera sp. | reverse complement strand
GACGCAAGTCGCGACCATCGGCAATCCATCCTGCGCGGTGGTGCCGAAACCGCAGCAATCGCGGCTTGCGCCGCTCCTACCGGGGGCCATGAGCGGGTCCGGCGGTGTCGGGTATCTGCATCGGCGCCGGGGCGATCGACTTCAGCAGCGCGTCGAAGGCGTAGGGCTTGCGCCAGAATTTCCAGCGCTCGCTGGCGCTCAGCGCCAGTTCCAGCGTACCGCGGTCGCTGGGTGCGCTCAGGCGCAGGCGTTCGAGACGTCCGGCGCGGAAGGCTTCGGCGAGCGGGGCGAACCATTCGCGCTCCAGCGTCTCCAGCCCGCGGCGCCAGGTGTCGAGGTCGAGCTGCTGGGCGGGCTTGCGCAGCATGTCGAGCACGACCAGGGTGTCCTGCGTCAGTGCCGCACCTGGATCGGGCGCGCCGACCGCCACGCCGGCGGCGCGCGCGAGCCCGATGCTGATCGGATCGGTTGCCTGAACGTGGCGCGCGGGGGCCTGCGGCGGCGTGTCGAGGGCACCCGCGCCCCACAGCCACACGCTATTGACCGCACGCCGCCCGGCCTCTTCGCGGGCGCGGCTGCGCGCATGGTTGTGCAGCACGATCTGCGCCTCGTTCATGGTGCGCTGCCACAGGCGGGCGTCCTCGCCCTCGGGCAGGAAGTGCTTCACTGGGCGCCCGGTCACGTCGTCGAGCGGGTAGAGCGTGACCGCGGTCGGCCGGTGCAGGCGCAGGTACCAGCGCGTGGGCGTGCACGCCTCGAAGCGGCCGAGGTCGGCGAAGATCGCGTTGAGCTCGGCGACCAGCTCGGCGCTCTCCGCCGCGTCCAGCTCTTCATCCGGAAACGCCTGCAGCAGCAGGTGCTCGCGCGCGAACGACAGGTTGACCGGATCCGCGCACAGCCAGTGGCTGCCGGGTTCGGGTGCCGGCGCATCGGCCTCGCCGAGGCGGCGCAGCATCGCCAGCGGCAGGGTGTCGCCGGGCACGCCGAAGAGGCGGGCGAGCTGGCGGTCGTAAGGCTCGAAGGCCGTCACCTGCCGCCGCCCGCGGCCGAGCAGGGTCGCCAGCCCGTCGAGCGCGAGCCCGGAGGCCGGGCCGAGCAGGGTGGCGACAGGCCACAACAGGCCGGGAATCAGGAGCTGGATCTGCATCGGGAACGCAACCTTGGAAGCGCGCGAGTCTAGCACGCGCGGCCCGGCCGACCCGCCGCGCGAACACCGCGCGAATCCCCGCCGTCGCAGGCGCGGAGGCTTGACAGAACATGGTCGAAGGGATTCAATTGATTCATGTTCAGCAATCAGGTGATCGCAATGTCTGCAAGCAAACCAAGCCTGTCCACTCGTGAGCGCGCCATCCCTTACGCTGCGCGCGGCGCGCTGGGTGGGGCCAGCATCGAGCACTACCTGCACGCTGCGTCGGCGCTCGAGCGCGACCACATGGTGCGCGAGGGCTTCGAGCCCGGCTCGCTCGATGCCTTTGCGCACCGCTTCGGGCGCAGCGGGCGCAGCCTGGCGCAACTGCTGGGCGTGGCGCCGGCCACCTACGACCGCCGCGTGCGCGAGGGCAAGCCGCTGTCGCAGGACGACTCCGACCGCGTCGCCCGCCTCATCGACGTCGAGCGCGCGGCCACGCGTGTGTTCGGGGACGAAGCCGCCGCCCGCGAGTGGCTCGGCGCCCCCATCCCGGCGCTGGGCGGCGCGATCCCCATCGAACTGCTCGTCACCACGCCGGGCCACCAGGCGGTGATGAACGCCTTGCGCCGCATCATGGCCGGCACCGCCGCCTGATGGCCGCACGCACGGCCACGCTGTGGCGGCTGGCGCAGGACTGGATCGACCTGGAAACCGGCGCGCTGCTGTGCGCCGCCGAGGACTTTGCCTGCGCCGGCAACGGCGCCGCTGCGGTCGGCGGGCGCTGGAACAGCGTCGGCCGGCCGGTGATCTACCTGGCCGACAGCCTCGCGCTGGCGCAGCTCGAAAAGCGCGTGCACACCCCCATGCGCCCGCCGCGCGACCTGGTCGCGGTCGAGGCGATCGTGCCCGCCGCGGCCGTGGCCAGCGCCGAGGGCGTCGTGCTGCCGGACGACTGGGATGCGGACAACGTCGACTGGTCGGTGGGCAGCGCCGCGTCGCAGTGCATCGGCGATGACTGGCTGGCGCGCGGTACATCCCTCCTGCTGCGTGTGCCTTCGGTGGTGGTGCCGGTGGGGTGGAATTACCTGCTCAACCCCGCGCATCCGGATGCGCGGCGGGTAAGGACGCGGCGGATCGAATACCGGCCCGATGCGCGGCTGTGGTGAAGGGCTTACGAAGGGCGGGCGGGTGAGTCCAATCAATCGACTCTGGCTCTATTGATTTTGCAGAAGAAAGAAATATGAACTAAAATTTCTGCAGAAAGGAGGTGCGCCATGACTGTCGCCGCTGCCAGCAACACCGCCACCGCTACTACCAACACTGCCACCGCTACCGTTCAGACCGCCAATGCGGCGGCTGTGCTCTCGAAGGCGGTCGCGCGCGCTGCCGAACGGCT
>JAGOEI010000087.1:1679-9026 GCA_017997795.1 Thauera sp. | reverse complement strand
GACCCAGCACCTGAAACACCGCATGAAATCGAGCAGCCGCGAGACATCGAAATTTCACGCTCGATCTTGATGCGTTGATATCTACTCAAAAACGAGTCAAAATCAAATCATCTCAATGAAGCCGAACTACAAGCCCCCCTTCGTCCGCTTCGTGAAGAAGGCTCACAAGCCGCTGCAACTCGCGATCGAAGATGCCGTAGAGGAGATCTGCGAGGCCCCAGAGATGGGGGAGGCCAAGGTCGGAGACCTGGCCGGGATCCGGGTACGCAAATTCAAGTTCAACCGCCAGGAGTACCTCATCGCCTACCGGCCCCCGATGGCGACGGAACGGAACGCCAGGCTCGAATTGCTGATCATCGACTTCTACCAGGTCGGGTCGCACGAGAATTTCTATGACGATCTCAAACGCTACCTCGCCGCCGGAGGATAGGACCATGACGCACGCCACAACCGCGGAAGACCTCTTCCGCGACCTCCAGCGAATGCCGGCGCGCGAGCGCGAGAAGTTCTTCGTCCTGCTATCGAACAACGCCTTCCGTGGCGAAGACCTCGACCACGAGGAACTCTTCGGCCACCTTTCCGGTGATGAGTTCACCGCGGAGGAGGCCTGTGAGTACCTCGAGGTCTCGATGTCCACGTTTCGCCGCTATGTGACCGGCGGCAAGCTGCAGCCGAGCTCGACGGTCGGGCGCAGCCAGCTCTTTGCCGTGCCGGATCTCAAGGACTTCAAGAAGGCGCGCAGGGTCGCCAAGGGCTGAGCACCGCCATCGGGCCGATTCCACCGCCGGCGCTCCCCGCCCGCGCAGGTAAAATGCGCTTTTGCCCGCCTCTCCCCCCCGATGCCCGCCTTCCCCTCGGCCCCGCGCCGCCCCGAACTCCTCGCTCCCGCCGGCTCCCTGGACATGATGCGCACCGCCTTCGCCTACGGCGCAGACGCGGTCTACGCCGGCCAGCCGCGCTATTCGCTGCGCGTGCGCAACAACAGCTTCGGCCAGCTCGACACGCTCGCGGCCGGCATCGCCGAGGCGCACGCCGCCGGCAAGCTGTTCTACCTGGTCGCCAACATCTATCCGCACAACGCCAAGCTGCGCACCTTCGAGGAGGACATGGCGCCGGTCGTGGCGATGAAGCCCGACGCGCTGATCATGGCCGACCCGGGGCTGATCCTGATGGTGCGCGAGCGCTGGCCCGAGCTGCCGATCCACCTCTCGGTGCAGGCCAACACCACCAACTACGCGTCGGTGCGCTTCTGGCAGTCGGTGGGCGTCAAACGCATCATCCTGTCGCGCGAGCTGTCGCTGGACGAAGTCGCCGAGATCCGCGACGCCTGCCCGGACATGGAACTGGAAGTCTTCGTGCATGGCGCGCTGTGCATCGCCTACTCCGGCCGCTGCCTGCTGTCGGGCTACTTCAACCACCGCGACCCCAACCAGGGTAGCTGCACAAACAGTTGCCGCTGGGACTACAAGCTGCACGAGGCCACCGACAACGCCGCCGGCGACGTGCAGGCTTGTGGCAACACGCCGATCGGCAACCCGCAGGACGCCGGCGCCGTCGGCACCGCCACCCGCAGCCGGCTCGACACCACGCAAGGCCTGGCCCTGGGCGGCGGCCCGCGCCACATCGGCGGCAGCAAGGTGTGGCTGCTGGAGGAAGGCACTCGCCCCGGCGAGCTGATGCCGATCGAGGAAGACGAGCACGGCACCTACATCCTCAACTCCCGCGACCTGCGCGCGATCGAGCACGTGCAGCGGCTGGTGGAGATCGGCGTCGACTCACTGAAGATCGAAGGCCGCACCAAGAGCCCCTACTACGTCGCCCGCGCCGCCCAGGGCTACCGGCGCGCGATCGACGACGCCGTCGCCGGGCGGCCCTTCGATCCGCGCCTGCTCGGCGAGCTCGAGGGTCTGGCCAGCCGCGGCTACACCGACGGCTTCTACCAGCGTCATTCCACCCCCGAGCACCAGAACTACCTGCGCGGCCACTCCGAATCCGGCCGCAGCCTGCTGGTGGGCGAGGTGGTCGGCTTCGATGCCGCGCGCGGCCTGGCCGAGGTCGAGGTCAAGAACGGCTTCGGCGTCGGCGACCGGCTGGAGTTCGTGCAGCCGGACGGCAATCTCGAGTTGCGCCTCGACCGCCTCTTCGCCGCCGACGGCAGCACGCTGGAACGCATCCCCGGCAGCGGCCGGCGCGTGTGGCTGGCGCTGCCGGACGGCGCCGACTCAAGCCAACCCTGCTTCATCGCCCGTTTCCTGTGAGCCGCAAACACGCCGGCCGGACGTGAACATGGATCGCTATTGAAGCCGGCTTTAATGTGAACGCGCGGTATTGAAAAACCCTTTAACCTGATTCCGCCGGCAGACGACACCCCCGCATCGCCGCTCACCCGGCCATACATCGAAACCCACACGCCTCCAAATGATCCTCGACATCGACCTCGTTTCCGACTTCGTCTGCCCATGGTGCTTCCTCGGCAAGGTGCGCCTGGACCGCGCACTGGCCGAGCTCAGGGTCTCGCGCCCCGACCTCGACGTGCGCGTCAACTGGTTGCCCTTCTTCCTCAACCCGGACACGCCGGCTGCGGGCGAGCCCTACCGCGAATTCCTCGAGGCCAAGTTCGGCGGGCCGATCAAGGCCGAGGCGGTGCTCGACAAGGTGCGCGCCGTGGCCGCGGACGACGGCCTGGTCTACGCCTTCGAGCGCATCCAGACCCGACCCAACACCCTCGCCGCCCACCGCCTGATGTACCGCGCCCAGGCGCAGGGGCAGAAGCCCGAGCGCATCCAGGCCCTGGGCCACGCCCTGTTCGCCGCGCATTTCCAGGAAGGGCGCGACATCGGCGACCTCGACACCCTGGCCGACATCGCCGCCGCCTGCGGCGAGCGCCGCGAGGCCGTGCGCGAGTGGCTGGCAGGCCGCGGCGAGGTGGACAAGGTCAAGCGCATGGCCGAGGGCGTGCGCAGGCAGGGCATCGAAGGCGTGCCCTTCTTCATCCTCAACCGCAAGATGGCGCTGTCGGGCGCGCAGTCGGCGGCGGTGCTCGGCGCGGCGATCCTGCAGTCGCTCGAGACCGGCAAGCCGTCCTGAGCGCGCGCCGTCCTGCGGGAGCAACTGTGCGTGGGAGCGGGCTTGTCCGCGAACGTCGCAAGACCAGGCGCCGCTTTCGCGGCCAAGGCCGCTCCCACAGGAGCTCATGCCCGGTTTCGCCGTAGGCGCGGGCTTGCCCGCGAATGGCGAATGTTCCACCGCCGCTTTCGCGGGCAAGCCCGCGCCCACGAAACCCTCGGGAACGTCCGGCGCCCCGGTAGCGTCTTAGCGAGCGTGACTGACGATAGCGGGCGGAGCCCCACCACCATGACCCAGCCGATCTTCCTCGCCGACACCGACCTGCGCGCGCTGGCCGAGGCGCGGGCGCTGCTCGAACGGCCCAGCCTTGCGGCCCGGCTGTCGAGCTTCATCGGCAGCCCGCTCGAAAAAGGCATGGCGCGCCTGCCGGCGAGCTGGCGCGGCAAGGTCGGCACGCTGGCGCACGATGCGCTGCTCAAGGCCATGGACACCGCGGCCAGGACGCTGCAGTCCGCCCCGCGCGAGGCCTCGCCGCGGCTGCACAAGGTGCTCGGCTCGGTGAGCGGCGCCGGCGGGGGCGCCTTCGGGCTGGTGGGGCTGACGGTGGAGGTGCCGTTGTCGACCGTGCTGATCATGCGCTCCATCCTCGACATCGCGCGCGGCGAAGGCGAGGACATCTCGTACGCGCAGACGCGCCTGGCCGCGCTCGAGGTGTTCGCGCTCGGCGGCAATGCGAAAAGCGACGACGCCACCGAATCCGGCTACTACGCGGTGCGCGCGGCGCTGGCGAGCACGGTGTCCGAAGCCGCGCGCCACTTCGCGCAGAAGGGTCTGTCAGGTGAAGGCGCGCCCGCGCTGGCGCGGCTGATCACGATGGTGGCGGCGCGCTACAAGGTGCAACTGACGCAGAAGGCCGCCGGCATGCTGGTGCCCGGCATCGGCGCCGCGGCGGGGGCGACCATCAACCTGATGTTCATGAGCCACTTCCAGGACGTGAGCCGCGGCCACTTCACCGTGCGCCGGCTCGAGCGCCAGTACGGCCAGGACGTGGTTCGCGCGGCCTGGCAAACGCTGGAAGCCGGAGACGCGCGCGTGCGCGAAGCCACCCGGGCCTTCCACACCGATACCACGCGCTGAACAGCGCTTGCCATGGGATAGCGTCCGCCACCGTCAAGATCGATGGGGTCAGACTCGATTGATTTCCTGAAATTTCGGGCTGAAATCAATCGAGTCCGACCCCATTGAACGACCCCATTGAAACGCAAGCAGTTGCTCCCACGAAAGCGCAGGTGATCAGGCGCCCGGGCCGAAGTCCGCGATGAAATCCTCCCACGGCAGCGGGCGGCTGAAGTGGAAGCCTTGCGCCAGGTCGCAGCCTTCGCTCTGCAGCACCTTCAGGTGCCCCGGCGTCTCCACGCCTTCGGCCACCACGCGCAAGCCGAGGCTGTGGCCGAGCGAGATGATCGCCGCCACCAGCGCGGCGTCGCGCGTGTTGCGGTCGATGCCGCGCACGAACAGGCGGTCGATCTTCAACTCGTCGATCGGGAAGCGCTTGAGGTAGGCGAGCGATGAATAGCCGGTGCCGAAGTCGTCGATCGCCAGCGCGATGCCGAGCGCGCGCAACTGCTCGAGGCGGGCGATGGCGCGGTCGGTGTTGTCCATCAGCATGCTCTCGGTGAGCTCCAGGGTCAGGCACTCGGGCGGCATCGCGGTCTCGGCGAGCACGCTGCCGACCATGGCCACGAAGCCTTCGTCGCGGAACTGGCGCGCCGAAATGTTCACCATCATGCGCAGGGCCGCGCCGCCGGCCTCGCGCCAGGCGCGGTGGCGCTCGCAGGCGCTGCGCAGCACCCACTCGCCGATCGGCACGATCAGCCCGGTGTCCTCGGCGAGCGGGATGAAGTCGGCCGGCGACACCAGGTCGAGGTCGGGATGCTGCCAGCGCAGCAGGGCCTCGGCTGCCACCAGGCTGCCATCGGCGGCATTCACCAGCGGCTGGAAGTGCAGCAGCAGCTCGTTGCGCGGCAGCGCGCGGTGCAGCGCGGTCTCGAGCGCCAGGTGCTCGAGGCTGCGCGCGTTCATCGCCGGCTCGAAGAGCTGGAAGCTGTTGCGGCCTTCGTCCTTGGCGCGGTACATCGCCACGTCGGCGTGCTTGATCAGGGTGTTGGCGTCCTGCGAGTCGTCGGGGTAGATGCTGATGCCCAGGCTGGTCGTCACCACCAGCTCGCGGCCCTCGATCTGCACCGGGCGACGTAGCGCACCCACCAGCCGGCGCGCCATGATCGCCGCCTCGTCGGGGCCGGACAGGTTGTTGAGCACGACGAGGAACTCGTCCCCACCCATGCGGGCCACGGTGTCGTCCTCACGCAGGGTTGCGCGCAGGCGCTGGGCGATCTCGACCAGCAGCTTGTCGCCGACCTCGTGGCCGAGGCTGTCGTTGATGCGCTTGAAGCGGTCGAGGTCGACGAACATCACCGCCAGCCGGCAGCGCAGGCGCGCGGCGTGGGCGAGCTCGACCTGCAGGCGGTCTTCGAGCAGGCGGCGGTTGGGCAGGCCGGTGAGCGGGTCGTAGTAGGCGAGGTCGCGGATGCGCGCCTCGGTCTCCTTCAAGCGGCTGATGTCGGTGAACAGCGCCGCATAGTGGGTGAGCGCGCCGTCGCGGTCGCGGATCGCGGTGATGTGCAGCAGTTGCGGATACACCTCGCCGGTCTTGCGCCGATTCCACACCTCGCCCTGCCACTGGCCGTCCTGCACCAGGCTCTCCCACATGCGCGCATAGAAGGCCGGGCTCTGGCGACCGGAGTTGAGCAGCGAGGGGTTGAGGCCGAGCACCTCGGCGGCCGTGTAGCCGGTCATGCGCGTGAACGCGGGGTTCACCGACAGGATGCGGGCGTGGGCATCGGTGACCATGATGCCTTCGAGCGAACTCTCGATGACCTTCTCGGCGAGGTACAGGCTGCGCTGCGAGGAGTTCAGCGCCTGGTCGCGCACGAGCAGCGCGTGCTGCAGCTCGTGCACATAAGCGAGCTCCATGCCGCTGAGGATGTCCTTGAAGCTGATCAGGTCGACCAGCGCCTCATCCGCGCCGAGCACGCCGATGTGACGGATGCGGCGCTCGGCGAGCCGGGCGCGCACGCGGTACAGGCTGTCGTGCTCGGCGCACACGATCAGCGGCCGGGTGGCGACTTCGCCCAGCGCGCACTCCCCGGCGCGGCGCGCCACCAGGCGGGTGATGTCGCGCTCGGTGAGGATGCCGTAGCGGCCCGCGGCAGTCGCGGCCGCCTCGGCACCGTAATCCACCACCACCGCATCGAGCCCGCCCTCGCGCATGCGGCGCGCGGCCTCGCCCACGCCGGCCGCCGCCGGCAGCGCATTCAGGCCGCCCTTGACCAGCGAGTCGACCTTGCGCAGCTTGAGGTAGTGCTCGATCCCCTGGTTCAGCACCACGTCCGACTGCGACACGATGCCGACACGCCGCCCATCCTCATCCACCACCAGGTAGTGGCGCAGGTGTTCCTCGCGAAAGCGCACCGCCAGGTCTTGCAGTGATGTCGTGTGCGACACCGTGCGCACCGGCGCGCTCATCGCCGCCCGCACCGCGAGCGCGAAGGTGGCGGGGTCGTCGAAATCCACCGCGAGCGCGTCGCGCTCGGTCCAGATGCCCAGTACCGCGTCGCCCTCGACCACCAGGATGGAGCTGACGCGGCGCTCGCTCATGCGCCGCGCGGCCTCGTGCAGCGGCACGTCGGGTGCGCACTCGAGCAGGTCGCGACAGACGATCTCACCGACGGACACCTCGTCCGCATGCGGAAAGGGAAGCATCTCGTCGACCTGCGGCGGAAAGGATTCTGGACTGTTCATGAGCGCACTGCACCAAGCGGAAAAGCGGATTCGACACTGCCAACAACGGCCGGAATCCACCAAGACCTGAGTGATAAACGCTCGCATTGTCGCATCGATGCGCCCCGGATCAGGTCGATCACGTCACGCCGCGGCCACTTCACCGCGCGGTAACACGCGGCGCGCATGCTCGGCCCATGATCCGGGTGCTGATGATTTCCGACGTTTTCTTTCCGCGCGTGAACGGCGTGTCCACGTCGATCGCCACCTTCCGCCGCGCGCTGTCCGCCTTCGACGTGGATGTGCGTCTGCTCGCGCCACGCTACGGCGACGAGGCCGACGCGCCCGGCATCGTGCGCATCCCCGGCCGCCGCCTGCCCTTCGACCCGGAGGACCGTCTGGTGCGCCTGCGCGCCATGAACGCGGCGGCCCGGCGCGAGG
>JAGOEI010000087.1:0-1579 GCA_017997795.1 Thauera sp. | reverse complement strand
CGTGCGCTTCGTCGGCTACCTGGAACGCCGCAAGCGCCTGCCCGACTGCTACGCCGCCGCCGACGTGTTCGTGTTCGCGTCGCGCACCGAGACCCAGGGGCTGGTGCTGCTCGAGGCCATGGCCGCCGGGCTGCCGGTCGTCGCGCTGGCGGCGATGGGGACCACCGACATCCTCGGCCCCGAGCGCGGCGCCCGCATCGCCCCCGACTCGCCGGCGGGCTTCGCCGAGGTGGTCGAAGACGTGATCGCCAACGGCCGCCTGCGCAAGCAGCTCGCCGCCGAGGCGCGCTGCTACGCGCGCGAATGGGCCGACACCCTGATGGCCGAGCGCCTCGCCGCGCTCTACCGGCGCCAGCTCGAAGGACGCGCCTGAGCACACGCGGACGCCGTGCGAGCGGGCTGCTTGGCTGCTGCCTTGCAGCCACGCCGCGCTGCCGCCAAGATGCGGGCATCCCCTTCCGGAGCACGCGATGAACACCACCACCCTCACCATCACCGGCATGCGCGACGAGCACTGCCTGCGCCTGGTCACCAACGCCATCCAGGACCTGCCCGGCATCGGCTACCTGGAAATCGCGCTCGACACCGGCGCCACCACCATCGAGCACGGCAGCTTCGTCTCCGAGGCCGACATCCACCAGGCGATCGAGGACGCCGGCTTCGGCGTGCGCTGAACAAGCGCTTCCGCATCCGGCACGCGAGTCCGGAGAGACGACCGTAAGCCCCGCTTTTCCCGTGCGAGCAACTGTTTGCGGGGGCAATTGTTTGCGGGAGCAACTGTCTGTGGGAGCAATTGCATGTGGGAGCGGGCTTGCCCGCGAATGAGCACCGACAGGGGACCCTTTTCGCGGGCAAGCCCGCTCCCACACTGCCCGCTCCCACACAGTTTTTCCCCCACACGGTCTTTCCCCCACGCCGCGCTTCACCCGCAACCGCTTCCGACTCAAGCCTTGAACGTCTCTCCCCGCTACCTCCCCGGCGGCCTCGCCTTCGTCGACATCGAGACCACCGGCGGCCCCGCCCAGCGCGAATCCATCACCGAGATCGGCATCGTCCAGGTCGACGAGGACGGCGTGCGCGAATGGTCGACGCTGGTGCGCCCCGAGTCGCGCATCCCCGACTACATCCAGCGCCTCACCGCCATCGACGACGCCATGCTCGCCGACGCGCCGCGCTTCGCCGACATCGCCGACGAGATCTTCGACCGCCTCGACGGCCGCCTCTTCGTCGCCCACAACGCGCGCTTCGACCACGGCCACCTGCGCGCCGCCTTCCGCCGCGCCGGGCTCGACATGCGGCCGCAGGTGCTGTGCACCGTCAAGCTGTCGCGCCGGTTGTTCCCCGACCACCGCCGCCACAGCCTCGACCACCTCATCGAGCGCCACGGCCTGGTGGTCGCCGACCGCCACCGCGCGCTCGGCGACGCCCAGTTGCTGTGGCAGTTCTGGCAGCAGATCCACGAGCGCTTCCCGCCCGGCCACCTCGAGGCCGTGGTGCGCGAACTCATCGGCCACCCCAGCCTGCCGCCCCACCTCGACCCCGAGCAGATCGCCGACCTGCCCGACGCGCCCGGGGTGTA
>JAGOEI010000350.1 GCA_017997795.1 Thauera sp. | reverse complement strand
CCGCGTTCGGCGCGGAAGCTGCGCGTGTAGCGGTAGTCGATCAGGGTGTTGAGGTTGCGGTCGGCGACCGCATACACGCTGCCGCCCCGCCCGCCGTCGCCACCGCTGGGGCCGCCCTTGGGGATGAACTTCTCGCGGCGGAAGGTGGCCGCGCCGTTGCCGCCGTCGCCGGCGTAGACCTCGATGCGGGCTTCGTCAAAAAACTTCATGCCTGATCAACCTCTTAGCGGAACACGCAGCAGTGCGCGCCCTGGAAACAAAAAAGCCCTACCACGTGGATAGGGCTTTTGTACTGCAATGCGAGCAAACGCGCGATCAGGCCGCTTCCGGCACGATGATCACGGTGCGACGACGCGACGGGCCCTTGACCGCGAACTGCACGGTGCCGTTGGTCAGCGCGAACAGGGTGTGGTCCTTGCCGATGCCGACGTTGTCGCCCGGGTGGTATTCGGTGCCGCGCTGGCGAACGATGATGTTGCCGGCGAGCACGAACTGGCCACCGTAGCGCTTGACGCCGAGGCGTTTCGATTCCGAGTCGCGGCCGTTACGCGAACTACCGCCAGCTTTCTTGTGTGCCATATCGGATTACCTCCCTACGCCTTAGGCCGAGATCGCTTCGATACGAAGCTCGGTGTAGTTCTGACGATGCCCCTGGTGCTTCTGGTAGTGCTTGCGGCGGCGCATCTTGAAAATCTTGATCTTGTCGTGACGGCCGTGGGAAACCACGGTCGCCTTGACGGAAGCTCCGGCCACAACGGGCGTGCCGATCTTGACGGCATCGCCTTCACCGACCATGAAAACCTGGTCGATGGTGATTTCGGAACCCACGTCGGCCGGTATCTGTTCTACCTTGATCTTTTCGCCAGCGGCAACGCGATACTGCTTGCCACCGGTTTTTATCACCGCGTACATGGTGTTACTCCAGTTGATGGGTCTGCAAAGAATCGCGCACTATAAGAAGGTGCTTGGGAAAAGTCAATGGAAACAAACGTGCAGGGGGTTGTGATGCACAGCTTCAGCCCTGTCCGTGAGCTTACTTGAACGCCTTTTTGCCCCGGCTTCAAAACGAGGGCCGCTTCCGGAGCCGCGGTTGATTGCGTGTAACCCATGATTTACACTTTGGGGCATGAAGAGCCTCCAGACCACAGACGTTTTCGACCACTGGTACGACGGACTGCGCGATCGGCAGGGCAGGGCGCGGATTGCAGCGCGCCTGCGTCGGGTCGAGCTGGGCAATTTCGGCGACGTCAAGCCGGTGGGTTCGGGTGTCAGCGAACTGCGCATTGACTACGGGCCGGGCTATCGGGTGTATCTGACTCAGCGCGGTCTGGAAGTGGTGATTTTGCTGGCTGGCGGCGACAAGCGCACGCAGAGCAAGGACATCGAGGCCGCAATCGAGATGGCAAAGCAGCTCTAGGAGACGGCGATGACTGAACTGAAGCTGAAGAAGTGGGACGTGGTCGAGCAGCTAAAGACCGACGAGGACATGGCGCTGTACCTGGACGCCTGCATGGAAGAAGACCCCGGCGACGGCAGTCTGATCCGCGCCGCGCTCGGGGATGTCGCCCGTGCCAAAGGGATGAGTCAGCTCGCACGGGACACGGGACTGGCGCGCGAAGGGTTGTACAAGGCGCTTTCAGCCGAAGGTAACCCGGAGTTCTCCACCATCATGAAGGTGATGCGGGCGCTTGGCGTGAAGCTTCATGTCGAAGCGGGTTGAGTGCTGAACGCGGATGGAAGAGGCCCGCTCGATGGTCTCAGTCGAGTGTAAAAAATTCCGACACTGTTTTCCTGCGGCCCCAGTTTCATTAGTCCCATCAAGGCTTTGCCAGCGCCGGCAGCAACGCGTCCAGCGCCTGATGCTCCGTCCGGTAGCTGGCCTGCGCCTTGACCCGCGCCCACACGCCGTCGCGCTCCATGGCGTCGATCACCTGCTTCTTGAGCCCGCAAAAGGCGATCGTCTGCCCCTGCACATTGAAGCGCTCGATGAGCCCGGCCAGGGTGTGGAGGCCGGTGGCGTCGATGTCGTTGATGCCGGCGCCCGACACCAGCACGACCTTCACCCCGTCCTGCGCGCGCGCGGCGCCGAGCATGGCGTCCTCGAAGGTGGCGGCGGTGACGAAGCTGAGTGGGCTGTCGAAGCGCAGGATCACCAGCGCGGGGTGCGGGTGGGGCAGGGCGAAGCGTTCGCGGTCGCGGTAGGTACCGTCCTCGTGGAGGCCGAGCAGCGCCACGCGCGGGCGCATGCCGCGGTACACCATCAGCGCCAGCGACAGGATGAGGCCGGTGAAGATGCCGTTCTGGATGTTGGGCGCGAAGGCCAGCGTGGCGAGGAAGGTGACCGCCGCGCCCGCACCGTCGTCGCGGCTCGCGCGCCAGGCGCGCACCAGCACCTTGACGTCGATGAGCCCGGCCACCGCCTGCAGGATGATCGCCGCCAGCACCGGCTTGGGCAGGTGCCACAGCAGCGGCGTGAGGTAGAGCAGCGCGAGCAGCACGAAGGCGGCGGTGACGATGGACGACAGGCCGGTGCG
>JAGOEI010000349.1 GCA_017997795.1 Thauera sp. | reverse complement strand
CACGCCCACCCGGCGCTGCTGCGCGACCACCTGGTCGCCGGCGACCTCAACTGGATCGCCGGGCGCGACCCGCACACCAACTGGGTCTACACCGCCAAGCCGCGTTACCGTACCCCCGACCAGCCGTGCGAGATCGACCGCATCGCCGACGGCCGTGCCGAGATCGCCTTCGCGCAGCCGCAGTGGGCGGTGACGCCGGGGCAGAGCGTGGTGGTGTACGAGTCGAAGGTCTGCCTGGGCGGCGGCATCATCCTGTGAGTGTCGCTCCGCCCGCTGCCGCCAGCGGCGGCAGATTCGCCGCCTGCAGGCGGGCGGCGTAGGTCTGGCAGCGTTCGATGTACTCGCGCGCGCTCTTGGGCATGGTGACGCGCGCGCGGGTGATGTCGGTGACCAGGTTGCGCCCGAGCAGGATCAGGCGCAGCCCGTCGGTGGCGAGCTGGCGCTCGTGTTCGGTCGAGGCCGGCGACAGCACCGCGCTGACCGCCCCGAGGTGCTCGGAGGCGACCACGAAATCCGCCCACACGTCGAAGATGTCGGGGTCGGTGCGCAGCGTCTCGCACTTGATCTTGGCGATACGGGTGAATTCCAGTGCCAGCGGTGCGACCCCCTGGAAAAGGTGGGTGGCCGAGAAGGTGGCCGCCATCACCGCGCCGAGGCGGTCGATCTCGCGCAGGGCCTGGGCGATCTTGATGTAGCGGCTCTCGTAGAAGGCCTCGACCGGGATCGAGAACGCGCGGAAGGGCTCGCCCCACAATTCGTCGATGCCTTCGTCGCCGCTGCGGTGCAGCACCAGGCGACCGAGCGCGAGCGCTTCCTGCAGGCACAGGCCGCATTCGCGCATCAGCGCGTTGTCGGTCTCGATCTCGATGCCCAGTTCCTGCAGTTCGACCAGCTTGGTGAAGATGTCGGTGGCGCGGTTGAACAGCGCCCCGGCGTACATCGCGCCCTTGACCCGCTTGCGCTCGGGGTCCTGCTCCTCCCGGTACGATCTGCGCGCATCGTCGAGCCGTTTGCCCGGGATGTTGATGCCGTGCTCGACGTGGTTGAACAGGCGTCGGGTGAGGGCCTGGATGAGCTTCTTCTTGGCGTCGAGCGAGTCCGCTGGCGGGTCGTAGACCTTGAGCCAGTAGCCGTCCTGGTGAATGCGCCGGATACCGTCGATGACGGCGACGGTGCCGTCCGGGATGGGCTCGTCCATGGTGGTGGGGCGTCAGCGTTTGGGCAGGAAGCGAAGCATACGCCCGCGCTCAGGCGCTTCCAATAGCCTGCCGGCGCGCTGCGGCGGCGCGCAGCCGACGCTCGCGCCGCAGCCGGCGCCACTTCGCGGTGACGCGCATGCGCCAGACGAGCTGGGTGCCCCAGTAGGCGATGAAGGCGCCGGTGACCGCCATGATCAGCATGCCCAGCAGCAGGGGCTGGCCGATCCCGGTGATCCACGCCCACGCCTGCGCGAGCGAGTCGATCATGCGCATCGGCTGCTCGACGGCCTCTGCGGTGAGGTTGGCCGGCGTGCGCGCGCCGATCACGCCGGCGCCGAGCCGGTAGGCAAAGTAGTAGAGCGGGCCGTAGGTGAGCGGATTGCTGACCAGCGTGGATACGGCGGCGATCCACAGGTTGCCGCGCAGCAGCAGGGAGGCGATCGCCGCTGCGGGAATCTGCGCGATCGGGATCATCAGCCCGAAGAACACGCCCATGGCCACGCCGCGCGCCACCGAACGCCGATTGACATGCCACAGCAGCGGATCATGAATCCGCGGCCCGAGCCAGCGCAGCAGACGGCTCTGCGTGATGGCGTCGCGTGTTGGCAGGAAGCGTTCGAGCATGGTCCGGTCCGGGGCGAAGTCGGCATCTTACGCAATGTCTGGCAAAGCACAAGAAGCGCCGACCCGGGGTGTTCGGGGCAGGCGCCGCGATGCCACAAGCGCTTGATTTTCCCGCCTTCTGACCACGGCCGCGGTGAGGAATTCACTGCCCGGGCAGGGCTGGACCAGGCCGTGCCGGGAAACGGACCGAGTTGGTGCGCCGGCACTCGGCGCGGGGCACGGGTCAGGCGAAATCGCTCGGGATCACCGCACGCAGCACGGTCTGCGTCTCGCCTTCGCGGACGCGGTTGGTGAACCACCACAGCGCGCCCTTCTTGATCGTCCAGTCGGCCTCGCTGCCTGCCAGCAGCAGGGCGCACAGGCGGCCGAGCGCCGGCTGGTGGCCGACCACCAGGGCCGCGCCGCTGGCGTCGGGCCAGCCGGTGGCGGCGAGGATGTCGGCGACGTTGCCGTCGGGACCGAGGCTGCTGACGATGTCGAAATCCTCGGTGAAGGCGGTGGCGGTCTGGCGTGTGCGCACCGTCGGGCTCACCAGCACCTTGAGCTGCTTCGGCTTGTGTGCGTCGAGCCAGTTCGCCATCCGCCGCGCCTGCTTGAGTCCGCGGGGGGTGAGCTCACGCAGGTGGTCGGGCGTGCCGTCCACCGCTTCTGCGTGTCGCCAGAGCAGCAGGTCCATGTCGTTCGTCCAGGGGTCGAGGGCCGGCATCATCGGCTG
>JAGOEI010000086.1:2267-9085 GCA_017997795.1 Thauera sp. | reverse complement strand
GTGGTGCGGGGAAAGAGACTCGAACTCTCACGCCTTGCGGCGCTGGAACCTAAATCCAGTGCGTCTACCAATTCCGCCATCCCCGCGGTGCTGCAGTGAAGCGGCCCGGATTATACACAGCGCCACACCGACCATCGGACCGGTTTTGCTCGCTGTCGTCGCCCAAGGGCGCAGGAACCATCACCGGAACCTGAATCCAGTGCCTGTTCGCTGCGCACCGGCCGTTGCACGCTTCAGACCGGTGCGCGGCCGTAGGTGTCCTCGAAGCGCACGATGTCGTCCTCGCCGAGGTAACTGCCCGACTGCACCTCGATGATCTCGAGCGGCACCTTGCCCGGGTTGGCGAGGCGGTGTGTGTGGCCGAGCGGGATGTAGGTCGATTCGTTTTCGGCGAGCAGGAAGGTCCTGTCGCCGCTGGTAACCTCGGCCGTGCCACGGACCACGATCCAGTGTTCGGCGCGGTGATGGTGCATCTGCAGGCTCAGCTTGGCGCCGGGATTGACGACGATGCGCTTGACCTGGAAGCGTTCGCCGGCGTCGATCGAGTCGTACCAGCCCCAGGGCCGATAGACCTTGCGGTGCGTCTGCGTGAGGCTGCGGCCTTCGGCCTTCAGGCGCGCGACGACCTTCTTGACGTCCTGGGTGCAGTCCTTGTGCGCGACCATGACGGCGTCGGGCGTCTCCACCACGACCATGTCCTCGCAACCCACTGCGGCCACCAGACGGCTGCCGGCGTGGACCAGGGTGTTGCGGCTGGACTCGAACATCACTTCGCCGCGCGCGGCATTGCCGTCGGCGTCCTTGGCCGACACCGCCCAAAGCGCGTCCCAGGCGCCGACGTCCGACCAGCCCGCGGCGAGCGGCACGACCACGCCCTGGCCGAGCTCCGGTGCAGCGGCGAGCTTTTCCATCACCGCGTAGTCGATCGAATCGCTCGGGCTGCGCTCGAAGGCCGCGGCGTCGAGGCGGATGAAGTCGGCGTCGTGACTGCGGGCAGCAATCGCCGCGCTGCAGGCGCTGGCCATGTCCGGGTTGAAGCGGCCGATCGCGCGCATCCACACGGAGGCCTTCATCATGAAGATGCCGCTGTTCCAGTAGTACTCGCCGCTGGCGACGTAGCGCTCGGCGGTGGCGCGGTCGGGCTTCTCGACGAACTCCTGCAGCGCGCGGGCGCCCTCGCCTGCTTCGAGCGCGGCCCCCGCGCGGATGTAGCCGTAGCCGGTCTCGGGGTGGTCGGGGACGATGCCGAAGGTGACGAGCGCACCCTCCGCCGCGGCCTTGGCGCCGACGGCGATCGCGCGCTGGAAGGCGGCCAGGTCGGTGATGACGTGATCGGCCGGCATCACCAGCAGGATCGGATCGCCCTCCTCCGCCGCGGCCAGCGCGGCAAGGGTGAGCGCCGGCGCAGTGTTGCGGCCCACCGGTTCGAGCACGATCTGCGGCGATCGCACACCGATCTGGCGCAACTGCTCGGCGATGATGAAGCGGTATTCCTCGTTCGTGACCACCAGCGGCCGTGGGTCCACGTCCACCGCCGCAAAGCCCTTGAGGCGGGCGGCGGTTTCCTGCAGCAGGGAGTGGTCGCCGGTGAGCGGCAGCAACTGCTTGGGATAGCTCTCGCGCGAGGCCGGCCACAAACGCGTGCCGGAGCCGCCGGAGAGAATCACGCTCTTGATCGTCATGAGGGGGATCGTCCTTGTTTGGAGGTTGTGCCTGGCACCGCAGCGAGTACCGGGCGCGTGTTTTCAGCGCGGGTCGCGGTCGTCAGCTCAGGATCTCGCGCAGCATCCGGGCCACGCCGTCGCGCCAGTCCGGCAGATGCAGGCCGAAGGCGCTGCGCAGCCGCTGCGTGTCGAGGCGCGAATTGAGCGGCCGCGCCGCGGCGGTCGGATAGTCGCGGGTGGCGATCGGGGCGATCTCCTCCACCTTCAGCGCCACGCCCAGCTCGCGCGCGGTCTCGATCACGAAGCGGGCATAGCCATGCCAGCTCGTCTCGCCGTCGGCGACGAGGTGGTAGGTGCCGCTCAGCGCGGGCGCCGCCAGGCTGGCGCGGATGGCGTGGGCGCTGACGTCGCCGATCAGATCGGCGCCGGTGGGCGCGCCGATCTGATCGGCGATGACGGTGAGGCGTTCACGCTCGGCGGCCAGGCGCAGCATGGTGCGGGCGAAATTGCCGCCGCGCGCCGCATGTACCCACGAGGTGCGAAAGATCAGGTGCCGGCAGGCGCTGGCGCGGATCGCGTCCTCGCCGGCGAGCTTGGTGCGTCCGTAGACCGACAGCGGGCCGGTGGGCGAATCCTCGCGCCAGGGCTTGTCGCCGCTGCCATCGAAGACGTAGTCGGTGGAGTAATGCACCAGCAGCGCGCCCACCTCTGCAGCCGCCGCGGCGAGCACGCCGGGGGCCTCGGCGTTGATGCACTGCGCGCGCGCGACATCGGTCTCGGCCTTGTCCACCGCGGTGTAGGCCGCCGCGTTGACGATGACGTCGGGCGCCAGCTTGCGCACGGTGCGCGCGAGCCCGTCGAGGTCTTCCAGGTCGCCGCGCAAGCCGTCGGCGCCGGCGCGATCGAGCGCGACCATGGCGCCCAGGGGTGCGAGCGCGCGCTGCAGTTCCCAGCCGACCTGGCCGTTCTTGCCCAGCAGCAGGATCTTCATGCCTGCACCTCGCGTCCGCCGTAGTTGCGCGCCACCCAGTCGCGATAGGCGCCGCTCTGCACATTGGCGATCCAGCCCGGGTTGTCCAGATACCACTGCACGGTCTTGCGGATGCCGGTGTGGAAGGTTTCCGCCGGGCGCCAGCCGAGCTCGCGCTCGATCTTGCGCGCGTCGATCGCATAGCGGCGGTCGTGGCCGGGGCGGTCCTTCACGTAGGTGATCAGCCGACTGTAGCTGCCGGCGGCATCCGGGCGCAGCTCGTCGAGCAGCGCCCACAGGGTGTTGACGATATCGATGTTGGCCATCTCGTTCCAGCCGCCGACGTTGTAGGTCTCGCCCAGGCGGCCGCGCGCCAGCACCTCGCGGATCGCGCTGCAGTGGTCGCCCACGTACAGCCAGTCGCGCACGTTCTGGCCGTCGCCGTAGATCGGCAGCGGCTTGCCAGCCAGCGCATTGACGATCATCAGCGGGATCAGCTTCTCGGGAAACTGGTAGGGGCCGTAGTTGTTCGAGCAGTTGGTGGTAAGCACCGGCAGGCCGTAGGTGTGATGCCAGGCGCGCACCAGGTGGTCGCTCGCCGCCTTGCTCGCCGAATACGGGCTGTTGGGCTCGTAGGTCTTGGTTTCGGTGAAGGCGGGGTCGCCGGGGCCGAGCGAGCCGTAGACCTCGTCAGTGCTCACGTGCAGGAAGCGGAAGGCCTCGCGCTCGCACGCCGGCAGCGCGCTCCAGTGTGCCCGTGCCGCTTCGAGCAGCGTGAACGTGCCCTCGACGTTGGTGCGCACGAACGCGGCCGGGCCGTGGATCGAGCGATCGACGTGGCTTTCGGCGGCGAAATGCACTACCGCGCGCGGCTTGTGCTCGGCAAACAGACGATCGACCAGCGCGCGGTCGCAGATGTCGCCGTGGACGAAGACATGGCGCGGATCGCCCTGAAGGCGGGACAGAGTTTCGAGGTTGCCGGCGTAGGTCAGCGCGTCGAGGTTGATCACGGGCTCGTCGCTGGCGGCCAGCCAGTCGAGCACGAAGTTCGCGCCGATGAAGCCGGCGCCGCCTGTCACGAGGATCACTGTGTTGTCCCTGCCCTGATCGGAAAGCCGTGATTATGGCATCCGGGATCAGGGGGCGAACAGGAAGCGCGACACGCGGATCGGTGACACCTCGAACGCCAGCGCGGTCGGGCGATCCGTGAAGCGCTCGCCCGACCGCGCCGCACGCGCATCGCCGCTACATGCGCAGGCGTTCGGCGTACCCCGTCATCTCCAGGTAGCCCTGCCCCACTTCCCGCTCGCGCGCCCCGGCTTCGGCGTCCTCGATCGCAAACAGCCGCACCGCGCCCTCCCAGTAGATCGCGCCGGTGGAGGCGCGGCTGTCGAGTTCCTGGTCGTCCATCAACGGCTGAAGGCGGAAGCGCCGACCATCGGCAAGCGCCAGCGTCCACTCGACTGGATACTCGATGCCGGTGCGCGGCGAGCGCCAGCGCCGCACCGGCGTGAAGCGCACGTCTTCGGGTCCGAGCACGGTGCTGGCACCGGACGCATCGCTCACCGTGCCCGCGCCCCAGATCGCCCTGCCCTCGCCGTCGCGCATCTGGAAACCCATCAGCCCGCCGCCGTCGTGCAGGTTGATGCCGATCCAGTCCCAGCCGCGCGCGCCCTCGGGCAGGATCTCGCTCGACCACTCGTGGTCCAGCCAGGCGTGGCCGCTCACCGCCACCGCGACGCCGTCCAGCCGCAAGGTGCCGCTCACCGCGAGCTGCGGCCGGCTGTAGTAGTAGCTGGAATTGAGCGGATGCGGCGCCTTCTGGCTGAAGCCGGCCTTGCCGTTGAGCACCGGCGGGCGGTCGGGCGTGAAGATCAGGTCGAAGCCGAAGTCCTTCGCCTCGATGCGGCTGTGATACGGCGAATCCGGCGCGTCGCCGCCGCTCAGGAACCAATCGTCCACCTTGACCTCGGTGCGCCCCTGCTGCGCCTCCACCAGCCCGGGATAGACGCGACCCGAGCGCTCGGCATGGCGCAGGCGGCCGGTGGCGGGGTCGGCGACCGCGGCGTGGGCGAGCACCAACTGGCGCGGCGCGAAGCGGCTCGGGTTGTCGTCGCCGATGCGGGTGCGCACGCGGAAGAAGGTGAGCTGAAAACCGCGCTCGACCCCCGCCGCATCGCGCAGCCAGCCGGTGATGTACCACCATTCGGTGCGGTAGTCGGGATGGGCGCCGAAGTCCTGCGGGAACGCGAGCACGCGGCCGGGAACAACCGGCGGGTAGTCGGGGCTCGCCGGCTCGGCGTACCCCGGTGCCATGCCAACCAGCATCAACGCGCCCAAAGCCCACGACAACATGCGCACGATCCAGCCCGCGGCGGTCGTATTCGCCACGCTTGTTCGCCGTTGCGCGGTGGGGTGCGCCGTCGCATGGACGCTCAGTGTCGATGGCCGCATCGCTTATCCCTCATCCGTCGGTTCCGGGCATTCCATCCCCCGCACGCGGCGGAAGGCTTCCGCAAAGCAAACAAGGGCTTGTAAGACCTTTCTGTCTTGAGAGCCATCCGTTTTCACCAGTCCGCCTTCACCGCCAGCACCGCCGAGCGCTGCATCGCATGCCGTCCGGCCAGCCGAGCCACCACCGCGGCGAGCCCCACCAGACTGCAAGCGAAAAGCCCCAGCGCCGCCCACGGCACGGCCACGTCCATGCTCCAGTGAAAGCTCTGGCGATTGATGATCTCGATCAGCACCCAGGCCATGGCGCCGCCCGCGAGCAGCCCGGCGAGCACGCCCAGGCCGGCGGTCAGCGCCCCTTCCACGGCGATCAGGCGCCCGATCTCGCCGCGCGTGAAGCCGAGGTGACGCAGCATGCCGAACTCGCCCTGGCGCGTGGTGGCGAGCGCGGCGAAGGTGGTGGCGATGCCGAACAGCCCGATCAGCACCGCTACCGCTTCCATCAGATAGGTGATCAGGAAGGTGCGATCGAAGATCTCGAGGCTGAGCGCGCGGATCTCGCCCGGCAGCGCGATGGTGATGTGCTCGGCGCCGAAGCGTGCGCGCAGCGCTTCGGCCACCGCGGCGGGCGGCGTGCCGGGCACAACCCGCAGCGCGGCGTCGTTGATGCGGTCGTCGCCGGTGAAGCGGACGTAGTCGCGGCTCTCGATCAGCGCGGCGCCGTGCTGGCGGGCGTAGTCGCGCCACACGCCGGCCACGGTGAAAGCCTGCACGCGTCCGCCCAGCGGCAGCTCGAAGCGGCTGCCGCGCGTGAGGTCGTGGCGGTCTGCCGCAGCCTCCGAGACCCACACCGGCGGCAGGCCGCTGGCGTCGGCCACCGGCGTCATCGTGCCGCTCACCAGCGGCAAGCCCCAGTTGCCCTGCGCGGGACGGGCCAGCACGCTGAACAAGGGCTCGTCGTCCGACAGGCGCAGGTTGACCAGGCGCGTGGTATCGACCGAGGCCACGCCCTCGACCGCTGCGATCTGCGCCAGCGCCTGCGGATCCAGATAACCGCTGCCGGAAGACGATGACGCGCGCACATACAGATCCGCCGGCAGCACCTGCGCCAGCCAGTCATCCACCGACACCCGGAAGGAGCTGACCATGATCGCCATCGACACCGCCAGTGCCACGCTGGCGATCACCCCCGCCCCGGCGACGACCGCCTGCCCGGGCGTGGCCGACAGGCGCGCGTGCGCCAGCCGCCAGGTCATGCCACGCCCACGTCCGAGCAGCGGCAGCACCGCGCGTGCCAGCGCTGGCAAGGCCAGCACCGCGCCCGCGAGCACGAACACCACCGCCGCATAGCCGCCGACCGGGATCCCGCCGATGGGCGGCAACAGGCAGGCAAGCGCTGCCAGCGCCAGCATGACCACCGCGTAGCGCGTGCGCACCTGCGCCTGCGGCAGACCGGCGCGTTCGCCCTCCCCCGCACGCAAGGCACGCGCCGGTGGCACCCGCGCGGCTGCGCGCGCCGGCAGCCAGGTGCCGGCCACACCGGCGAGCACGCCGAGCAGCAGGTAGCCCAGGCTGAGACCGGCATCGAAGTGCAGTTCGGGCGCCAAACCACGGAAGAAGCCGGCGCCCAGATCGCCCCCGACCAGCCGGAACGCACCCGCCGCCAGCGCATGGCCGAGCGCCACGCCGAACACGCCACCGACCAGGCCGACCACCGCGCCTTCGGCCAGCAG
>JAGOEI010000086.1:0-2167 GCA_017997795.1 Thauera sp. | reverse complement strand
ACGCGCGGCGAGCTGCGCGAACACCGCCTCGTCGAAGCCGTCGCGCGGGCCGACCAACTGCAGATCCGCATCCCCGGCCAAGAGGCGCATGCCGCGGCCGAATTCGTCGAGCGCCGCGGCATGGATCAACTGCACCGCCAGCCCGAGCGCCACCCCGAGCGCGATCGCCAGCAGCGACAGCGCCGTGGCGAGCCGCCGGCGCAGCAGGCTGGCGAGAAAGACGCGGCGCAGCGACACGTTCATGCGCGCCCCGTGATGTCGTGCAGCCCGTCGGCACGCAGTTCCAGCACACGGTCGGCACGCGCAGCCGCCATACGCGAATGCGTCACCAGCACCCCCGCCGCCTGGCTGTCGCGGATCTGCCCGAGCAGCAGATCGAGAACGTCGGTGGCGCGCTCGGGGTCGAGGTTGCCGGTGGGTTCGTCGGCCAGCACCAGGTGCGGGCGGTGCACCAGCGCGCGTGCAATCGCCACGCGTTGCAGCTCGCCGCCAGACAACTGCTGCGGCGGGTCTTGCGCGCGCGCGCCGAGGCCAACGCGCTCGAGCATCGCCCGCGCGCGCTCGGCGGCGACGGCCTCGGGCTCGCGCAGCAGCCACAGCGGCAGCGCCACGTTCTGCAGCAGGTTGAGGTGGGGCAGGATGTGGAAGGCCTGGAATACGAAGCCGAAGTGGCTGCGGCGCAGTCGCGCCATGGCATCGTCGTCGAGGCAGTCTATGCGCGAGGGGCCGACCTGGATCTCGCCACCATCGGCGGGCTCCAGGCCGGCGATGCAGTTGAGCAGCGTCGATTTACCCACCCCCGACTCCCCCACGATCGCCACGCATTCGCCGGCGCCCACCCGCAGCGACAGTCGATCGAACAGCACGCGCGGCGGCGTGCCGGGCAGGGTCTTGAAAAGGTGGCGGAGTTCCAGCATGGCGGGCGAGTCCGGAGAAGGCGCGGAAGACGCGGAAGACGCGGTGGGAAAAGAGTGCGGAGAACGTTTGCGAAAAAGCTTTGCGGGAGCGCGCATGCTGAATTGCATTGCGGGACGGGACGGCCCTTCAGCCCTGTTCCGGCGCGAGCCCGCGATTGTGTCATTTGCCCGGGCAGAAAGTTGCATCCGCGCACGCAGATGAACGCGCCCGGCACATCGGCCGAGTCCCGCTCGCCCACGGCTGGCCGATGTCGCAGCCGCCCCGGACGGCGTGCTTCACGGCGCCGCGGGTGCTTGACGGCCGCGGTATACTCGCCGGCCTTGCGATGCATTCACCGGCCTGCGGTGACGTCCGCCCCAGAGTCCTCATGCCGGTCGAGCACTACGAAAACTTCCCTGTCGCTTCGCTGCTGCTGCCGGCGCGCCTGCGCGAACCGGTCGAGGCGATCTACGCCTTCGCGCGCAGCGCCGACGACGTCGCCGACGAGGGCGACGCGCCACCGATCGCGCGCCTCGCCCGCCTGCACGACTACCAGCTCGCCCTCGAAGCCTGCGCGCACGGCCACCCGGTACACGATCCTTCGCTCGCGCCGCTGTTCGAGCGTCTCGGACGCGCGATCGCAGCGCACGGCCTGCCCCTGCAGCCCTTTCGCGACCTGCTCGACGCCTTCATGCAGGACGTCGGCAAGACGCGCTACCGCGATTTCGACGAGCTGCGCGACTACTGCCGGCGCTCGGCCGACCCGGTGGGCCGGCTGATGCTGCACCTGTACGGCGCGGCGACGGCAGAGAACCTGAAACGATCGGACGCGATCTGCACCAGCCTGCAACTGATCAACTTCTGGCAGGACGTCGCGGTGGACTGGCGCAAGCGCCGCATCTACCTGCCGCAGGACGACATGGCGCGCTTCGGCGTCGACGAAGCCACGCTGGACGGCATGGCGCGCACCGTCGCGCCGGTGACGGCGAACTGGCAGGCCCTGCTCGCCTTCGAGGTGCAACGCGCACGCGCGATGATGCTCGACGGCGCCCCGCTGGCGCGCGCCCTGCCCGGACGCATCGGCTGGGAGCTGCGCCTGGTGGTGCTGGGCGGGCTGCGCATCCTCGAACGCATCGAGGCGGTCGGCTACGATGTCTTCCGCCACCGCCCCACGCTCGGTCGCAACGACTGGCTGCGCCTCGGCTGGCGCGCCCTGACCTTCGGAAAACTCGCATGAATCCGCACGATTACTGCCAGGACAAGGCCGCCA
>JAGOEI010000348.1 GCA_017997795.1 Thauera sp. | reverse complement strand
TCAGTCTTCGTGCTCGAAGGTGCCGGTATCGGTGGCGGGCGCCGCGGCGATCACCGGCAGGGACGCAGACGCCGCGCGCAGTGCTGCGCGCGCGCTGCGCCAGTCCGGGTACAGGCGCTCGACGACCGCCCAGAAGCGCGCAGAGTGATTCATCTCGACCAGATGAGCGACTTCGTGCGCGACGACGTAATCGATCAGCGCCGGCGGCAGGTGGATCAGCCGCCAGTGCAGGCGGATCCCCGAGCGACTGCTGCAACTGCCCCAGCGCGTGCGCGCGTTCGACAGCCGCACGGCGGGCATGGGCAGATCCAGCCGATGGCAGTACTCCTCCACCCGCCCGCGGTACCAGGCGAGCGCCCGCGCCTGCAGCGCACGCAACAGCGCACGCAGCGGATCGACGGCAGTCGGCAGCAGGAGTTCCTCGTGCGCGTCGGTGAGCGGATGCCAGCGCGTGAGCCGCCCCGCGCGCAGCCGCAGCGTCAGCGCCCGGCCGAACAGCGGCACGGTGGCGCCATCGACCACGTCCAGCAGCGGCAGCGGGCGCGCCGCGGCGCGCGCCTGCAGGCGGTCGAGCAGCCAGCGTCCGTGGCTGTGCACGAAGCGCTCGACCTCGCCCAGCGGCGTGCGCAGGGGCACCGCGACCCGGGCGCCACGATGATCGACCTGCAGGGCAAAGGAACGTCGAGCCGAGCGCCGCAGCACCAGATCGACGCGCGTTCCCTCGATGACCAGGCTGTGCGGCTGCTCCTGCGCCGCCGCGCGGCCGCGTGCGATCAAACCTTGTCTTCCCAAGCCAGGCCGCGCGTGCCGAGATCGGCCTTGATGCAGGCCATGGCCGCGGCAACGCGGGCGGCCGGCCCCTTCATGCCGAGCTCCAGCGAACGGCGCTGGCCCTCGCTGGCGATCGTGGGCAGGCTGAACAGCGTGGTATCGGGGAAGTCCGCGCTCACCTGGCGCATCAGCCCGATCAACTGGCCCTCGTAGGTGTCCCACACCGTCACCGCCTGCTCGACATAGTCCTCGGCGTGGTGCAGGTACGCGTACTTCGTGTCCAGCACCCACTCCACCATCGGCCAGGCCATGATCGGAAAACCAGGCGTGAAGTAATGCTGGCGGATGGAAAAGCCCGGAATGCGGTTGAAGCTGTTGGGGATGATCTCGCTGCCCACCGGATATACGCCCATCTGCAAGCGCTCGGGGGTGATCTCGTCGCCGAATCGGGCGCGGATCTCGGCCTCGGCCTCGGGGTGCAGGGCCAGCTCCAGCCCGAGCGCGGCGCCCGCCGCCTCGCGGGTGCGGTCGTCGGGCGTGGCGCCGATGCCGCCGAAGCTGAACACGACGTCGCCGGTGGCGAAGGTCTGGCGCAGGGTCTCGGTCAGGCGGGCGAAGTCGTCGCCGGCATAGCGCGCCCATGACAGCTTGAGCCCGCGCGCGCCGAGCAGCTCGATGAGCTTGGCGAGGTGTTTGTCGCTGCGACGTCCGGACAGGATCTCGTCGCCGATGATCAGGGCACCGAAGTTCATGGCAATTTCCGCTGGGCCGCGCCCGCATCGGCGTCGAGCACGGTGACGCCGTACTTGAGCCGGTGCCGGCGCAGGATTTCGAGCATGTAATGGACGAAGGCCAGGCCCGCGTACGCAGGCGCGAACAGGTTGATCACCGGCACATAGGCGAGCAGCGCGGTGCCGCCGCCCAGCAGCAGCATCTGCGGCCGCCAGTCGTCGCGCAGGCGCTGCAGCTCGGCCTTGTCGGCATGGAACATCAGCGCGTCGTAGCCGAAGGCGCGCTGGTTGAGCCAGCCGGTGAGCGCGACCGAGATCAGCAGGCCGGCGCCCGGAATCAGCCAGAACGGCAGCGACACCACGAGCGCGATCAGGAACAGCACGCCGGCGAGGATCGAGTTCCACGCGCTGCCGAGGTTCGAGCCGCCGCGGCGCTGCTCGACGTCGGCATAGTCGGCACGCGCCACCTTCTCCAGCATCAGCGGCAGGGCGACGGTCGCGACCAGCATTGCTGCGGTCACATAGACGAGCGGCACGATCAGCAGCGCGATCGCGATCTGGATCAGCACCAGCACGATCGCCGCCGTCGTCTCGGAGGCGGTCAGCCAGCCGCTGATGAAGGTCCAGCCGCTCACCCAGGCGTAGAGCCCCTCGGTGACCGGCGTCCACAGCATGAACGCGACCACCGCCCAGATCACCACGGCGAGCAGACCCGGCCACAGCAGGTGCCAGAAGATGTCGCGCCGCATCAGGCTGCGGCTCGCCCGTCCGAATGCAACGAGGATGTCTTTCATCGCGGAATGTCCTTGATCACGAATGCCCGGTCAGCGTGGCATGCCGGGCAGGCCACCCGGCATCATACCCTTCATGGCGCGCATCATCTTGTTCATGCCGCCCTTGGAGAACTGCTTCATCACCTTCTGCGTCTGCTCGAACTGGTTGAGCAGGCGGTTGACCTCCTGCACCGTGACCCCGGCGCCCGCGGCGATGCGACGCTTGCGGCTGGCCTTGAGCAGTTCGGGCTTGGCGCGCTCGAGCGG
>JAGOEI010000347.1 GCA_017997795.1 Thauera sp. | reverse complement strand
CCGGCGCCGTTGGAGCCGATCACGGTGACGAACTGCCCGGTCGGGATCTCGAGCGACATGCCGCGCAGGGCCTGGGTCTCGATCGGCGTTCCGGGGTTGAAGGTGAGGCGCAGGTCGGTTGCTTTAAGCATGTCAGGCTCCCTTCTTTCCGGACCAGTGGGCACGCAGCCTCGGCACCACCAGCGCGACCGTCACCAGCACCGCGGTGACCAGGTTGAGATCCTGCGCCTGCAGGCCGATGAAGTCGGAATTGAGCGCGAGCGCGATGAAGAAGCGATACACGATGGCGCCGACGATGACCGCGAGCGTGGCCAGGTAGAGCTTGCGCGAGGGCAGCAGGCTCTCGCCGACGATCACCGCCGCGAGGCCGATGACGATCGTGCCCACGCCCATGGAAATATCCGCCCCGCCCTGCGTCTGCGCGAACAGCGCGCCGGCCAGGCCGACGAGCGCGTTCGACAGCGCCATGCCGGCGAGCACCGCCAGGCCGGTATTGACACCCTGCGCACGCGCCATGCGCGCGTTCGAGCCGGTGGCGCGGATCGCCAGCCCGCTCTGGGTGGCGAAGAAGCCGTCGAGCAGCAGCTTCACCGCCAGCACCACGAACACCAGCAGCAGCGGGCGGAACACGTAGTCGGCCATTGTCTCGGGCTGCAGCAGGTTGAAGACGGTGGGCTCGGTGATCAGCGGCACGTTGGGCTTGCCCATGATGCGCAGGTTGATCGAGTACAGCGCGATCATCATCAGGATGCTGGCGAGCAGATCCATGATCTTGAGGCTGACGTTGAGCCAGCCGGTGATCAGGCCCGCGACCGCGCCGGCGAGGGTGGCGACGATGGTCGAGGTGAAGGGGTCGTAGCCCGCCGCGATCATGGTCGCGGCGACCGCGCCGCCGAGCGGGAAGCTGCCGTCCACGGTGAGGTCGGGAAAGCGCAGCAGGCGGAAGGAGATGTACACGCCGAGGGCGACGAGGCTGAAGATCAGCCCGATCTCGAGCGCCCCGAGCAGGGTGTAGAGGGACATGGGAAATACCGTTGAAGAGGAGACGCCGCGGGCGCTCGGTCAGGAGCGCCCGCGGCGAGCGGAACGACCCGGCCGCAGCCGGATCGAGCCAGAACGCGATTACTCGATGACCTTGGCGGCTTCCTTGACGAGATCTTCGGGCAGCGTGACGCCCTGCTTCTGCGCCGAACCCGGGTTCACATGCAGGGACAGCTTGTTGCTGGTCTCGGAGGCGATGTCACCCGGCTTCTCGCCCTTGAGGATGCGCACCACCATCTCGCCGGTCTGCACGCCGATGGCCTTGTAGTCCATTCCGTACGCCGCCACCGCGCCACGCGCCACGCTGTCGGTGTCGGCGGCCACGAGCGGGATCTTGGCATCCATGCCGACCTTGACCAGGGCCTCGTAGGCCGACACCACGTTGTTGTCGGTGCTGGTGTAGAACACGTCGGCCTTGCCGATCAGGCTGCGCGCGGCCGAGCCCACGTCCACCGAGCGCGGCGCAGCGGCATCGACCAGGCTCATGCCGTGCTCGGGCAGCAGCTTGCGCAGTTGCTCGAGCACCACCACCGAGTTGGCCTCGCCCGGGTTGAACACCATGCCCACGCGCTTGGCGTTGGGGGCGACGCGCTTGATCAGCTCGATCTGCTTGCCGAGCTCGAGCGCGTCGGAGACACCGGTGATGTTGCTGCCCGAAGCCGCCATCGACGGCACCAGCTTGGCCGCCACCGGGTCGGTCACCGCCGAATACACCAGCGGGATGTCCTTGGTCGCCGCCGCCACGGCCTGCGCCGAGGGCGTGGCGATGGCGACGATCACGTCCGACTTGTCGCCGATGAACTTGCGCGCGATCTGCGCCGCGGTGCCGGTGTTGCCCTGCGCGCTCTGGTACTGCCACTTGAGGTTCTTGCCTTCCTCGTAGCCCGCTGCAGTCAGCGCTTCCTTGACGCCGTCACGCACCGCATCGAGCGCCGGGTGTTCGACGATCGCGGTGATGGCAACGGATTTCTGCTGCGCATGGACCGGGCTGGCCATCGCGAAAGCCAGCGCCAGCGCGCCGAACAGCACCTTGCGGGACTTGGTGAAGGACATCGAGGGCTCCTTAGCGGCCGTGACGGCCGGACAGTGATGGACGTGCGCGATCATCGACCGCGGTGTTCGGAAAATTTTGAAGAACGAGAGTTTAACAGCGCGCCCGGGTTGCGCGACTGCGGTGGACCCCGAGCCGTGCATCCAGGGTACGCCCCTTGTCGTAAAGACTGTATTTTTATACAGTCAACACGATGAATCCCCCGTATGCCGAACTCCACTGTCTAAGCAACTTCAGCTTCCAGCGCGGCGCCTCGCACCCCGAGGAACTCGTCACGCAGGCGGCCGCATTCGGCTACACCGCGATCGCGCTCACCGACGAATGCTCGCTCGCCGGCGTCGTGCGCGCCCACCGCGCGTTGCAGGCCCTGCCCGCAGACGACCGCCCCAGGCTGATCATCGGCAGCGAGCTGCAACTGGAGGACGGCCCGCGCATCGTGCTGCTCGCCACCGATCGTGCCGGCTACGG
>JAGOEI010000346.1 GCA_017997795.1 Thauera sp. | reverse complement strand
GCCGCAGCCCGCGACACGCAGCCCATCAGGCACACATGACCAAGACGCCCTCGCTCGATCGCCTCGCCTTCATGCTGGCGATGCTCTCCGCCATCGGCCCGTTCGCGATCGACGCCTATCTGCCCGCGTTCCCGCAGATCGCCGCCACGCTCGGCGCCACCCAGCTCCAGGTGCAGCAGACGCTCACCGTCTATATGGCGGCGCTGGCGCTGATGGTGCTGTGGCATGGCGCGCTCGCCGACCGCTTCGGCCGCCGCCGCGTGCTGCTGGCGCTCACCGCGCTGTTCGCACTCGCCTCGCTGATGTGCGCGCTGGCGCCGAGCATCGAGTGGTTGTGGGTCGGCCGCGCGCTGCAGGGCGTGAGCGGCGGCGCCGGTGTCGTCGTCGGCCGCGCCGTGGTGCGCGACCTGCACGAGGGGCCGCAGGCGCAGCGCCTGATGTCACGGGTCATGCTGATCTTCGCGCTCGCGCCGGCGATCGCGCCGATGGTCGGTGCCGGCCTGCTGGCGCTGGCCGGCTGGCGTTCGATCTTCGTGTTCCTGGCGGTGTTTGGCACCTTCCTGTGCTGGATGATCTGGCGCTTCCTGCCCGAGACGCTCGATGCCGATGCGCGCCAGCCCTTGCATCCGCTGCACCTGCTGCGTGGCTACGCCGGCGTCTTCTCCCATCCGGCCTTCATGCTGCTGGCCTTCGGCATCGCGCTCAATTTCAACGGATTCTTCGTGTACGTGCTGTCGGCGCCGGTGTTCATCATCGACCACCTGGGGCTGGGCAGCGGCGGCTTCATCTGGCTGTTCGGGCCGGCGGTGATCGGCATGATGCTCGGCTCGGTGCTGTCCGAGCGCGTGGCCGGGCGGTGGTCGCAGATCCGCACGGTGGCGACCGGATTCGCGGTGATGTTCGCCGCGGTGGCGCTCAACCTCGCGGTGTCGGGCCTGCTGCCGGCCGGCGTGCCGCAATCGGTGCTGCCGATCGGCTTGTTCGCGTGCGGGATGTCGATCGCGATGCCGGCGATGAGCCTGCTCGCGCTCGAGCTCTTCCCGGCGCGCCGCGGCATGGCGTCGAGCTGCCAGAGCTTCCTGCAGATCGGCCTCAACGCGGTGACCGCCGGCATGACGGCGCCGCTGCTGTGGGGCAGCACCTTCAGTCTGGCGAGCGGCATGGCGCTGTTTGCCGCGGCCGGCCTGTGTGCGTGGCTGCTGTGGCTGCGCCTGCCCGCGGCGCGGCGGTGAGCGCGCCGGGCGTACGGGTCAGCACTGCTCCCAGGGCAGGCCGTCGTGGCGCCAGCCGTTGACCGAATTGCGGTGATGCTGGGCGTCGAGTTCGCCCTCGAAACCGTACATGACGTTGTACACGGTGGTGAAGCCGGCCTCGAGCAGCGCCTTGCCGGCCACCTCCGAGCGGTTGCCCGAGCGGCAGATCAGCAGCAGCGGGCGGTGGCCGCCGTTGCCGGCGAGCTTCTTCACCTCGCCGATGAAGTTCGGGTTCACCTCCCAATCCGGACCATCGTTCCACGACACGTGGATGGCGCCGACCGGGTGGCCGACGAAGAGGTATTCGATCTCGCTGCGCACGTCGATGAGCAGCGCGTCGGGGTTGGATTGCTGCAGTTCGTAGGCCTCGGTCGGTGTGATGTGCTTCATCCTTGTCTCCTTCTTGTTGGGCGCAGGATTATATTCTGAACAACCGATGCGCTCTCGCGCGGCCCTGTGTTGTAGTGGTTGGCCCTGATGTTTCCGTTCCGGTGCTTCGGCTAACGTGAGTTCCGTTTCAGTTTTTTGAATCCTGCCGTGCCGCCTCGCGCCGATGCCGTGGCGGCGCGTCGTTGCGCCGGCCCTGCCGGCCGTGCCCGGTGCAAGGAACCCCGACGCTATGCTCGAAGTGGATGGCCTCGTCAAAGCCTTCGGCGGCTTTCGTGCCGTGGACGGCTGCACCCTGCGGGTGGGCAAGGGCGAGATCCTCGGCCTGATCGGCCCCAACGGCGCGGGCAAGACCACGCTCTTCAACCTCGTCGCCGGTGCGCTGCAGCCGACGCTGGGGACGATCCGCTTTCTCGGCGAGGACATCACTGCGTTGTCCACCGACGCGCGCTTCCACAAGGGCCTGGTGCGCACCTTCCAGATCCCGCACGAGTTCCACAACCTCAGCGCGCGCGAGAACCTGATGATGGTGCCGCCCCGCCAGCCGGGCGAGAACCTGTTCGCCAACTGGTTCGCTGCCGGCAAGGTGCGCGCGGCCGAGGACGCCGTGCGGCGGAAGGCCGATGACACGCTCGCATTCCTGGAGTTGACCCACGTCGCCGACGAGCGTGCGGGTAATCTTTCCGGCGGGCAGAAGAAGCTGCTCGAGCTCGGGCGCACGATGATGACCGAGGCGAAGCTGGTGCTGCTCGACGAGCCGGCGGCCGGCGTCAATCGCACCCTGCTGCGCAAGCTGGAAGAGAAGATCCTCATCCTCAACCGCGAGCGCGGCTACACCTTCATCCTCATCGAACACGACATGGAGATGATCGAGAAGCTGTGCGCGCCGGTGGTGTGCATGGCCGAGGGCAAGGTGCTGATC
>JAGOEI010000345.1 GCA_017997795.1 Thauera sp. | reverse complement strand
GCAACGACGCCCGCGGGGCCGTTGCCGAGAATCAGGTGTTTCATTGGAACGTCCTCAAACGAAGCGCGGCATGGAACATGGCCGCTGCAAGCCGATCGCAGGTAGTCCGGGTCCCAGGGTCCCTTGGGGGGCAGCCGGGCCCACGCGATCCACGGGGTCCGCGGGGTCCGCGGGGTCCTGTAGGAGCGGCGCAAGCCGCGAGGGGTTGAAGCGGCACCGGTCACAGAGCGCACAACAGGTTCCCGTCGCAATGCTCGCGGCTGGCGCCGCTCCTACAGCACAATCCAACGCCATGGACACCCGCACGGGCGTCCATGGCGTCTGCCAGATCACAACCCCAGGCGCGCCCGCGTCTCGGCGGTCGGCTCGCCACCGGGCGTCCACCCGCGCACCTGGTAGTACTCGGGCAGCATCTTCGCCAGGCCGTTGACCAGGCCCTTGGCGGGGCCCGTCTTGGCCGGTTCCTGGGTCAGGCGCGGCGGCAGGTTGTCGTCCTTGGCGGTGAAGCCGGCGGCGTTGTTGAACATGCGCTCCATGTTCCAGATGCGCTCGCCCACCTCGTTCAGCTTCTCCATGCTCCAGTCGCCCTCGCACGCCGCGGCGACCTGCGGCTGCACGTCGGCCAGGGTCCACGCGAAGCTGGTGAACACGCAGATGCCGGCCGAGTCGAACACCGCGGTGGCGTCCTGGAAGGCCTTCACCAGCGCGGGCTTGCCGTCGGTGGTGAGCGGGTCGGTCTTGACCGGGATGCCGAGCACCTCGGATGCCACGGTATAGCCACGCAGGTGACAGGCGCCGCGGTTGGAGGTGGCGTAGGCCAGACCCATGCCCTGGATGCCGCGCGAGTCGTAGGCGGGGAATTCCTGACCCTTGACGCTCATCGACAGCTCGGGACGGCCGTACTTCTCGCACAGGCGCTTGCTGCCCAGGCCGAGCTCCTTGCCGAAGCCCTCGCCGAGCGCGGTCATCTCCACCATCTTCGCCAGCGCCTCGGCCGAGCCGAAGGGCGCGGCCATGCCGATCTTGTCGTCGGTCAGGATGCCGAGCTCGTAGAGCTCCATCGCCGCGCCCACGGTGGCGCCGAAGGAGATCGGGTCCATGCCCTGCTCGTTGCAGATCAGGTTGGCGTACTGCAGCGCCTCGAGGTCGCCCACGCCGTTGGCCGCGCCGAGCGCCCACGCCGCCTCGTATTCCAGGCCGCCGGAGGCGCCCCAGTACTTCGGGCTGTTCTTGACGGTGAAGTGGGTCTTGTCGATCTCGGAGATGCGCCCGCAGGCGATCGTGCAGCCGAAACAGGCGGCGTTGGTGACGAGATGCGTCTTGCCGTCGGACTCGCGCTTCTCGTGCATGGCCTCGGCGGAGATCTTCGAGGCGTCCTCGAACTGCACGTCGCGGTGGTTGCGGGTGGGCAGCGCGCCGATCTCGTTGATCACGTTCATCAGCACCTGGGTGCCGTACTTCGGCAGGCCCTGGCCGGTGACCGCGTTGTCGGCGAGCACCTTCTTCGCGTCGTTGGTGGCCTTCAGGAAGGCGCCGAAATCCTTGATGCCCGCCACGCCCTTGGTGCCGCGGATCGCCACCGCCTTGAGGTTCTTCGAGCCCATCACCGCGCCCACGCCCGAACGCCCGGCGGCGCGGTGCAGGTCATTGACGATGCAGGAATAGAGCACCTGGTTCTCGCCCGAGACGCCGATCGAGGAAATGCGCACCAGCGGATCCTGGAGCTGCTCCTTGATCTTCTCTTCGGTCTCCCAGCAGCTCTTGCCCCACAGGCCGGCGGCGTCGCGCAGCTCGGCCTTGTCGTTCTCGATGTAGAGCCACACCGGCTTGGCCGACCTGCCCTCGAAGATCACCATGTCCCAGCCGGCGAACTTCATCTCGGCGCCGAAGAAGCCGCCCGAGTTCGAGCAGGCGATCGCACCGGTGAGCGGCCCCTTGGTGACCACCGTGTAGCGGCCGCCGGTGGAGGCCATGGTGCCGGTGAGCGGCCCGGTAGCCATGATCATCTTGTTGTCGGGCGACAGCGGATCGACCTTGGGGTCGATCTCGGACACCAGGTACTTGGTGGCCAGCCCGCGCGAGCCGAGGTATTCGTCGGCCCACTGCATGTTCAGCGCTTCTTCGGTACAGGTTCCCGCGGTGAGGTTCACGCGCAGGACTTTGCGATTCCATCCCATGACGCATCCTCCTCAGGCAGCGGCCGAAGCCGGGGTGTTGGCCTTGGCGGCCCAGGCGCGCATCTTGTCGATGCCGGTCCAGTCGGCATCCACATAGGTGATGGCGCCGGTCGGGCAGGCGCTGGCGCAGGCGGGGTTGCCCTCGCACAGGTCGCACTTCTGCACCTTGCCGCTGTCCTGGTTGTAGTTGATCGTGCCGAACGGACAGGCGATGGTGCACACCTTGCAGCCGACGCAGGTGTCCTCGAACACCATCTTGGCGCCGGTCGTCAGATCGATGCGGATCGCGTCCACCGGACAGGAGTTCAGGCACCAGGCCTCGGTGCACTGCGTACAGGTGTAGGGCACCTTGCGGCCCTCGTGCTCGAAGTTGAACACCTTGATGCGCG
>JAGOEI010000344.1 GCA_017997795.1 Thauera sp. | reverse complement strand
GGCCGGCATCCTGCGCCCGCTGGAGAACGCGCTCGACGTCAACATCGTGCCGCTGTTCGAGACCATCGGCGACCTGGAAAACGCTGCCGGCGTGATGGAGCGCATCTTCTCGATGCCCACCTACCGCAGCCTGCTCGCCGCGCAGGCGCACACCCAGGAGGTGATGCTCGGCTACTCCGACAGCAACAAGGACGGCGGCTTCCTGACCTCGGGCTGGGCGCTGTACAAGGCCGAGGGCGAGCTGGTCGACACCTTCGCCCGCCACGGCGTGCGCATGCGCCTGTTCCACGGTCGCGGCGGTTCGGTGGGCCGCGGCGGCGGGCCGAGCTACCAGGCCATCCTCGCCCAGCCCGAGGGCGCGGTGCAGGGCCAGATCCGCCTCACCGAACAGGGCGAGGTGATCGGCGCGAAATATGGAAATCCGGAAGTCGGCCGCCGCAATCTCGAAGTGCTGGTCGCCGCCACGCTCGAGACCAGCCTGCGCCCGGCCAGCGCCAGCCCCACACCGGCGGCCTTCCTCGACGCCATGCAGGCGCTCTCGGACGCCGCCTTCGCCGCCTACCGCGGCCTGGTGTACGAGACCGAGGGCTTCGAGCGTTACTTCTGGGAATCGACCGTGATCAGCGAGATCGCCGCGCTCAACATCGGCAGCCGCCCGGCCTCGCGCAAGAAGAGCACGGCGATCGAGGATCTGCGCGCCATTCCGTGGGTGTTCTCGTGGTCGCAGTGCCGGGTGATGCTGCCGGGCTGGTACGGCTTTGGCAGCGCGGTGCGCGCCTTCCTCACCGCGCGCCCGGACGACGGCCTGGCGCTGCTGCAGCGCATGAACCGCGAGTGGCCGTTCTTCACCATGCTGCTGTCGAACATGGACATGGTGCTGGCCAAGACCGACCTCGCCATCGCCAGCCGCTACGCCGCGCTGGTCAAGGACGTCACGCTGCGCGATGCGATCTTTGGCCGCATCCGTGCCGAGCACCAGGCCACGGTCGAGGCCGTGCTGCAGATCACCGGCCAGGCCGAGCTCCTAGACGGCAACCCGCTGCTCAAGCGCTCGATCCGCAACCGCTTCCCGTACCTCGACCCGCTCAACCACGTGCAGGTCGAGATGCTGCGCCGCCACCGCGAGGCCGCGGCCGGGGACGGCGTCACCGACGAGCGCATCCGCAACGGCATCCACATCTCGATCAACGGCATCGCCGCGGGGCTGCGCAACAGCGGTTGAGCCGCCAGCGCTTCACAGCCCGAGCATCTGCCTCACCACCGGCCACTGCCGGCGGCTCACCGGCAGGCGCTCGGGCACGTCGCGGATCAGCACCGCCCAGTGCGCGTCGCTGCCGTCCTGCTCGCCGACGCGCTCGACGCCCTGCACCGCGTCGCGCGCCACCAGGCAGTTGCGGTGCAGGCGCAGGAAGCGGCGGGAGAACTCCTCCTCCAGTTGCACCAGCGATTCGTCGAGCACGTACTCGCGCTCGGCGGTGCGCGCGGTCACGTACTTCAGCTCGGCGCGCAGATAGAGCACGTCACCCACCGGCAGCAGCAGGATGCGTCCGCGCTCGCTGACGCTGAAGTGGCGGCGCTCGCCCGGCGCCAGGCCGGCGAGCGCGGCATCGTCGGGCGCCGGGCGGCGCGCCTCGGCCTTGGCCAGCGCCGCGGCCAGGCGTTCGGCACGCACGGGCTTGAGCAGGTAATCGACCGCCGCCAGTTCGAAGGCCTCGACCGCGTACTGGTCGTAGGCGGTGACGAAGATCACCGCCGGTGGCGACGCCAGCTTGCCCAGGTGGCGCGCGAGCTCCACGCCGTCCATCACCGGCATGCGGATGTCGGCCAGCACCACGTCGGCGGGCGCGGCCTCGAGCAGGCGCAATGCCTCGACGCCGTTGGCGGCCATGCCGACGATCTCGGTCGGATGGCGTGCCGCGATGTCGCCGAGCAGGTCGCGCAAGCGGGTGCGCGCCGGCGCCTCGTCATCGACGATCAGTACGTGCAGCGCGGCGGGGGCTGGGGTCTCCATGCTTCTTTCCTGCTTCCATGCTGAGTTGGCATCAACTGCCTCGGCCGGTTGGCGAGCGCAGGGATGCGATGGCATCAATCGCGCGTGCGATAAGGCAGGCGGATGCGCACGCGGTAGCGTCCGCCACCCTCCTCGATCTCCAGCCCGGCCTCGAGGTCGTAGAACAGCATCAGGCGCTCGCGGATGTTGTCGAGCGCCATGCGGTTGCCGGCGTGATGGCGGACGGCGTCGCACACCGGGTTATCCACCTCCAGGCTCAGCACTTCGCCACGCCGATCGACGCGCACCACCACTTCGCCGGCTTCGGTCGATGGTTCGATGCCGTGATAAACGGCATTCTCGAGCAAAGGTTGAAGGAGCAGCGGCGGCACGCGCGCGTCGAGCAGGCTTGCGCGCGCTTCTGCACGGGCCGCCTCGGGCCCCGCCCCCGCCCTCGGCGTGGCGTTCAGCGGGTCCAGCTCCCCGATCGCGCCCCCTGCCACCGACCCAGCATCGCCACCAGACGCCCCTTCGCCGCCAAACGCCCAGCGCACCGACAGCCGATCACCCAGGCGCAG
>JAGOEI010000343.1 GCA_017997795.1 Thauera sp. | reverse complement strand
TGGCGCCGCGGCCGTGTGCCGGTCTCCGACGTGCAGCAGCCCGCGCCGCTGGAGGCGGCGGCGTGATGAATGCCGCCCGGCAGGTGGACGCGGGGCTGCACGTGGCTGGCGACTCGCGGCAGCAGGCGCCGGCCGAAGCCGGTGCGGCGGCGGATGCGCTGCAGCCCGCGGTGTGCTTCGGCGCAGTGATGCACGAGCGCCACGTCCAGGCGCACAACCGCTTCATCTACCCCACCGCCTTCCTGCGCCTGCCGTTGTCGCGGCTAGCCACCCTGCGCGCGCCGCTGCTCGGTATCGAGCGCGCCAGCGTGTTCAGCTTTCGCAACCGTGACCACGGCGCGCGCGACGGCTCGCCGCTGCTGCCGTGGATCCAGACGCTGCTGCGCGCGCAGGGCCTGGCGGAGCTCTGCGACGGCGAGATCGTGCTGCAGACCATGCCGCGCATCTTCGGCTTCGTCTTCAACCCGGTCAGCTTCTGGTTCTGCCACGACCGCGCAGGCGCCTTGCGCGTGGTGCTTGCCGAGGTCAGCAACACCTTCGGCGAGCGTCACAACTATCTGGTGCACCACCCCGACCAGCGCCCGATCGTGTCGGGCGACGAGCTGCGCGCCAGCAAGTGCTTCCACGTCTCCCCCTTCTTCCCGGTACGCGGCGAATACCGCTTCCGCTTCGAGCAGCGCGGCGCGGTGCATGCGGTGTCGATCGACCTGTGGGACGGAGGAGAGCTGCAACTGTCCACCCGCCTGTCCGGTCGCGCGCAGGCGCTCGACGGCGGCGCGATGCGCAAATGGCTCGCGCGCCAACCCTTCATGACCCTGGGCGTTGTTGCCCGTATCCACTGGCAGGCGCTGCGCCTTGCGCTGCGGCGGGTGAGCTTCTTCCGCAAGCCGCCACCCCCGATCGAGGAGACCACCTGATGAACGCACTCGACCACGCCCTGCAGCCGATCGCCGGCCTGCGCCTCGCGCGCCTGCCGCGCGCCACGCGGCTGTGCCTGGAGATGCTCGACCGCCTCGACGGCGGCGCGCTCGCGGTGGAACTGCCCGACGGCCTGCGCCTGCGCGCCGGCCACGGCCCGCTCGTCGCCCACCTGCGCGTGCGCGACCACGCCGTGTTCGACGAGGTGCTCGCACGCGGCGACATCGGCTTCGGCGAGGCCTGGATGGACGGCCTGTGGGACACCGACGACCTCACCGGCCTCTTGCGCCTGCTGTCGGCGAACCGCACCCGCCTGCAGGGCGCGATCTACGGCCGCATGTTCCGCCTGCTGAGCCACCGCCTGCAGCACCTCTTGCGTGCCAATACCCGCACCGGCTCGCGCCGCAACATCGAGGCCCATTACGACCTCGGCAACGATTTCTACGCGCTGTGGCTGGACCCGACGATGACCTACTCGGCGGCGGTGTTCGCGTCGGCGGACGAGCCGCTGGCCGATGCCCAGTTGCGCAAGTACCGCCGCATCCTTGGCGAGCTTGGCGCGCAGCCGGGGCAGACCATCCTGGAAGTCGGCTGCGGCTGGGGCGGTTTTGCGGAGGTCGCCGCCACCGAGTTCGGCTGCAAGGTGCTCGGTATCACGCTGTCGCCATCACAACTGGAATTCGCCCGCGCGCGGGCCGAGCGCGGCGGCTGGTCGGAGAAGGTGGATTTCGAGCTGTGCGACTACCGCGACGTGCGCGGCCAATACGACCATGTGGTGTCGATCGAGATGATCGAGGCGGTGGGCGAGCGCTTCTGGCCGACCTACTTCGCGCAGTTGTCGGCGTTGCTGAAACCCGGAGGGCGCTGCGTGGTGCAGGCGATCACCATCGACGACGCGCTGTTCGCGCGCTACCGCCGCGGCACAGACTTCATCCAGCGCCACGTCTTCCCCGGCGGCATGCTGCCCAGCCCGGGCGCGGTGGCGCAGCAGGCCGCGCGCGTCGGCCTCGACGTGGTCGGTGATTTCGCCTTCGGCCGCGATTACGCGCGCACGCTGGCGCTCTGGCATCGCCGCTTCGAGGCGCAGTCCGCCGCGGTGCGTGCGCAGGGCTTCCCCGAGCGCTTCCTGCGCATGTGGCGCTTCTACCTGTCCTACTGCGAGGCGGGCTTCGAGACCGGCGACATCGACGTGCATCACTACGTGTTTGCGCATGCAGGTGGTGGGTTGGGGGCGCGGTGATGTTCCGGGCGCGGTCCGTTCGCGGGCAAGCCCGCTCCCACGGGCACGAGCACCCCTTGCGGCTCGGCGGTAAATCGGTCACGACCGACAGGGGCCCCCTCGAGCTGGGGTCGGCACTGCCTGCGGTCAGCCGCGTTGCGCAGGGCCTGGTCTTGCCTGCGATCCGTCGCGTTGCTGTGGGAGCGGGCTTGCCCGCGAACAGCCGACTCGTACCCCGCGGCGCGGCCTGCCTCCTCGCCCTCTGTCTTGCGCTCAGTTTTCCCGCGTTCGCCGTCGTCCTGCCGCCTTCCGTGGCGGAGCAGCACCCCGAGCTCGGCCGCGTCGGCGGCGGGGAGATGCGCTGGCTTGGCTTCAAGCTCTACGACGCCGCGCTGTGGGCGAGTGCGCGTGGCGAGGCGGCGATGGGCGACGCGCA
>JAGOEI010000342.1 GCA_017997795.1 Thauera sp. | reverse complement strand
TGGACCAGGCCTCGCCACAGGAGATCGTCGACACCGCGCTGCACTGGGGCTGCCACAGCGTCGCCTTCACCTACAACGACCCGGTGATCTTCGCCGAGTACGCGATGGACGTGGCCGACGCCTGCCACGCCGCCGGGCTGCAGACAGTGGCCGTCACTGCCGGCTACATCAGCGAGTGCGCGCGCCGCGACTTCTTCTCGCGCATGGACGCGGCCAACGTCGACCTCAAGGGCTTCACCGACGACTTCTACGTCAAGCTGTGCGGCGCCCACCTGCAGCCGGTGCTCGACACCCTGGTGTGGCTGCGTCACGAGACCGACGTCTGGGTGGAGCTGACCACGCTGCTCATCCCGGGGCAGAACGACTCGGATGCCGAGCTGCGCGCGCTGTCGAAATGGGTGCACGACGAGCTCGGGCCCGAGGTGCCGCTGCACTTCAGCGCCTTCCACCCCGACTTCAAGATGGCCGACATCCCGGCCACGCCGCCCATCACCCTCAGCCGTGCGCGCCGCATCGCGCTCGATGCCGGGCTCAAGCATGTCTACACCGGCAACGTGCACGATGCGGAAGGCGACACGACCCACTGCGCCCACTGCGGCGAGACGCTGCTCGTGCGCGACTGGTACGAGATCCGTAGCTGGCGGCTCACCGCCGAGGGCGCCTGCCCGCACTGCGGCACACGTCTTGCCGGCCGCTTCGGCCCGGTGGGCGCGGCGGTGAACGACGCCTTCGGCGCGCGCCGGATTCCGGTTAACATCCACCGCCATTCCCCTGGCCGCGGACCGCTTTCGTGAAACTGCGTCACACCCAGCTCAGCATTCCCGCCAACGGCGTCTGGCTCGACGGCATGCTGGCGCACGCGCCGGACGTGCGCGCGCTCGCGCTGTGCCTGCATTCCCATGGCCATCCGGCACTGGAGCAGGCGGCGCGTCCGCTGGAACTGGCGCTGCAGGCCGCGGGCTTCGCGACCATGGTGGTCAATCTGCTCACCCGCCAGGAAGCCCAGCGCGATCCCGACGCCCCCTACAACATCCCGCGCCTCACCGAGCGCATCCTCGCCGCGACCGAATGGACGGCGCACCAACCGCCGCTGGCCGGGCTGCCGCTCGCGGTGGTCGCCGGCGACACCGGCTGCGCGGCGGCCATCCGCGCCGCGGTGAAGGCGCCGGAGACCTTCGCCGCCATCGCCTGCCTCGGCGGCCGCGCCGACCTGGCCGGGGCCGAGCCGCTGCGTGCGGTGCGCACGCCGGTGCGCCTGATCGTCACCCCGGGCAGCGCCGAAGCAGCCATCCTCGAGCGCGCCTACCCGCTGATGAAGGGAAACCATCACTGGCTGGCGCTGCCTCCCGGCGACGATGCACGCGAGCAGGAACTTCTCGCCGCACGCGCCGCGACGAGCTGGCTGCGTCAACACCTGCCACAGGTCGAAGGCACGCCGCAGGCCTGAGCGCGGCCGGGCCGGGGCTCGAAAGCCGACCTCAGTCGCGAAAGGCGACCCACTCCGCCAGCGCGGCGCGCTCGGTGCGGAGCGCGTTCTCCGGCGCGTCCGGGTCGGCATGGCCGAGCGACATGCCGCAGATCAGCGTCTCGTTGTCCGGAATCCCCACCTCCTGGCGGATCAGGCGGTGAAACTGGATCAGCGCCGCCTGCGGGCAGGTGTCCAGCCCGCGCGCCTTGGCGGCGAGCATGACGTTCTCGAGGAACATGCCGTAGTCCAGCCACGAGCCCTGCTCCATGACCCGGTCCACGGTGAAGATGAGCCCGACCGGCGCATCGAAGAACTTGTAGTTGCGCGCGAACTGCTCGTGCATGCGCTTCGCGTCGCCCTTCTGGATCCCGAGCAGGCCGTAGAGCTGCATGCCGACCTTGCGCCGACGATCGATGTAGGGCGACACCCACAGCTTGGGGTAGTACTGGTAAGGGTCGGAATGCGTCGCCGCCTCCTCGGGATCGTCGAAGGCCGCCAGCAGGCGCTCGCTGAGACGCGTCTTGGTCTCGCCGGTCAGCACCCAGACCTTCCACGGCTGGATGTTCGTGCCCGAGGGCGCGCGCGCGGCGACCTCGAGAATCTCGGCGATCGTTTCGCGCGGCACCGGATCGGGCAGGAAGGCGCGGCAGGAATAGCGGCTGGTGATGACTTCATCGACGGCGGACTGCTGGGGGGTCTTCATGGGTTCGGGCGCTCCTTCGGGCAATGGGGGCGGGACCTGCGGGTGCAGGCGGCAGCAATGGTGCGTCGCACTTGCCGTTAACGTCAACGTCGCCTTGCGCGGTGAAACGCCTGATTCACGTGCGCGTGTCGTTCCGACATTGCCCGTGAAGCAGCCCTCAAAACCGGGCGCGCGCAGCAGTGCCCGGATGAACGATAATCCACGCTTTACCGCCTGCCGCGTCGCGCCTCGTTGGCCGAGCGATGCCATCGCCCCCTGACCGGCCACTTGCTGCGATCGACGCAAACGAACCCACGATGTCCCTCACCTTCGACGCCCTCCTCTCCCGGCTCGCCACCCAGAAGATGCCCAAGCCCGGCGCCCGCCTCGAGCTCGCCCCGCTCGCGGGCTCGGCCGACGCGCTC
>JAGOEI010000341.1 GCA_017997795.1 Thauera sp. | reverse complement strand
GCGAACACGCGGTTGTGGATGTCGAGGCCGAAGGGCCCCACGTTTACGATGATGTTGTCCTGGCCGACCTTGTAATCGGTATCGATGGGGTTGACGGCCCCATCCGGGGCCATGGGGTCCCTGGTTTCGGTCATCCTGTTTCCTTGTCGTTATTGCCATCGCTGCGCACGAGCGGCGGAGCGGAATTGCATTTGGGCCGAAGATTCTATCACATTTTTACACGTTTATTTTGCACAAATGTTGTTGCGCAAAATCCCACGCCTGGATGCGGCTACGCCCGCCCCCGCGGCCGACCGGCACGGCCTGCGGGGTCTGGGCTAGAATCGGGGCCTGCGGAGAAGCAACATGATCGGCATCTTTCTCGTCACCCACGCCACCCTCGGCGAATCCCTCATCCAGTGCGCGTGCCACGTGCTCAACAAGCGCCCGCCCCAGATCGCCCAGCTTGGCGTCTCGGCGCAGGACGACCCGCTCGACATCCTGCCGCTGGCGCGCAGCATGCTCGGCTGGGTCGATGGCGGCGACGGCGTGTTGCTGCTCACCGACATCTACGGCGCCACGCCGAGCAACATCGCCGCCAAGCTGGCCGTGCCGGACAAGATCGAGCTCGTCGCCGGCGTCAACCTGCCCATGCTGCTGCGCGTGCTCACCTATCGCGACCGCGACATGCAGACCCTGGTCAAGCGCGCCGTCGCCGGGGCCTGCGATGGCGTGCTGCACGTTGCCGGCAACTGACCGCCCCAGACCAAGAACACCCGACAAGAACACGGAGACAGCCGCACCATGCCGCGAGGAGACGCCGCCATCATCAACAAGCTCGGGCTGCATGCACGCGCCTCGGCCAAGCTCACCCAGCTCGCCAGCGGCTTCCCGTGCGAGGTCTGGCTCGAGCGCAACGGCCGCCGCGTCAACGCCAAGAGCATCATGGGCGTGATGATGCTGGCCGCCGCCAAGGGCAGCACGATCACCATCGACACCGAGGGCGAACAGGCCGACGAAGCCCTGCTGGCGATCCAGGACCTGGTCGCCGACCGCTTCGGCGAGGGGGAGTGAAATGCCCTTCACCCTCCATGGCCTGCCGGTCTCCCAGGGCATCGCGATCGGGCATGTGCACCTGATCTCGCACGCGCTGCTCGAGGTCAACCACTACCACGTCGCCCCCAGGTACCTGGAAGAAGAGAGCGCCCGTCTGGACGAGGCCGTCGCCAGCGTGCAGGGCGAGCTGCTCGGGCTGAAGGCGATCACCACCTCCGGCCAGGCGCACAGCGAGGTCGGCGCCTTCGTCGACCTGCAGTTGATGATGCTGGCCGACCCGATGCTGATCGACGCCGCGCGCAAGCTCATCACCGAGCGCCGCTGCAACGCCGAATGGGCGCTGGTGCAGCAGATGGAACACGTGGTCGAGCAGTTCCGCCAGATCGAGGACCCCTACCTGCGCGAGCGCCAGGCCGACGTGGTGCAGGTGGTCGAGCGCCTGGTCAAGGTGCTGCTCGGCCACCCCGGCCGCCTGCCGCCCAAGCGCCGCGACGGGCTGGGCACCATCGTCGTCGCCCACGACCTGTCGCCGGCCGACACCATCAGCTTTCGCGACCACAACATCGCCGGTTTCGTCACCGACGTCGGCGGCCCGACCAGCCACACCGCGATCGTCGCCCGCAGCCTGAAGATCCCGGCGGTGGTCGGCCTGCATCACGTGCGCGACCTCGTCGAGGACGACGAGCTGATCATCGTCGACGGTACGCGCGGCGTCATCATCGTCGCCCCCGACGAGCAGATCGTCGAGGAATACCGCCTGCGCCGCAGCGAGCTCGAGATCGAGCGCTCCAAGCTCAACCGCCTGCGCGACACGCGCGCGGCCACGCTCGACGGCGAGACCATCAACCTGCTCGCCAACATCGAGGGCCCCAAGGACCTGCCCGCGGTCAAGACCGCCAACGCCGACGGCGTCGGCCTGTACCGCACCGAGTTCCTCTTCATCGGCCGCGACAACCTGCCCGACGAGGACGAGCAGTACGAGGCCTACCGCGCGGTGGTCAAGGCCCTGCCGAACAAGCCGGTCACCATCCGCACCTTCGACGTCGGCAACGACAAGGCGCTCAACGGCGCCCACACGCGCATGGAGCCCAACCCGGCGCTCGGCCTGCGTGCAGTGCGCTATTCGCTGTCCGAGCCGAAGATGTTCATGACCCAGTTGCGCGCGCTGCTGCGCGCCTCGGCGCACGGCAAGCTGCAGATCATGATCCCGATGCTGGCGCACGCGCAGGAGATCGACCAGTGCCTCGTCCTGGTGGAAAAGGCCAAGGCCGAGCTGCGCGCCGAGAAGGTCAAGTTCGACGAGGGCGTGCACATCGGCGGCATGATCGAGATCCCCGCCGCCGCGCTGTCGCTCGGCATGTTCATCCGCCGCCTGGCCTTCCTGTCGATCGGCACCAACGACCTGATCCAGTACACGCTCGCCATCGACCGTTCGGACGAAGCCGTGGTGCACCTCTACGACCCGCTGCACCCGGCGGTACTCAAGCTCATCGCCGGCACCATCGCCACCGGCGCGCGCTACGGCCTGCCGGTGTCGGTGTG
>JAGOEI010000340.1 GCA_017997795.1 Thauera sp. | reverse complement strand
CGCGGCACGATCACGTCCACGTACTCGGGCATGGTGATCAGCGCGCCCACGGCCTCGCGATCGGTGGTCTCGACCACCTGCACGGCGTGCTCGGGCAGGCCGGCCTGGACGAGGCCGGCGCGCACGCAGGCGGCGATGGCGCGGTTGGCGTTGATCGCCTCCTTGCCGCCGCGCAGGATCGCGGCGTTGCCCGACTTGAGGCATAGCGCTGCAGCGTCGGCGGTGACGTTGGGGCGGGCCTCGTAGATGATGCCGATCACGCCCAGCGGCACGCGCATCTTGCCGAGCGCGATGCCGGAGGGGCGGCGCTTGATGTCGCTCATCTCGCCCACCGGGTCGGGCAGGGCGGCGACCTGCTCGAGGCCGGCGGCCATGGCCTCGACGCCCTTCTCGTCCAGCGTCAGGCGGTCGATCAGGGCCGGCTCCAGGCCGGCGGCGCGTGCCGCGTCGAGGTCCTGGGCGTTGGCGGCGAGCAGCTCGGCGCGGCGCGCGCGGATCTCGGCGGCCATCGCGAGCAGCGCGGCGTTCTTGGCCGCGGTGGAGGCGGCGGCGAGCACGCGCGAGGCGGCGCGGGCCTGGCGGCCCAGGGTCTGCATGTAGTGCTGGATGTCCATTCGGGGTGATTCCGGGCGATGTTCGGCGCACCGTTGCTGCGGTGCGGATAGACCGGCATTAAAGCATCGAAAGCGGCACCGATGGAACCGGCAGGGGATCAGCCTCGGCGCGCCAGCCGCAGCGCGAGCTGCAGGAATTCGTCCCACACGTCGCCGGCGGTGAGGCCCTTGATCATGCGGTCGATGCGGGCAGCGTGCATCAGCGCGGCGCGCAGGCCGCCCTGGGTCAGGCGGCCGAGGGCGCGGCCGATGGCTTGCTGGCGGCGCGGCTCGAAGATGCGTTCGGCCTTGAACAGCGCCGGCAGCGGCTGGCCGGCGTCGCGGCCGGCGCACAGGTTGGCGAGGCTGCGCGTCTCGTTGGCGAGCGCCCACAGCACCAGCGGCGGCGCCGCGCCTTCGCCCCTGAGGCCCTCGAGCAGGCGGGCGCAGCGTGCCGGGTCGCCCTCGATCACCGCCTGGCGCAGCTTGTCGATGTCGTAGCGGGCGACGTTGAGCACCGCGTCCTGGATCTGTTCGAGCGTCAGCGCGCCTTCGCCGTGGAGCAGGCCGAGCTTGAGGATCTCCTGGTGGGCGGCGAGCAGGTTGCCTTCGACGTGATCGGCGATGAAGGCGAGCGCCTCGGGTGGCGCGGACTGCTTTTGCGCGGCGAGCCGGCGGCCGACCCACTCGGGCAGGCGCTCGCGCTCGGGGGCGTTGAGCTCGAGCGTCACCGCGGCGTCGGCCAGCGCCTTGAACCAGACGGTCTTGCGCGTCACCCAGTCGACTTCGGGCAGGGTGATCAGGGTCAGCGTCTGCGCCGGCAGGTTGGCGATGTAGCGTTGCAGGGCGTCGCCGCCATCGCGGCCCGGCTTGCCGGTGGGGATGCGCAGGTCGATGAGCTTGGCGCCGCCGAACAGCGACATGTTGCCGGCGGCCAGCGTCAGCGCGTCCCACTTGAAGCCCTGGCCGACGACCAGGGTCTCGCGCTCTTCAAAGCCCTGGCGGCGTGCCGCGGCGCGAATCGCATCGGCCGCCTCGAGCACCAGCAGCGGCTCGTTGCCATGCAGCAGCCACAGGGGCGCGAGCGGGCGTTCGAACTGGGCGGCGAGCTGGTCGGGGCGCAGGTTCATGGGCGCGGTGCTATGGCAGGTCGGCTGTGCCGGCGTCAGTGCGCCGCCGTGAGCGAACGCCGTGGCGTGTCCGCGTTCCCGGTAGCGACATCACATTCACCTGCGGCTCAACCGGCGCGGCGTGCCGCGGCCAGGCGACGCATCATCTGTTGCACCAGATCAGCCTGCATGTCGCGATAGAGCAGGTTCTCTTCCTGCTCCTTGCCCAGCACCTGCGAGTCGTCGAAGGTGTATTCGCGCCGCGCCGAGAGGCTGGTGGGCGGGATCAGCGGCTTGCCGGCCTTGTCGAGCAACTGGAAGCGCAGGGACTGGGTGAGCTGGTATTCGCGCACCTTGCCGGCGCCGGTCAGGCTCAGGATCTCGCGGCCGCGGTTGTTGGAGAGGATCTGCAAACGCGCCTCGGCCTGCTCGGCGTCTTCGGTCACGGTGGTGGTGCCGCTGGTGGCGATCTGGCGGCGGAGCTGGGCGCCGAGCTCGGTTTCGGGCGGGGTGTTGATGTGCACCGTGGCAAAGTCGAGCGCCTGCGGCCCGCGCAGGCGGAACCCGCAGCCCGACACCAGCAGCGCCGCGAGCCCGCCACCGGCGAGCAGCAGGCGGCGGCGCGAAGGCGTAGCCAGCCCAGCCGCTGCGGCCTCGGCTGCGCGCCGCCCGCTCGGGGTGTCGTCGGCGTGGGAGCGGGATGCGCGCATGCCGGCGTGGCCGGCCTCGGTGATCGGGGTACGGACAGACATGCGCGACTTCCTCAGGCGACGATGTTGACCAGACGACCGGGCACGACGACGACCTTCTTCGCCGGCCTGCCTTCCATGAACTTCTGCGCGGCTTCCGAGGCCAGGGCGAGCGCCTCGATGTCGGCCTTGGG
>JAGOEI010000085.1 GCA_017997795.1 Thauera sp. | reverse complement strand
GCGAACATCGCCTTGACCGCCTCCGGTCCGGGTTCGAAGTTCTGCAGATACAGCAGCACGACCGGGATGGCGGGTGTGATCCAGCCTGGCACCAGGGGTACGCCAAGCAGGGCCGGCAGCAGGTAGCCGATACCTGCGATCACGCAACCAGCGAGCGCGGCCTCGTAGGGCATGCCGAGGTACTTCTGCAGCAGGGGGATCATCGCCAGGCTGACGACGAACATGAACAAGCCCTGCATCATCTCCGGGAATTCCCAGCGGTAATGGATGAAGGGCAGGCGGACCTTGAATGGGCCGAGCGGCCAGTACGGGTGCTCGGCGCCGTGTTCGCGCTGGATCAGCATGTGTTGTCTTCCTTGATTGTCGTTATGAAACTTCGATGCAGTAGTGGTGCGCCAGGATCAACGGCGTCCGCCCCCGTTGATCTGGCTGCCCCGATTGGCTTACTCGATGGCCGAGGCGGACTTGGCCATCTCGCGCAGCGCGAACTTCTGGATCTTGCCGGTCGAGGTCTTGGGCAGGACGCAGAACTCGATGTGCTTGGGCACCTTGTAGCGCGCGAGGTGTTCGCGGCAGTGGGCGATGATGTCGTCGGCGGTGACGCCGGCGCCTTCCTTGACCTCGATGTAGGCGGCGGGCACTTCACCCCACTTGGCGTCGGGGCGGGCGACCACGGCGGCGGTCATCACCGCGGGGTGGCGATACAGCACCTCTTCGACTTCCAGCGAGGAGATGTTCTCGCCGCCGGAGATGATCACGTCCTTGGAGCGGTCCTTGATCTTGACGTAGCCGTCCGGGTGCATCACCGCCAGGTCGCCGGTGTGGAACCAGCCGCCGGCGAAGGCTTCGTTGGTGGCCTTCTCGTTCTTGAGGTAGCCCTTCATCACCAGGTTGCCGCGGAACATGATCTCGCCCATGGTCTCGCCGTCGGCGGGCACCGGCTCCATCGTCACCGGGTCGAGCACGGTGATCGCTTCCTGCATGTGGTAGCGCACGCCCTGGCGGCCGTTGCGCTCGGCGCGGCGGTCGATCGGCAGCGCGTCCCACTCGGGGTGCTTGGCGCACACCGAGGCCGGGCCGTAGGTTTCGGTCAGGCCATAGACGTGGGTGATGTCGAAGCCGATCTTCTCTGCGCCCTCGATGATCGCGGCCGGGGGCGCGGCGCCGGCGATGAGGCCGGACACGCTGTGCTCGATGCCGGCACGCAGGCCGTCGGGGGCGTTGATCAGCATGCCGTAGACGATCGGCGCGCCGCACATGTGGGTGACCTTGTGGCGGCGGATCAGCTCGTAGATCAGCGCCGGGTCGACCTTGCGCAGGCAGACGTTGATGCCGGCGTTGGCCGCCATGGTCCACGGGAAGCACCAGCCGTTGCAGTGGAACATCGGCAGCGTCCACAGGTAGGACGAGTGCTGCGGCATGCCCCAGCTGATGATGTTGGAGGCGGCGTTCAGATACGCGCCGCGGTGGTGGTAGACCACGCCCTTCGGGTTGCCGGTGGTGCCGGAGGTGTAGTTGAGCGCGATCGCGTCCCACTCGTCGGCGGGCAGGTGCCACTGGAAGTCGGGGTTGCCGCCGGCGAGGAAGTCCTCGTACAGCAGCGTGCCCACGCGCTCGGTGCCGGGGTATTCGTCATCGAGGGCGTCGATGACCAGCGGCTTGTCGCCCTCGAGCAGCTCGAGCGCGGGGCGGACCACGGCGGCGAACTCGGGGTCGGTGATCAGCACCTTGGCCTCGCCGTGCTTGAGCATGAAGGCGATGGCTTCGACGTCGAGGCGGGTGTTGAGCGTGTTGAGCACCGCGCCGGTCATCGGCACGCCGAAGTGCGCTTCGAACATCGACGGCACGTTGGGCAGCATCACGGCGACCGTGTCGCCCTTGCCGATGCCGTGGGCCACCAGCGCGCTCGCCAGGCGGCGGCAGCGGGCGTAGGTTTCGCTCCAGGTGTAGCTGTGGGTGCCATGCACGACGCTGGTGCGCGTGGGGTACACCATCGCGGTGCGCTCGATGAAGCTCAGCGGCGACAGCGGCACATAGTTGGCCGGATTCTTGTCCAGACCTTGTTCGTATGCGGTTTTCGACATCCTTCTCCACTCCCATTTCTGCAACGGTTGGCGATCTGGCTGGATGGCTGGGCGAGGTCCGGACATCCATACCGTCAGGTATGGAGAATGGCAAAAAATCTTGTCGGCAATTTCGTCGGAATGTACTGAATCTTGTCCGGGTCTTGCCGGGCGGGGCGCTGACTCTAGAATGCTTCGTTCCCCCTGTCCGCAGGGGGCGCAAAGGATGTCCCCCATGGAGGCGCGTGCAGGGAAATGAGTGAGGATCAGTCATCGTCGGGGCGGGGGACGCTGAGTCACAGCGAACTGCGCCTGCGCCAGATCACCGACACCATTCCCGCACACGTCGGCTATTTCGATCGCGACTGGGTGTTCCGCTATGGCAACCGGCGCTATGCGCAGTGGTTCGGGACAAGCAGCGAGGGCATGAAGGACCGCCCGATCCTCGAGGTCATCGGTCCGCACGTGTTCGCCCAGGTCGAGGACAAGGTGCGGCGCGCGCTCGCTGGCGAAGAGGTGATCTACGAATACAGCATGCCGGGGCCGGGCGGTGAGACCTTGTTTACCCGCAGCACGCTGGTGCCCGACTTCGGCCCGGACGGCGAGGTGATCGGTTGCTACGTGCACGCGGTCGACATCACCGAGCAGCGCCGCACCCAGGGCGCACTCGCACAGGCGCAGAAGATGGAGGCGATCGGCCAGCTCACCGGCGGGCTGGCGCACGACTTCAACAACATGCTCACCGTGGTGATGGGCAATCTGCAGGGCCTGGTCGATGCGCTCGGCGACCACCCCGCGGTGGCGGAATACGTCGAGCCGGCGCTGGCGGCGGCCGAGGGCGGCGCGGGGCTGATCCGGCGCCTGCTCGCGTTTTCGCGCCAGCAGCCGATCGCGCCGGTGGTGGTCGAGGTCAATGAGCTGGTGCTCGACATGGCGCGCATGATCCGGCGCTCGCTGCCGAGCACGATCACGGTGTCGACCGCTTCGCGCGACGTCGACCTGCGCGCGCTGGTCGATCCCAACCAGCTCGAAAGCGCGCTGCTCAACCTCGCCCTCAATGCGCGTGACGCGATGCCCAACGGCGGCGAGCTGCGCATCGAGTGCTCGCTCGAATGTATCGAGGGCGCGGCGGCGGCCGACCTCGAGCTGCCGCCGGGCTGCTACGTGCAGATCACCGTGGCGGACAACGGCACCGGCATGGACGGTGCGACGCTCGCGCGCGTGTTCGAGCCCTTCTTCACCACCAAGAAATTCGGCCTCGGCAGCGGGCTGGGCATGGCGATGGTGTATGGCTTCATCAAGCAGTCGGGCGGCGGCGTGCGCATTCGCAGCCGGCAGGCGGTGGGCACCACGGTGTCGCTGCTGCTGCCGCAGGCGCCGCGCGCGGCGGCCGCGGGCGAGCCCGCACTCCTTGCGTCCGGCGCCCGGCTTCGCCCGCTCGAAGGCCGCCTGGTGCTGCTGGTCGAGGACGACGACAAGGTGCGCGACGTGGTGCGCAAGCAGCTCTCGGCGCTCGGCTGTGCGGTGCTCGAGGCTGAAAGTGGCCACGAAGCCGCCGACATGGTCGAGAATATCCCCGCGATCGCAATCGTGCTGTCGGACATCGTGATGCCGGGAGGCATGGACGGGCGTGCGCTGGCGCGCTTCGTGCGCCGCTTCCGCCCCGAACTGCCGGTGGTGCTGATGAGCGGCTACGCCGACAAGGCCGCGACCGGCCTCGAGGACAGCGCGCTGCCGGTGCTTGCCAAGCCCTTCACCCAGGAGCTTCTGCTCGAGGCCTTGCACGCTGCGATCGCGTGAATGCCGGCGCGTCCCTGCGCCGGATCCATTGCGTGGAGACAGGGATTTGAGCGACAAGCCCCAGGCGCTGATTCATGTCGTCGAGGACGATGCCGCGGTGTCGCGGCTGATCACCGCCACGCTCGAGCGTTTCGGCTACCGTCATGCGGCGTTCTCGACCGGTGGCGACTTCCTGCGCCAGTTGCGCGTGCAGGTGCCCGACGTCGCCATCCTCGACCTCGGCCTGCCCGACATGGACGGCATGGAGGTGCTGCAGCAACTGCGCAGCCGCTACCGCTTCGGCCTGTTGATCGCCACCGGCCGTGACGACACCCACGACCGCGTGATGGGCCTGGAGCTGGGGGCCGACGATTACGTGGTCAAGCCCTTCGAGCCGCGCGAACTCATCGCCCGCGTGCGCAGCATCCTGCGCCGCTACCAGCCCGAACCTGCCGCCGACGCCGAGCCGCCGGGCATCGCCCACTTCGTCGGCTGGCGCTTCGAGCGCGCCACCCACCGGCTGATCTCGCCGGAGGGCGAGGAGGACACGCTCAGCCTGGCGGAATCGCAACTGCTGATCGCCTTCCTCGAGCGCCCCAACCAGATCCTGTCGCGCGAACAACTGCTCGCCGGGCGCGACGTGTGCGCGCTCGACCGCAGCATCGACCTGCGCGTGTCGCGCCTGCGCAAGCGCTTCGAGCAGGGCGGGCACAGCGGCAAGTTCATCAAGACCGTGTATGGCGCCGGCTACCTGCTGGCGGCGACGGTGAGCTGGGGCTGAAGCGGAGGTCGCTCCTGGAGGCAGTTGCTCCCACAGCACAGTAGCGCGCGCAAGGGCCGCGTTGCGGTCTCAAGCCGGCTCGGCCCAGATGTGGCGGGCGACGGCGTGCTCGATGGCCAGCTCCACGTGCTCGCACAGCAGCACCGTCATCGGCGTCTGCTGCAGCACCTTGACCGCGTGCGCGGCCGACAGCCCATAGGCGTGGAGCTGCTCGCGCTGCAGCGGGTCGATCTCGTCGCCGAAATCGGTGATGCGCACCATGCGGCCCACCGGCGTACCGGTGAGGCGGATGCGTTCATGGGGCGGATTACTGGTGGCGTTCATGCTGCACCCCTTGTCAGAAGATCAGCCGCAGGCCGTGGTTGAGCACGCCGCCGACGAAGAAGGCGGTGGGGATGATCATCGCCAGCATCAGCGCGGCGACCTTCATGCCCTGTTCCTTGACGATCATCATCAGGCTGGCGATGCAGGGCACGAACAGCGTGATCGTGACCATGCCCACCACCGCCTGCACCATCGACAGCTCGGCCTGCAGCGCAAAGAGGCCGCTGGCACCGAAGTCGCGGCGCAGGAAGCCCATCACGAAGGCGGCGCTCGCCTCCGGCGGCAGCCCGAGCCAGTCCACCACCAGCGGCTTGCCCGCCTCGATGATCCACGGCAGCGCGCCGCTGCGATCGAGCCCGAACATGATCAGCGTGCCGATGAGGAACAGCGGGATGACCTCGATCAGGTACCACTTCAAGCGTCCGCCGGTCTTCTTGAGCACATTGCCCAGCACCGGCATGCGCATCGGCGGCAGCTCGGTGATCAGCGGCACGCGTCGGCCGGGCACGACCTTGCTCGCCAGCCAGCCGGTAAAGAGCAGCACGCCGACGATGCACGCGACCCAGATCACCGTCGCCGCAAACGAGATGCCGCCCAAGAGGCCGAGCACCACGCCGAGCTGCGCCGAGCACGGGATCGCCAGCGCCATCAGGTAGATGGTGATCAGGCGCTCGCGCGGGGTGTGCAGGATGCGGGTGGTGAGCGTGGCCATGGTCACGCAGCCCAGGCCGAGCACCATCGGCAGCACCGCGCGGCCGTTGAGCCCGATCGCGGCGAACATGCGGTTGGCGATCACCGACAGACGCGAGAAGTAGCCCGAATCCTCCAGCACGCCGAAGGCGAGGAAGAAGGTGGTGACGATGGGCAGGATCAGCGCCAGCGCGTAGGTCATGCCCATGGTCCATAGGCCGTACTCGCCGACGAAGAGGTCGGCCAGCCACGGCGTGGCGATGTGAGCGCGCACGAAGTCGGTGACCGCCGGGTTGAGCACCTCGCCGAAGAAGTCTTCTTCCAGCAATCCGACCAGCGTGCTGGCGCCGAAGTCGCCGACGAAGAGATACACCAGATACAGCACGCCGAGCAGCATCGGCCAGCCCCACAGCCTGTGCACCGCGGTGCGCCCGAGCAGCATCGACAGCGTGCGGTCCTTGCCGGCGGCCTGCTGGGTGACGGTGCGCGCGAGCGCCTCGGCGGCGCCGCCGCGTTCGCGCGCGAGGCGCGCTGGCAGGGTGTCGCGGCCGGTTGGTGCGGTGAGTTCGGCGAGCGCAGCTCGCAGCTCGGCGCTGCCGGGCTGGGCGGCGAGCCAGTCGGCGACCTCCTGGTCGCGCCCGATGGCGAGGATGGCCAGGCCGCGTGCCGCCAGGCGCGGGTGCGGGCAGTTGGCGAGGATGAGCTGCTCGACGCGGGCGATGTCGCGCTCGAGCACCGGGTCGTAGCGCAGCAGCGGCGCGGGCACGGCGGCGTGCGCCAGCGCGTCGGTGAGCGCCGCGACCCCTTCGCCGCCGGTCGCCACCGTCGCCACCACCGGGACACCGAGTGCCTCGGCCAGTGCGCCGGCATCCACCGTGACCCCGCGCGCCTTGGCCTCGTCGGTCATGTTGAGCGCCATCACCATCGGCACGCCCAGCTCGGCCAGAAGCGCGGTGAGGTTGAGCGTGCGGCGCAGGTTCTTGGCGTCGCCGACCTGGATCAGCGTGCGCATGTCCTCATTGAGCAGCGCGCGCATGGTGGCGCGCTCGTCGTCGCTGCGCGAGGGCAGGGCGAGCACGCCCGGGGTGTCGAGCAGCGAGGCCTCGCGGTCGAAGCGCGGCGTGGCGCGCGACACCTCGACCGTGGTGCCGGGGTAGTTGGACACCGTGACGTAGGTGCCGGTGAGGCGATGGAACAGCACCGACTTGCCGACGTTGGGGTGGCCGACGAGGGCCAGGGTGCGAAGCGCGGTGGCGGGGGAAAGCGAAGGTGCGCAGTCCATGAAGATCGGGTGTCCGCAGGCAGGATGTTCGACAAATGATAATCGATCGCATTTTGTCGTTTACTGATTTAGCTCAAAAGCCCCGTTGGTTGCGCGCGATTCAGGGCGCCTGTCGTTGTGCCCGTTGGAAGGGTGTTGAAAAGCTTGACATGCTTGGGTTCTTTAAATAATAGTGAGAACCATTCGCAAAACGGAGATTGTCATGAGCCCGACCACAAGCATGGAGCAGACCCGCCTGCTCGCCGGCGTGATTGCCCACGTGTCGCGCTATCTCGATACCGGCTGTCCGCGCGCTGCGTACCAGGCGGGCTTGTTGCTGCGTCGGCTCGACGTCGACGGCATGGATCAGGAGTTGATGACATCGTGCGAACAACTCGATCGGGTGATTTCCCATCCGTCGCCCCTGCCTCAGCCCGGTCTGGCGGGGCTGTCCCCGATTTCGAATCGGCCTCGCTCGCGCTCTTCGCGGGCCTGCGCCGCCAGCATTTCATTTCCGAATTGATCGAAGGAGAACACCTTGTCCCGTTACACCGGCCCTCGCCTGAAAGTGATGCGTGCGCTGGGCACCGAGCTGCCTGGCCTGTCGCGCAAACCACTGGGTGAGCGCAACTACCCGCCCGGCCAGCACGGCCAACGTCCGAAGCGCAAATCCGGCTTCGGCGTGCAGCTGATCGAGAAGCAGAAGCTGCGCTTCAACTACGGCCTCACCGAGCGCCAGATCCAGCGCCTGTTCCGCGAGGCCAAGCGCGACCGCGGCCCGACCGGCGACAAGCTGCTCGAGCTGCTTGAGCGCCGCCTCGACAACTTCGTGTTTCGCGCCGGCTTCGCCCCCACCACCGTGGCGGCGCGCCAACTCGTACGTCACAAGCACGTGCTGCTCAACGGGCGGGCGGTGAACATTCCCTCGATTCGGGTACGACCTGGCGATCGCATCCAGCTCACCGAGCGCGCGCGCAGCATTCCGGTCGTCGCCGAAGCCCTCGCCGAGCCGGCCCTGAGCCGTCCCGAGTGGCTGGCTTTCGACGAAGCCGCGGTGGTGGTGACGGTGACGCGGACGCCTTCGCCCGATGAGGTGCCGTTCCCGGTCGATGTGCAGCAGGTCGTCGAGTACTACGCGGTGCGGCTGTGAGCACGAACGTGTTTGCAAGTCGGCCCGCCGGACCGTCGGCCGAGGGCGCCGAGTACGACACGCACCCTGAGCTCGCGCTGGCGGCGGTGCTGCAGATGCTGTCGCGCTTTCCGGCGAGGCGATCGCCGGCGCTTGCGCAGGCCATTGCGCGCCATTTCGACATGATCGGTCGCGATCCCCGCATTTCCGCGTGCGTGCGCGAGTGTGCGGAGCGGCTGGTGGGCGACTGGCAGGCCTATGCGCTGCTCGGCGAGGCCGCGTCCGAGGGGCGCGCCGGTGGCGTACTGCATTGAGGCTGAAGTCATGACATCCCGAGCATCGACGAGGAGGCAAGGATGAGCAAGAAATGCTGCAAGAAGGACAAGCCCTGCAAGGGATGTCCGCGACGCGCGAAGTAGGCCCTCATTCGCGGCAATCCAGACCGCATTGACATTTATCAAATGATAACGGTTGTCATTTCTGTTGCGTTTTTCAAACTGCTTCCGAACGTCCCCTGACGCTGGCGCGTCGCCGCATCGGAGCCGCAACCGACTACAAGGAAATCCCATGAAAAGCCTGATCCTCGCCGCCACGCTCGCCCTCGTCCCGCTTTCCACGCCCGCGTGGGCGTCGGGGGCGGGCGAGCGGGGTGCCCACTTCGAGGGCAAGCCTTCCGCGACCCTCGCGCAGGCGGTCGCCAACTTCAACGAGTACAACCTCAAGCTGAAGGCGATCCTCGACGGCAAGCTCACCGACGCCGACATGGCCGAGGTGCACCAGCTCACCTACACGCTCGAGAACGCCCTCGAGAAGATCAACGAGGAGATGAGCGCACTCGCCGGCACGCTCGAAGAGGTGCACCTCGCTTCCGAGAAGCTCGACCGTGATGCGGTGCTCAAGCACGGCCGCGCCTACCTCTCCGTCTCCGGCCAGGTCGTCAGGTAAGACGTCCCCTGGGCGCGGCCCGGCACGTCCGCGCGCGAACGGCCGGCGCTCCCGCCGCATCGACAGCGCGGATCATGGCGCGTTGCCGTCTCTGGGCCCGGTCGTCGGGGGTCCCTCATCCCTTTCGGGCCGCTCGTGTGGGCGGCCCTTCTTTGTCCACCTCTCCCTGAAAAGGAATCGTCATGTCTCATCGCAAGTCCGGGCTGCGCCCGATCGTGCTGGCCTCTCTGTTCGCCTTTTGCGCCGCTCCGGCCTTCGCCGAGCGGCCGATG
>JAGOEI010000084.1 GCA_017997795.1 Thauera sp. | reverse complement strand
GCGATGCGGCCGAAGTCGCGCGGATTGTCGACGATCGGGGTGAAGAAGTCGGTGGTGGCGACGATGGCCTGGCGCTCGTTGAGCTTGTACACCGCGGCGTCGTCGGCGGTGTCGGTGCCCACCAGCAGCTCGGGCGGCAGCAGGCCGGCGGGCATTGTGGCGAGCAGTTCGGAGAGCACGGCCGGCGCGATTTTGCAGCCGCAGCCGCCGCCGTGGGAGAATTCGGTCAGTCTGATTTCGTTCATGTTTCCGAGGGAGAAAAGCGACACGCGGCGCAAGTTGGCGCCGCGCGTCGTGTCAACACTATGCAAAAAGGCGTCGCGACCGTAGCACAGCTATCCGGCTTTGACGAGATCATCGACGCGCGCACGCCCGCCGAGTTCGCCGAGGACCACATCCCCGGCGCGATCAACCTGCCGGTGCTCGACAACGAAGAGCGCATCATCGTCGGCACCATGTACAAGCAGCAGTCGGCCTTCGACGCGCGCCGGCTGGGTGGCGCGCTGGTGGCGGCGAACATCTCGCGCCACATGCTCGCCGCGCTGCAGGACAAGCCGAAGAACTGGCGCCCGCTCATCTACTGCTGGCGTGGCGGCCAGCGCAGCGGCTCGTTCACCACCTGGCTGCGCATGGTGGGCTGGGATGCCTGCCAGCTCGAAGGCGGCTACAAGGCCTTTCGCCATCACGTGATCGCCGAGATCGAGCGCATCACACCGGCGCTTGACCTGCGCATCGTCTGCGGCCCCACCGGCAGCGCCAAGACGCGCGTGCTCGAAGCGCTCGCCAGCCTTGGCGCGCAGACGCTGGATCTGGAAGACCTGGCCGCCCACAAGGGCTCGGTGCTCGGCGGCCTGCCCGACCGCCCGCAGCCGGCGCAGAAGCACTTCGAGACCACGCTGTGCGCGCGCATGCAGGCGCTCGACCCCGCTCGCCCGGTGTATGTCGAGGCCGAGAGCCGCAAGATCGGCCTCACCTTCGTGCCCGAGCCGCTGATCATGGCCATGCGGCGCGCGCCCTGCGTGATGATCGACGCCAGCCGCGACGCCCGCCTCGACTTCCTGGTGCGCGACTACGCCTATCTGGGTGACGACATCGCCACGCTGCAGGCCAACCTGCACCGCCTGCGCGAACACCAGAGCCGCGAGACGCTCGAGCGCTGGCACGCGCTTGCCGCCAGTCGCGCGCTGCCCGAACTCTTCGGCGAGCTCATCGACCAGCACTACGACCCGCTCTACCGGCGCTCGCAGAACGGCAACTACGCCGGCTTCGGCACGGCGCCGCACGTCGCCACCGAGGACCTGAGCGAGGCGGGGATCCGGCGCCTGGCTGCCGACGTGCTCGCGCTCGAGCGCTCGACCACGGACGCAACAGACGCAGCCTGAATACCGGTCAGGGACGAAGATCAGCGCCGAAACGCTGCGCCCAAGCTCAGCGGCGCGGACCGGTGCACACGATCACGGCAGCCGGCAGGTCGTGCTGCCCCTGAGCGCGCATACGCGCTGCACGACGGCCGGTCGCGGCGCCGCGACCTCGCCCTGCTCGAAGGCGACCACCGTCCATTCGCCCTGCAGGCGCGCGAGCAGCTCGCCGGGCTGGAGCAGGAAGGCGGGGCTGGAGGGCTTGCCGAAGCGCTCGTTGCCGACCATGAAGGTCTCGTAGATCAGCACGCCACCCGGTGGCAGCAGCGCGAGCAGGGCGTCGAAGCGTGGGCGGTAGAGGTAATTGGTGACCACCACCGCAGCATAGGACTCGCCTGCGAGCGGCCAGTCGTCGCCTTCGAGCTCGAGCTCGCGCGCCCGCACGCCGGTCACGCCCTGCAGTCGATCGAGCGCGGCACGGTCGCGATCGACCGCGTCGACCTGCATCCCGCGCGCGGCCAGCCAGCGCGCATGGCGACCGCTGCCGCAGGCGTAGTCGAGCACCCTGGCACCCGGCGCGATCAGCGCGGCAAAGCGCACCAGCCAGGGCGACGGTGGAGACAGCCCCGCATGCGGCACATCGGGGGGATGAAGTATTGCGACGCCCGGCGTGGGCAAGTTTTCGGACATCCGGCGGGACCTCATCGATGGGGCCGCGGCGCATACGGCCGCAGGATGGCGCGTGGGTCGTATTCGCCTACGCGCCCTGTGACACAGCCCCGCCATTCTATTCGGACTGCCCGGGCCGGGCTGCAACGAACTGTGCTATACAGGGGCACCCAGCGCCGGGGCCTCCCCGTCACCGGTTTCCAGGACACCTCATACGTGCCTTCGTGAAACGACTTCTGCAGCGATCCGTGTCACCTTCAAACGCGCGCCGCCGGCTCGTCGCGGTGGGTTTGCTGCTCGTATCGCCGCGGTCAGCGCTGGCGGCCCCGGCGGCGGTCGCGGCGGGTGACGGCGGCCAGATGACGCTCGTCGCCGTCGCATCCTTGCTCGTTGGTCTGCTTGCAGGTTATCTGCTGGCCTCGCGCCGAACGCAGTCGCGGCCCGGCGCAGCACCGGCGCAAGCGACAACGACAGCGGCAGTGCTCACCCCGGCCGTAAACACCGCGCCCTCGCCTCCCGCCTCTGCGTCCCGCGCCGACGCCGCCACACCGGGCGAAGCGCCCCATCAGCCCTATGTCGAGGTGGTCGACTCGGTGAACCAGGTGCTGTTCCGGATCGATGGCGAAGGCCGGCTGGTGTTCCTGAACGACTACTGGACGGCGCTCTCGGGCTTCACCATCGAGCACAGTCGCCTGCGCACACTGTGCGATTTTCTCCACCCCGACGACCGCGCACGCGCCCGCGACGCCTTGCGGGACTTGCTGCACACCGAGACCGACGCCTGGTCGGGCGAGCTGCGCCTGCGCACGCTGGGCGGAGAGATCCGCTGGATCGGGGTCGACTGCCGGCGGGTCACCGACAAGGCCGGCGGCGATGCCTGGGTCGCCGGCACGCTCGACGACATCTCGTCGCGCAAGATCGCCGAACTGAGCCTGCGCAACCTCAACCAGGAGCTCGAGGCCCGCGTGCGCGCCCGCACCGCCGAACTCGAGGCCGCCAATGGCGAACTCGAAGCCTTCTCGTACTCGGTCTCACACGACCTGCGCGCACCCCTGCGCGCCATCGACGGCTTCGCCCGCATCCTCGCCGAGGAAACCGGCGACCGCCTCGATGTCCACCAGCGCGGCCAGCTCGCGCGCATCCGCAGCGCCGCCGAACGCATGGCGATCCTGATCGACGCCATGATCGACCTCGCTACCGTCACCCGCCAACCGCTGCGGCGCGACACGGTCGATCTGTCGCAACTGGCCGAGGCCGTGATCCGGGAACTGCACGCCGAGGAGCCCGAGCGCGCGGTGGCGGTCGAGATCACCCGCGACCTCGTGGTCAATGCCGACCCGGCGCTGATGCACGTGCTGCTCGACAACCTGCTGCGCAACGCCTGGAAGTTCACCGCGCGCACCGCGGATGCGCGCATCCGCTTCGGCGCCCGGCGCGAAGGCGGGCGCACGGTGTTCTGCGTCGAGGACAACGGCGCCGGCTTCGACATGGTGTACGCCAACAAGCTCTTCAAGCCCTTCCAGCGCCTGCACGCGCAGCACGAATTCCCGGGCACCGGCATCGGCCTGGCCACCATCCAGCGCATCATCGGCCGTCACGACGGACGCATCTGGGTAGACGCAGAGCCCGGCGCGGGCGCACGCTTCTCCTTTGTCCTCGGGCACTGAATTAAACTGAGTCCATCGGCAACCGTATGCAGACGCACCAGGTCGTGATCCAGTCGAGGAAAAGCAACACGCCGCGCACAGGTGTATTGTGCAGCGCAGTACAATTTCGAATTGATCCAGCAGGCCGACGCGCGCAGCCGCGCCCTGCCGGACACACCGAATTCAACAAGCCAGTCGGGTTCCAATCATGAAAGAAAAGCACTATCTCACTCCGCTTCTGGAACCGCGCTCCGTCGGCATCATCGGCGCCAGCGAACGCGAGGCCTCGCTCGGCAACGTGCTCATGCGCAACATGCTCGAGGCCGGCTACAAGGGCAAGCTCTTCGCCATCAACCCCAAGCACGACAAGGTGCATGGCGTGACCTGCTACAAGTCGGTCGAGGACGTGCCGCAACGCCTCGACCTGGTGGTGATCGCCGTCCGTGCCGAAAAGGCGCCGGCCATCGTCGATGCCTGCGGGCGCGCCGGCGTCAAGGCGGCGATCCTGCTGTCCTCGGGCTTTTCCGAAGCCGGCCCGCGCGGGGCGCTGCTCGAGCGCCAGGTCATGGAAGCCGCCCACCGCCACCGCATCCGCCTGCTCGGCCCCAACTGCCTGGGCATCATGCGCCCGCAGCTCGGCGTCAATGCCACCTTCGCCCACGCCACCGCGATCAAGGGCAGCATCGGCCTGATCTCGCAGTCGGGCGCGCTGTGCGCCGCCATCCTCGACTGGGCCAAGCCGAACAACGTCGGCTTCTCGACCGTGGTGTCGCTGGGTTCCTCGTCGGACATCGACTTCGGCGAAGTGCTCGAATACATGATCTCGGACCCGCGCACCGAGAGCATCTTCCTCTACGTCGAAGGCATCCGCGACGCCCGCCGCTTCATGAGCGCGCTGCGCGGCGCCGCGCGCGTGAAGCCGGTGCTGCTGATCAAGGCCGGCCGCCACCCCAACGCCTCGCGCGCGATCCTGTCGCACAGCGGCGCGCCGCTGGGTGACGACGCGGTGTTCGACGCGGCGCTGCGGCGTTCGGGCGTGATCCGCCTGTACAACATGGGCCAGCTCTTCGCCGCCGCCAACGCGCTGTTCTCGCACTTCCGTCCGCGCGGCAACCGCCTCGCCATCATCACCAACGGCGGCGGACCGGGCGTCATGGCGGCCGACCGCGCCTCCGACATCGGCATCCCGCTCGCCGAGCTGTCCGAAGGCACGATGGAGAAGCTCAACACGGTGCTGCCCTCGGGCTGGTCGCACGGCAACCCGATCGACATCCTCGGCGACGCCGACCCCGAGCGCTACCAGAAAGCCCTGCGCGCGGTGCTCGAGGGCCCCAACGTCGACGGCGTGCTGGTGATGCTGACCCCGCAGGCGATGAGCAACCCCACCGGCGTTGCGGAGGCCGTGATCGAACTCGAGAAGACCGCCGACAAGCCGGTCGTGACCTGCTGGATGGGCGAGGAACTGGTGAAGGAAGGGCGGCAGAAGTTCAACCTCGCCGGCATCCCCAACTTCCGCACCCCGGAGCCGGCGGTCGAGCTCTTCAGTCACATCTCGGCCTACTACCAGAACCAGAAGCTGCTGATGCAGACGCCGGCCTCGCTGTCGCACCTGCCGCCGCCCTCGATCGAGAGCGCGCGCCTGGTGATCGAGATGGCCCTGTCCGAGCGCCGCAAGAAGCTCAACGAGATGGAATCGAAGGCGCTGCTCGCGGCCTTCCGCATCCCGATCGCGCAGACCGTGGTCGCGCGATCGGCGGCCGAAGCCATGGTGCTCTCGGCCGAGATCGGCCTGCCGATCGTGATGAAGATCGACTCGCCCAACATCGTGCACAAGTCGGACGTCGGCGGCGTGCGCCTGAACATCCGCAGCCTGGCCGCGGTGCGCTCGACCTACCAGGAGATCCTGGACGAGGTTAAGCGCGTGCAGCCCGATGCCGTCATCAACGGCATCGCCATCGAACCGATGATCCAGAAGCGCAACGGCCGCGAACTGGTGGTCGGCGTCAAGCGCGATCCGGTGTTCGGCCCCGCGATCACCTTTGGTGAAGGCGGCAACCAGGTCGAGGCCAACAGCGACATCGCCGTCGCGCTGCCCCCGCTCAACAGCTACCTGGTGGCGGACATGATCCGCTCCACGCACATTTCCACCCGGCTCGGCGAATTCCGCAACATGCCGGCAGTGAACATGAATGCGCTCGAACTGGTGCTGCTGCGCATCTCCGAGATGGTCTGCGAGTTGCCGTGGATCACCTCGATGGAGATCAACCCGCTGATCGTCGACGAGGACGGCGTGGTCGCGGTCGATGCCAGTATCACCGTGGACAACGTGTCGCCGACGGCCGATCGCTACGACCACATGGCGATCCACCCCTACCCGTCGCACCTGATCAGCACGTGGACGGTGCCCGACGGCACCACGGTGACGATTCGCCCGATCAAGCCCGAGGACGCCGAGCTCGAGGCCGACTTCGTGCGCAGGCTGTCGGCCGAGACCAAGTACTACCGCTTCATGAACACGATGCGCGAGCTGCCGCCGGCGATGGTCGCGCGCCTGACCCAGATCGACTACGACCGCGAGATGGCCTTCGTCGCCACGCTCGACGTCGACGGCGTCGAGCAGGAGATCGGCGTGTGCCGCTACGCGGTGAACCCGGACGGTGAGTCCTGCGAGTTCGCGGTGGTGGTGGCCGACGACTGGCAGCACCGCGGCCTGGCCCGCAAGCTGATGGGCGTGCTGATCGAGACCGCGCGCAGCCGTGGCATCCAGTACATGAACGGCGTGTTCCTGGCCAACAACGAGCGCATGCTCAAGTTCGTGCAGAAGCTCGGCTTCGTGCTCAGCAACGACCCGGAAGACAGCTCGGTCAAGCTGGGCGTGCTCGCCCTGCAGGACTGATCGATGGCGGCAACGATCGAGCACATCGACTTCCACGGCCTGCCCGCGCTGCGCTTGCGCACCAAGGGTGGGGCCGCGGCGGTGGTCAGCCTGTACGGCGCGCAGGTGCTGTCGTGGACGCCGCCCGGTGGCGCAGAGCGGCTGTACCTGAGTCCGAAGGCCGTCTTCGACGGCAAGACGCCAATCCGCGGCGGCATTCCGGTGTGCTTTCCGCAGTTCGCCGACCTCGGTAGCCTGCCGGCGCACGGCTTCGCGCGCACCGCCACGTGGACAGTGCTCACCGAGCGCACCGGGGACGATTTCGCGCTGCTCACCCTCGGGCTGTCGGACGACGAGGCCACCCGGGCAGTGTGGCCGCATTCCTTCAGCGCCGAGCTCGGCATCCTGATCGAGGATGGCCGGCTCGATCTCGAGCTGGAGATCGACAATACCGGTGATCAGGCGCTGGAATTCACCGCCGCGCTGCACACCTATATCGGCGTGCGCGAAGTGGAAGAATCCCGCCTCGAAGGCCTGCACGGCTTCGAGTGCCGCGACAAGACCGACGCCAACCGCATCAAGCGCGACAGCGGCGACGTGGTGCTGATCGAAGCCGAGACCGACCGTGTCTATCACGACGTCAATCGTCCGCTGCTGCTGCGCGAATACAGCCGTAGCCTGGGCATCAATGCCGACGGCTTTCCGGATGTGGTGGTGTGGAACCCCTGGGTCGAGCGCAGCGCGGCAATCGCCGACCTGCCCGACGACGGCTTCCGGCGCATGCTCTGCGTCGAAGCCGCCGCCGCGCGCGAGCCGGTGCGCGTGCCCGCCGGCGAAACCTGGTGGGGACGGCAGACGCTGGTTGCGCTCTGAACCTGCCGCGCCCCTGCACGAGTCACCGAAGCTGCGCGGTCTTCTGTAGGAGCGACGCAAGTCGCGATCTCCGCGCCAGAAATCCGCGCTCTCGCCGTCCGATCGCGACTGGCGTCGCTCCTACACGACCTGCCGAAGCCACGCTGACTCCTGTCTCGCTGACTCCTGTAGGAGCGACGCCAGTCGCGATCACGGCGCCGGAAATCCGCGCCGTCCGCGCCCGACCGCCCGATCGCGACTGGCGTCGCTCCTACGCGGCCCCTCTGCCCCTGCCCCGGCCCCTGGGTTGCTCTTCCCGCGCCGGCTGTTGCACTATCGCGCCCTTCCCTTTCTGCAACACCGCCTCATCCCCATGCTCCCTCCCATCGAATATCGCATCGCCGACGAGCTTGGCGTCCCGCCGCGCCAGGTCATCGCCGCCGTCCAGCTCCTCGACGACGGCGCCACCGTGCCCTTCATCGCCCGCTACCGCAAGGAGGTGACCGGCGGCCTGGACGACACCCAGTTGCGCACGCTGGAAGAGCGCCTGGGCTACCTGCGCGAGCTCGAAGACCGCCGCGCCACCGTGCTGGCCTCGATCGAGGAACAGGGCAAGCTCACCGCCGAGCTGCGTGCCGAGGTCGAACACGCCGACACCAAGCAGCGCCTCGAAGACCTCTACCTGCCCTACAAGCCCAAGCGCCGCACCAAGGCGCAGATCGCGCGCGAGGCCGGCATCGGCCCGCTCGCCGAAGCGCTGCTCGCCGACCCGCACCTGACCCCCGAGGTCGAGGCCGAAAAGTACCTGAATGCCGAGGCCGGCTTTGCCGACACCAAGGCGGTGCTCGACGGCGCGCGCCAGATCCTGATGGAGCACTTCGCCGAAGACGCCGCCCTGCTCGGCGAGCTGCGCGCGTACCTGCACGATCACGGCCAGGTGCGCTCGGCGGTGATCGAGGGCAAGGAGACCGAGGGCGCGAAGTTCCGCGACTGGTTCGACTTCGCCGAGCCGATCGCCACCATGCCCTCGCACCGCGCGCTGGCGCTGCTGCGCGGGCGCAACGAGGGCGTGCTGCGCCTGACGCTCGATGTGGACCGCGCCGATCCCGACGCGCCGCATCCCTGCGAAGGCCGCATCGCGGTGCGCTTCGGCATCCGCAACCAGGGCCGTCCGGCCGACCGCTGGCTGGCCGAGACCGCGCGCTGGGCGTGGAGCGTGAAGATCTCGATCCACCTCGAGCTCGAGCTGATGAGCGAGCTGCGCGAGCGCGCCGAGGAAGAGGCGATCCGCGTCTTCGCGCGCAACCTCAAGGACCTGCTGCTCGCCGCCCCCGCCGGCACGCGCGCCACCATCGGCCTCGACCCGGGCATCCGCACCGGCGTGAAGGTGGCGGTGGTGGACGCCACCGGCAAGCTGGTCGACACCGCCACCGTGTATCCCTTCGAGCCGCGCCGTGACCGCGAGTCCTCGATCGCCGCCATCGCCGCGCTGGCAAAGAAGCACAAAGCCGAGCTGCTCGCGATCGGCAACGGCACCGCCTCGCGCGAGACCGACGCGCTGGCGGCGGAGCTGATGCAGCGCCATCCCGAGCTCGGCCTCACCAAGGTGATGGTGTCGGAGGCCGGCGCCTCGGTGTATTCGGCGTCCGAGCTGGCGGCGAAGGAATTCCCGGATGTCGACGTGAGCCTGCGCGGCGCGGTGTCGATCGCCCGTCGTCTGCAGGATCCGCTCGCCGAGCTGGTCAAGATCGACCCCAAGTCGATCGGCGTCGGCCAGTACCAGCACGACGTCAACCAGGGCCGGCTGGCGAAGAGCCTGGACGCGGTGGTGGAAGACTGCGTGAACGCGGTCG
>JAGOEI010000083.1 GCA_017997795.1 Thauera sp. | reverse complement strand
TCTTCCGGCGGCAGGTCGTACAGGTTCTTGTCGGCCGGGTCGCCCGGGTGGATCTTGTTCTGGATGCCGTCCAGGCCCGCCATCATCAGCGCGGCGAAGCACATGTAGGGGTTGGCCAGGGGATCCGGGAAGCGTGCCTCGATGCGGCGGCCCTTCGGGTTGGCGACGTAGGGGATGCGGATCGAGGCCGAACGGTTGCGGGCCGAGTAGGCGAGCTTGGTCGGGGCCTCGTAGTGCGGCACCAGGCGCTTGTACGAGTTGGTGCCCGGGTTGGTGATCGCGTTGAGCGCACGGGCGTGCTTGATGATGCCGCCGATGTAGTACAGCGCGGTCTCGGACAGGCCGGCGTAGCCGTTGCCCGCGAACAGGTTCTGGCCGTCCTTCCAGATCGACTGGTGCACGTGCATGCCGGAGCCGTTGTCGCCGACGATGGGCTTGGGCATGAAGGTGGCGGTCTTGCCGTACTGGTGCGCGACGTTGTGCACGATGTACTTGAGCACCTGGGTCCAGTCGGCGCGCTGGGTCAGCGTGCTGAAGCGGGTGCCGATCTCGCACTGGCCGGCGTTGGCCACTTCGTGGTGGTGCACTTCGACCGGCACGCCGCAGGCCTCGAGCGCGAGCACCATGGCGGCGCGCACGTCGTTCAGGCTGTCGACCGGCGGCACCGGGAAGTAGCCGCCCTTGACGCGCGGACGGTGGCCGGTGTTGCCGCCTTCGAACTTGTCGGCGGTGGACCAGGCGGCCTCTTCCGAGATGATCTTGCTATACACGCCCGACATGTCGACCGACCACTCGACCGAGTCGAAGATGAAGAACTCGGGCTCCGGGCCGAAGAAGGCGGTGTCGCCGATGCCGGTGCTCTTCAGGTAGGCCTCGGCGCGCTTGGCGATCGAGCGCGGGTCGCGGTCGTAGCCCTTGCCGTCGGACGGCTCGATGACGTCGCAGCTGATGACCAGCGTGGTCTCGTCGAAGAACGGGTCGATGTAGGCGGTGGCGGGTTCCGGCATCAGGATCATGTCCGAGGCCTGGATACCCTTCCAGCCCGCCAGCGAGGAGCCGTCGAAGGGGTGGCCGTGCTCGAAATGCTCTTCCTCGAAGGCCGAAACCGGCAGGCCGACGTGGTGTTCCTTGCCGCGAATATCGGTGAAACGCAGGTCCACGAAGCGCACTTCGTTTTCCTGGATCATCTTCATGACGTCTTGAGCGTTCATTTTCACTCCTGGTGAGATGAGGCGTTGTTGCGTTGAGCGGGTGGAGCAGCGGCCTGCGGTCGATGCGCCGGATTCGGGTGCTGACCCTAAAGCACTAAGCGTGCCAGGTGAGTTCGAAGCTGAAGTTCATTGTGCCACAAGGGCGGATGCCCGAAAGCGGTGCTTATGGCGCCCTGCGTCAGCACCGTTTTGGTGCATTCCCAGATGGTCATGCACCATTAAAGTGCGAGCTCGCTGAACACGCGGATGTTGCGATAGTGCGGGTGGCTTTCGAGCCACTCGCGCTTACGCGCACGCAAGGCCGAGAGTGCGCCCTGGTCGAGGTGCGTGGGGAGGACGATCTCCACTTCGATGCGCTGGCCGAGGTAGTGCAGCTGCACGCGCTTCGGCTCGGGCGCGCCGGGGCCGAGCAGCTCGCGCATCTGGGCAAGGATCTCGGCGCGCTCCGGGAGGGGGCCGGGCGGTACCGCCTGCAGTTCGCCGTCATCCTCGGGGTCGATGTGCACCAGGACGTCCTGGACCTCGGGGTGGGCGGAGCGCACGCGCAGGTACACCGCGTCCGAGACCCGATGGCCTTCGGATACCGTGAGCCGCGGATCCACCTGCACGTGCGCATCGCACAGCACGCGGTCGGCCATGCGGCGCGTGCGCATGTCGTGCAGTCCGATCACGCCCGGCGTGGTCTCGATCGTCTGCCGCAGGCGCTGCAGCTCTTCTTCCGGCAACCCGGTGTCGATCAGCTCGCCGACCGATTTCCACGCCAGCTTCACGCCCATGTGCAGGATCAGGAAGCCGACGACGGCCGCGGCCAGCGGCTCGAGGAAGGGATAGCCCGCCAGGCTGCCGCCGATGCCCGCGGCCACCACCAGCGAGGACGCTGCGTCGGAGCGCGCATGCCAGGCGTTGGCTTCCAGCATGGGGGCGCGCAGTCGGCGTGACGCGGCGAGCGTGAAGCGGAACAATCCTTCCTTGGCGACCAGGGTGATCAAAGCCATCACCAGCGCGGCGGGGTGGAGGTCGGGCAGGGCGCTCATGTTCTGCAGGCGCACCCCCGAACTCCACAGAAAGCCGATGCCGACGCCCGACAGCACGGCGCCGAGCACCAGCGTGGTGGCGGTCTCGATGCGGCCGTGGCCATAGGGATGGTCGGTGTCGGCCGGGTCTGCGCCGCGGCGGCCGGCAACCAGCACCATCATGTCCGTGACCAGGTCGGACAGCGTGTGGGCCGCATCGGCGACCAGGCTGAAAGCGTTGGCGAACAGGCCGATGACGATCTGGCCGACCGTGAGCACGGTGTTGGTCGCGATCGCGATCAGGGTCGCACGCTGGATACCCCGGCCGCGCGCAGCCTCGTCACCGAGTGGCGCAGCGCTGGCGGGGAGGGGACTGGAGGCTCGATTGGGGTGCATGGGGGGGCACTACGGACGCGTTATACTTCGGCCAACTTTCATTTTAGACGGATGTTCGCATGGGAACCCTGTCGGACCTGTTGTCCCTTGCGCATGAACGCGCAGAGAACCTTGGGCTGCCCTACCAGGGCGCGCTCACGCCGGCCGAAACCTGGCAGGTGATGCAACTCGCGCCCGGCGCCAAGCTGGTGGATGTGCGCACGCGCGCCGAGCTCGACTGGGTTGGGCGTGTGCCCGGTGCGGTGGAGATCGAGTGGAAGTCCTACCCCTCGATGCAGGAGAACCCCAACTTCCTCGCCCAGCTCAAGCATCAGGTCGACCCCGAGGCGCTGGTCCTCTTCCTGTGCCGCTCGGCGGCGCGTTCGGATTCGGCCGCGCGCCTGGCCAGTGCGTCGGGCTATGCCAACTGCTATAACGTGCTCGAAGGCTTCGAGGGCGACCGCGACGCCAACAACCAGCGCAACCGCATCGGCGGCTGGCGTCACGCCGGCCTGCCCTGGTACCAGGGCTGAGCGGCAACAAATCCTTACCCGGCCCCGCCTGCCGCGGTCGAACCCGCGGCCACATGCGGGGTCCGACGCCCGTAACCCGGGGAGTGCCCCCACCGGATCCGGATACCGAAACAATGCAAGTCTCCACCATCAGCTTCGACCGCTTCAACGTGCTCGCCGACAACGAGGCGCAGGAGCGCATCCGTGCCGCCCGCGCACGCCTCGGCGACCGCGCGGTGCTGCTCTGCCACCACTACCAGCGTGCCGATGTCTACCAGCACGCCGACCTCACCGGTGACTCGCTCAAGCTCGCCCGCCTGGCCTCGCAGACCGACGCCGAGTTCATCGTGTTCTGCGGCGTGCACTTCATGGCCGAGGTCGCCGACATTCTGTCCAAGCCCAGCCAGATCGCCATCCTGCCCGACCTCGCGGCCGGCTGTTCGATGGCCGACATGGCGAGCCTGGCCAAGGTCGAGCGCTGCTGGCGCGAGCTCGCCGAGGTGCTCGACAAGCCCGACGAGGTGATCACCCCGGTCACCTACATCAACTCGGCGGCCGACCTCAAGGCCTTCTGCGGTGAGCATGGCGGCATCGTGTGCACCTCGACCAACGCCCCGACCATCCTCGACTGGGCGTTTTCCCGGCGCGAGAAGGTGCTGTTCTTCCCCGATCAGCACCTCGGGCGCTGGACCGGCTTCAAGAAGGGCATCCCGCTCGACGAGATGGTGGTGTGGGACCCCGACCTCGAGTATGGCGGCCTCACCCCCGAGCAGATCCGCAAGGCGAAGATCCTGCTGTGGAAGGGCCACTGCTCGGTGCACCAGATGTTCCAGCCGGTGCACATCGACCGCTGGCGCGAGAAGCACCCGCACGGCTTCGTCATCTCCCACCCCGAGAGCATGCTCGAGGTGTGCCAGAAGTCCGACTACGTCGGCTCCACCGAATTCATCCTCAACACCATCACCAACGCCCCCCCCAACACGCACTGGCTGGTGGGCACCGAGCTCAACCTGGTGAGCCGGCTCGCCGAGGAGATGAAGCCGCAGGGCAAGGTCGTGCAGTTCATGGCGCCCACCGTGTGCATGTGCTCGACCATGCAGCGCATCGACCCGCAGCACCTGGCGTGGACACTCGAGAACCTCGCCGAGGGCAAGGTGGTGAACCAGATCAAGGTGCCTGCGCACGAGGCCGAACTCGCCCGCATAGCGCTCGACCGCATGCTCGCCGTTTCCTGACCGACGCACACGAGGTCCGGCGGCCATGGCGCTCAGGATCTGCAGCTACAACATCCACAAGGGCTTCTCGCAGTTCAACCGCCGCATGGTGGTACATGAGCTGCGCGATCGCCTGCGCAGCCTGGATGCCGACCTCGTCTTCCTGCAGGAGGTGCAAGGTCTGCACGTGCGCCACACGGCGCGCCATCCCGACTGGCCCGAGTTGCCGCAGCACGAGTTCCTCGCCGAGGACGCGTGGCAGCAGACCGCCTATGGCGGCAACGCGATCTACGACCACGGCCACCACGGCAACGCCATCCTGTCCCGCCACCTGATCCTGAGCACTGCCAACCAGGACGTCTCCGACCACCGCTTCGAGCGCCGCGGTCTGCTGCACTGCGAGGTGCAACTGCCCGAATTCGACCGCCCGGTGCACTGTGTGTGCGTGCACCTCGGCCTGATGGCGGGCAGCCGGCGACGGCAGATGGAGGCGCTCGCCGAGCGCATGGAGCAGCTCGCCCCGGGTAACGCGCCGCTGATCATCGCCGGCGACTTCAACGACTGGCGCAACCGCGCCGACGAGCTGCTCGGCCGCCGCCTCGGCCTGGTCGAGGCCTTCGGCAGCGGCAAGGGGCGGCCGGCGCGCAGCTTTCCGAGCACGCTGCCCTTCTTTCGCCTCGACCGCATCTACGTGCGCGGCTTCCGCGTGCGCCAGGCGCAGGTGCACTACGGCGCGCCGTGGGCGCAGATCTCGGACCACGCCGCGCTCACCGCCGATCTGGAGCCCGTGCCCTGATGCAGTACCTGGCCGGCAACGCGGTCGCGCTGCTGGAGAACGGCGAGCAATACTTCCCGGCGCTGGAAGCGTCGATCGACGCTGCCACGCGCGAGATCTTCCTGCAGAGCTACATCTTCGACGATGACCGCACCGGACGGCGCATTGCCGCCGCGCTCGAGCGTGCGGCCGCGCGCGGGGTGGCGGTCAGGGCGATGGTGGACGGCTTCGGCGGACGCAACTTCGTCGCCGGCCTGCTACCGCGCCTGCGCGAGGCGGGCGTGCAGGTCCTGATCTACCGTCGCGAGCTGCGTCCCCTGTCCCTGCGGCGCCATCGACTGCGCCGGCTGCACCGCAAGGTGGTCGTGATCGATGGCCGCGTGGCCTTCGTCGGCGGGATCAACGTCGTGGATGACTTCGATGCAGGGGTTCTGGCGCATCCGCGCTACGACTACGCGGTCCGGGTCGAGGGCCCGCTGCTCGAGCCGATCGTCGCCTCGGCCCAGCGCCTGTGGCGGCTGGTGGCGTGGGCGAGCCTGCGCCACCGCGATCTGCAGCCGCTGCTCGCACCGCCCCACGTCCAGCCCGCGGGCGAAATCCGCGCGGCCTTCGTCGTGCGCGACAACCTGCGCTACCGCCACGCGATCGAGAACGCCTACCTCGAGGCGATCGGCGGTGCGCGCGACGAGATCGTCATCGCCAACGCCTATTTCTTTCCTGGCCGCCGCTTCCGCCAGGCCCTGGTCGACGCCGCCGAGCGTGGCGTGCGGGTGACGCTGCTGCTGCAGGGGCTGTCCGATCATCCGCTGCAGGCCTATGCCACGCGTGCGCTCTACCCGATGTTTCTCGCGCGCGGCATCCGCCTGTTCGAATACCACCGCAGCCACCTGCATGCCAAGGTCGCCGTTGTCGACCGCCAGTGGTCGACCGTGGGGTCCAGCAATATCGACGCCTTCAGCCTGCTGCTGGCGCGCGAGGCGAACGTGGTGGTGGACGACCGGGCCTTTGCCGGACGCCTGCGCGCGAGCCTCGAAGCGGCGATCTGCGCCGGCGCCCGCGAGCTGAAGCCTTCGGACTGGCAACGCCTGCCCTTGCTGCGTCGCGGCCTGAGCTGGCTCGCCTACCAGGTCGTGCGTCTGGCCATCGGCATCGCCGGCTACGGTCGAAACCACTGAGCGGGCGCGGAAAACGGCGCCTGGTCGCGGTTCGTCGCCGGACGGATGTAGCATGGGGCACGCGCCGCCGGGCCGCGGCCTGGCCGGCCGACGGGCGAGGGCTCAGTCCCCGAGCAGGCGCAGATATTCGATCTTGGTGCAGCGGTCGACGACGACCTTCAGCCCGGCGTCGGCCGCCTTGTGCGCCGCCTCCGGCGCGATCACCCCGAGCTGCAGCCAGACGCAGCCGGCGCCCACCGCGATCGCCTCGTCGACCACCGGCATCACCTCGGCCGGCTTGCGGAACACGTCGACGATGTCGATCTTCTCCGGCACCGCGTGCAGGTCCGGGTAGCACTTCAGCCCCATCACCTCCTGATACGCCGGATTGACCGGGATGATGGTGTAGCCGGCGCGCTGCAGGCGATGGGCGACCTCGTTGCTCGGGCGGTCGGCCTTCGCGGACAGGCCGACGATGGCGATCGTGCGCGCGTCCTGCAGCAGCTTGCGGATGGCGTCGGGTTGGGTGCTGATGTCGTTCGGATGCATGGGTTTCCTCAGGAAAAGCCGCTCGCCACCGCCTGGCGGCGGCGCGGTACGGCGGCGATGGACCAGTGTGCCTGCGCCCATTGCCAGAGTTCGGCAAGCGGTGCGCCGGCAAGGGCGTCGGGGGGATTCTGGCCGAGAAAGCGCAGCGCGGCCAGCAGCGCGGCCGGCGGCGGATGCGCGTCGATGGCGCGCGCCAGCGTCTGCTTGGAGAGCTTCTCGCCGGCAGCATTGGTGGCGAGCGGCAGGTGGGCGTAGGCCGGCACCGGCTGGCCGAGCAGGCCCAGCAGATGGATCTGGCGCGCCGTCGAGTCGAGCAGGTCGGCGCCCCGCACCACGTGGGTCACGCCGGCTTCGGCGTCGTCGACCACCACTGCGAGCTGGTAGGCGAAGAGGCCGTCGGCACGCTTGACGACGTAATCGCCGGCGTCGGCGGCGAGCGCGACTTCCTGCGTGCCCTGCACCGCGTCGTCGAAGCGGATCGTGCCTTCGGCGCGCACCCGCCACGCGCGGCCCTCGCGACCGGGCGGCAGGCCGTCGCGACAGGTGCCGGGGTAGCGGCGCGAGCCATCGCGCGCGAGCGGCTGGTCGGCGAGCTCGCGCCGGGTGCACGCGCACGGATAGGCATGGCCGGCGGCTTGCAGCGTGTGGAGTGCGGCCTCGTAGGCGGCGGTGCGCAGGCTCTGCCACACGACCTCGCCATCCCATTCGAAGCGAAAGCGTTCGAGGGTGGCGAGGATACCCTCGGCGGCGCCGGTCACCGTGCGTGGGCTGTCGACATCCTCGATGCGCAGCAGCCAGCGTCCGCCGTGGGCGCGCGCTTCCAGGAAGCTGCCGACCGCGGCGACCAGCGAGCCGAAGTGCAGCGCGCCGCTCGGCGAGGGCGCGAAGCGGCCGATGTAGGGCGTTTCGGAGGGGCGTGAAGTGGGGGGCTGCATGGCCCGGATCCTAGCATCCGGCGGCGGGATGCCTGCGCCTGAGGGCGCCGGGAGCGCATGGTTGAGCCGCCCGGCGCCGTCGACGCATCCACGATGGGTTATCGTGCACGCATTCGCCGCGCTGTCGTGGCGTCCACCGTTCCCGGTCCCATCGTGTCGCCTTCCGGTTTGTCCGTCCTGTCCTTGCGTCCGGCATCCCTTGTCGGGGCGCGGCGCCTTGCCGACCTGCGCTTCGTGCGCTGCCCGTGCGCGGTGTGCCGATGAGCGCCCGGCCCACGCGTGGCGCGCCGGCCACCGGCCAACGCTTCGAGGCCGATCTGCTGCTGACGCTGACCACCGTGATCGCCGCCGCCGGCTGGATCTTCTCCAAGGAGGCGCTCGCCGGCATGCCGCCGCTGATCTTCATCGGCCTGCGCTTCCTGATCGCCGGGCTCGTGCTCGCCGCGTTCTCGCTGCCGCAGTTGCGCGCGCTCGACGCCCGTGGACTGCGCAACGGCCTGCTCGTCGGCAGCCTGTTCGCCGGCGGCATGGTGTTGTGGATCCTTGGCCTGGCCCACAGCAGCCATCTGGGCGAGGCCTCGTTCATCTCCAGCATGGGCATCGTGATCGTGCCGGTGTTCGCGCGTCTGTTTTTCGGCGACCGCCCGCCGGCGAGCACCTGGTTCGCGCTGCCACTGGCGCTTGCCGGCTTCGCCTGCCTGTCGCTCGAGGGCGGCTTCGAGGTCGAGCTCGGGCAATGGTTCTTCCTCGGCGCGGCGCTGGTGTTCGCGTTGATGTTCAACGTCAATTCGCACGTGGTGCGCAACATCCCGGTGCGTGCGCTGAGCGTGGTGCAGATGCTGGCCGTCGGCGTGCTGGTGCTGCCGCCGGCGCTGGTGATCGAGCCCTGGCCCGAAACCTGGAGCGCGCCGGTGCTCGGCTGGCTGCTCGCCAGCGCGCTCATCGCTACCACGCTGCGCTTCCTGCTCCAGCTCCACGGCCAGAGCCTCACCACGCCCAGCCATGCCGCGCTGATCCTGATGCTCGAGCCGGTGTGGACCGCGCTCGCTGCGGCATGGTGGTTCGGCGAGACGATGAGCGCGCTGCAGCTCGTGGGCTGCGGGCTGATCTTCATGGCGCTGGTGGTGAGCCGCTGGGTGTGGATTCGCGGGCTGTTCGGCGGGCGGGGTTAGGCGTCCGGCACGGCTTGTCCCCAGTGGGTGGGGACGAGCCTGTTGGGTAGCCTGTGGATAAGTGCGCGGATGTCTTGTCGGCGCTGGCCTCGTGGTGGCCGCTCAAGAATGAGGCAGATCCTGCACCCGCCGCGTACGCCATGAAAAAACCGCGCGGGTGCGCGGTTTTTTTCGGGCCTCGATCATCTCCGGTCGGCGCTGACGCCCGGGTGACGATGCTCAGACGTTGAACAGGAAGTTCAGCACGTCGCCGTCCTTGACCACGTACTCCTTGCCTTCGGCGCGCATCTTGCCCGCTTCCTTGGCGCCGGCCTCGCCCTTGTACTGGATGAAGTCGTCGAAGGC
>JAGOEI010000082.1:2661-9266 GCA_017997795.1 Thauera sp. | reverse complement strand
GAGGACTTCGGGCCGAAGTCGAGGATGCGGTCGTGCGGGCCGACCTCGTCCACCGAGATGCGGTTGGCACGCGCCAGCGCGGAGACCTCGTCGGCCACCACCACGTCCACCGGCAGCGGCACTTCGGCGCCGCGCGCCTTCATGATGTCCATGACCTGCTGGGCCTCGCGCACCATCTCGGGCTCGGCGAGCGATTCGCCGATGCGCTTGCCGGCGGCGAGCAGGAAGGTGTTGGCGATGCCGCCGCCGACGATGAGCTGGTCGACCTTGTCGGCCAGGGTCTTGAGGATGGTGAGCTTGGTCGACACCTTGGCGCCGCCGACGATGGCCACCAGCGGCCGCGCCGGGCTCTCGGTGGCCTGGGACAGGGCGTCGATCTCGGCGCCCATCAGCATGCCGGCACAGGCGACCGGGGCGAAGCGGGCGATGCCGTGGGTGGTGGCCTCGGCGCGGTGGGCGGTACCGAAGGCGTCATTGACGTAGATGTCGCACAGCGCGGCCATCTTCTTCGACAGCTCCTCGTTGTCCTTCTTCTCGCCCTTGTTGCAGCGGCAGTTCTCGAGCAGCACGACCTCGCCCGGCTTGAGCTCGAAGCCACCATCGACCCAGTTCTGGATCAGCTTGACCGGCTTGTCGAGCAGCAGGCCGAGGCGCACGGCGACCGGCATCAGGGAGTCCTCGGCGCGCAGTTCGCCTTCGGTCGGGCGGCCGAGGTGCGAGGTGACCATCACCGCGGCGCCGTTGTCGAGGCAGTAGCGGATGGACGGGATCGAGGCGCGGATGCGGGTGTCTTCGGTGATGTTGCCGGCTTCGTCCTGCGGCACGTTGAGGTCGGCGCGGATGAAGACGCGCTTGCCGCGCACGTCGAGGTCGGCGAGTTTCTTGACTTGCATGATTCGTTCGGTCCTGGAAAAACGCCCTGCGGGGGCAGGGCGTCGGTTCGACTGGATGTCCGGATTACTTGGCGTTGCAGAAGGCGCGGGCGGCGTCGAGCATGCGGCAGGAGTAGCCCCACTCGTTGTCGTACCAGGCCAGCACCTTGACCAGCACCGAGCCGTCCTCGCCCTTGATGACGCGGGTCTGGGTGGCGTCGAAGGTGGAGGACACGGTGGTGTGGTTGAAGTCGGACGACACCAGCGGCTCGGTGTTGACCGCGAGGATGCCCTTCAGCGGGCCGTTGGCCGCGGCGGTCATCAGTTCGTTGATCTCTTCCTTGGTGGTGGCGCGCTCGGCGGTGAAGGTGAGGTCGACCAGCGAGACGTTGATCGTGGGCACGCGCAGCGCGAAGCCATCGACCTTGCCGACGAGCTGCGGCAGCACCAGGCCGACGGCCTTGGCGGCGCCGGTCTTGGTCGGGATGATGTTGGCGGCGGCGGCGCGGGCGCGGCGCAGGTCCTTGTGGCGCACGTCCACGGTGACCTGGTCGTTGGTGTAGGCGTGGATGGTGGTCATCAGGCCCTGCTTGATGCCGACGCTGTCGGCCAGGATCTTGGCGACCGGGGCCAGGCAGTTGGTGGTGCACGAGGCGTTGGAGACGACGGTCATGTCGCCGCGCAGCACTTCCTCGTTCACGCCCATGACGATGGTGGTGTCCACGTCGTCACCGCCCGGGGCGGAGATCAGCACGCGCTTGGCGCCCTGGTCGAGCAGGACCTGCGCCTTGGCCTTGGTGGTGTAGGCGCCGGTGCACTCCAGCAGCACGTCCACGCCGTGGCTGCCCCAGTTGACGCCCAGCGGATCCTTCGTGCAGTAGAACGGGATCTTCTTGCCGTCGATGATGATGCAGTTCTCGCCTTCGGTCTCGACCGAGGTGGCGAAGCGGCCGTGGGTGGTGTCGTACTTGAGCAGGTGGGCGTTGGTGGTCAGATCGCCTGAGGCGTTGATGGCGACCACTTCGAACTCGTTTTGCAGGCCCTGCTCGTAGATGGCGCGCAGCGTGCAGCGACCGATACGACCGAAACCGTTGATGGCGACCTTGATGCTCATCGTTGCTTCTCCCTGAAATTACGGTGGAAAACCGGGTGTTTGTGTTTGCTGATGCCCTGCCCGCCCGTGTCGGGCGGCGTCTCGATGTGAAACGGGAGCGGTCCGTTTCCGGAGCCGCTCCCGCCTCAGCCTGTCGTCAGAGCACCGCCTTCACTGCCTGCACCACCGCATCCGCGGTGATGCCGAAGTACTTGAACAGCTCGCCCGCCGGGGCCGACTCGCCGAAGCGGTCGATGCCGATCACGCGGCCTTCCAGCCCGACGTACTTGTACCAGCCGTCGGTGCAGCCCGCCTCGACCGCGACGCGCGGCAGGCCGGCGGGCAGCACGCTCGCCTTGTACGTGGCGTCCTGACGGTCGAAGACGTTGGTCGAGGGCATGGACACCACGCGCACCGCGACACCTTGCTCGGCCAGGGTCTTCTGCGCGGCGATGGCGAGTGCGACCTCGGAGCCAGTGGCGAGGATCACCGCCTGCGGCTTGCCGCCATTCACATCGGCCAGGGCTTCCGACAGCACGTAGCCGCCCTTGCGGATCGCCGCAACCTGCTTGGCAGTGCGGGCCTGGAAGGGCAGGTTCTGGCGCGAGAAGCACATCGAGGTGGGGCCATCCTTGCGCTCGATCGCGTTCGCCCAGGCCACCGCCGATTCGGTGGTGTCGCAGGGGCGCCACACGTCCATGTTGGGAATCAGGCGCAGCGTCGCGGTCTGCTCAACAGGCTGGTGGGTGGGGCCGTCCTCGCCGAGGCCGATCGAGTCATGCGTGAACACGAAGATCTGGCGCAGCTTCATCAGCGCCGCCATGCGCAGGGCGTTGCGCGCGTACTCGCTGAACATCAGGAAGGTGGCGGTGTAGGGGATGAGGCCGCCGTGCAGGCTGACGCCGTTGGCGATCGCAGCCATGCCGAACTCGCGCACGCCGTAATACACGTAGTTGCCGCCGCTGGTCTTGCTGACGCCCTTGGCGCCCGACCACAGCGTGAGGTTGGAGCCGGCGAGGTCGGCCGAGCCGCCGAGCAGTTCGGGCAGCTTCGGCGCGTAGGCTTCGATGCTGTTCTGGCTGGCCTTGCGGGTGGCGATGGTCTCGGCCTTGTCGGTGACCTTGGCGAGCACCGCGGCGACGTGGGCGTCCCAGTCGGCGGGCAGATCGCCGGCCATGCGGCGCTCGAACTCGGCAGCGAGCTCGGGGTGGGCGGCGCGGTAGGCGGCGAAGGCGGCGTTCCACTGCGCCTCGAGCGAGGCGCCCCTGGTGCGTGCATCCCAGGCGGCATAGACGTCGGCCGGGATGTGGAAGGGCGGGTGGTTCCAGCCGATGTGGGCGCGCGCGGCCTCGATCTCGGCGGCGCCGAGCGGGGCGCCGTGCACGTCGTGGCTGTCCTGCTTGTTGGGCGCGCCGGCGCCGATGATGGTCTTGCAGCAGATCAGCGTGGGCTGCGCGGTGTTGGCCTTGGCCTGCTGGATGGCGGCTTCGATCTCGACCGGGTCGTGGCCCTGCACGTCGCGGATCACCTGCCAGCCGTAGGCTTCGAAGCGCTTGGGGGTGTCGTCGGTGAACCAGCCGTCGACGTGGCCGTCGATCGAGATGTTGTTGTCGTCGTAGAAGGCGACCAGCTTGGAGAGGCCCCAGGTGCCGGCGAGCGAACAGGCCTCGTGCGAGATGCCTTCCATCAGGCAGCCGTCGCCGAGGAAGACATAGGTGTTGTGGTTGACGATGTCGTGGCCGGGGCGGTTGAACTCGGCGGCGAGGATCTTCTCGGCCAGCGCCATGCCGACGGCGTTGGTGATGCCCTGGCCGAGCGGGCCGGTGGTGGTCTCGATGCCGGGGGCGTAGCCGTATTCGGGGTGGCCGGGGGTCTTGCTGTGGAGCTGGCGGAAGCGCTTCAGCTCGGCGATCGGCAGGTCGTAGCCGGTCAGGTGCAGCAGCGCGTAGATCAGCATCGAGCCATGGCCATTGGAGAGCACGAAGCGGTCGCGGTTGGCCCACTTGGGGTTGGCCGGGTTGTGGCGCAGGTGATGACGCCACAGCACCTCGGCGATCTCGGCCATGCCCATCGGCGCGCCCGGGTGGCCGGAGTTGGCCTGTTGCACCGCGTCCATCGCCAGGGCGCGGATTGCGCCGGTGATGGGGTTGAAGACCGGGGGCTTGACGTTGCGGGTCGACTGCATGCTGTTCTCGGGCCGGAGGCCAACATTAGAAAGGCCGCAATTATCCCTTAAAAGGCCTTGTGGTTGGCAATGTTGCAGCGCAATTACGCGCCATCCGTCGCATGCAGCGTGTCGCGTGGACGCATCCCGGCGTGCCGCGGCAGCGGGCTTGCACCCGGGCTCATACCCACTGCCGGCGGCGTTCCATCAGCTTCCAGATCAGTGGCGTGAGGATCAACTGCATCGCCAGGTCGAGCTTGCCGCCGGGGATCACGATGGTGTTGGCGCGGCTCATGAAGGCGTCGTGGATCATGCGCAGCAGATAGGGGAAGTCGACGCCGCGCGGGTCCTTGAAGCGGATCACCACCATCGACTCGTCCTGCGTCGGCACGTCGCGCGCGATGAAGGGGTTGGAGGTGTCCACCACCGGCACGCGCTGGAAGTTGATGTGCGTGCACGCGAACTGCGGGACGATGAAATGCACGTAGTCGTGCATGCGCCGCAGGATGGTGTCCTGCACGGCCTCGGCGGTGTAGCCGCGCAGCTTGGTGTCGCGGTGCAGCTTCTGCATCCACTCGAGGTTGATGGTCGGCACCACGCCGATCAGCAGGTCGACATGGCGGGCGATGTTGACGTCCTCGGTCACCAGTGCGCCGTGCAGGCCCTCGTAGAACAGGCAGTCGGTGCCCACCGGCAGGTCCTCCCATTCGGTGAAGGTGCCCAGCGGCAGGTTCCAGCGCATCGCCTCGGCTTCGTTGTGGATGTAGTAGCGCCGGCGGCCGGTCGCGGCCTCGCCGTAGGCGCGGAACAGGGTCTCGAGCTCGGGCAGCAGGTTGGCCTCGGGGCCGAAGTGGCTGATGCCGCGCTTGCCTTCGCGCTCGGCGTCCTCGATCAGGATCTTCATCTCGGCGCGGGTGTAGCGGTGGAAGCTGTCGCCCTCGACGATGGCGGCGTTGACGTTCTCGCGGTGGAAGATGGCTTCGAAGGTGTGCTTGACCGTCGTGGTGCCCGCGCCGGACGAGCCGGTGACCGCGATGATCGGGTGCTTCATGGACATGGTGTGCTCCGCCGCTGGCGTCTATGAGTTCGCGCTTATTGTGCGCCGCCGCATGCGTGCGGAAAAGAGCGCGCGCTCGATCGGCTGCGCGGGTGGGCTGGGTTCAGGAGCGCGCCTTGATCCACGCCGACCATTCGGCGAACAGCGCCGGGCTGGCGGCGGCGATCACGCCGCGCTTGATCGCCGGCCCCGACATCAGTTGCCCGCCGTCGAGCGCCTCGGCCTGGCCGCCGGCCTCGGCGAGGATGAGCCGCCCGGCGGCGTAGTCCCACAGCATCTGCCCGCCGTGTACATAGACATCGAGCCGGCCGGCGGCCACGAAGCACCATTCGAGCGCGCTCGAGCCGAAGTTGCGCTGCGAGTAGTAGGGCGGGCGCACCGCCAGCTCGTCGCCGAGGTGGTGGCTGATGCGCTTGAAGTCCACACCCGCGACCGCGTCGCGCAGGCTGCTCGCGCCGGCGCGCAGCGGCAGTTCGGTGCCGTTGAGGAAGGCGCCCGCGCCGCGCGCGGCGTAGAAGGATTCGTCGGTGATCGGGTTGTACACCACGCCCAGCACCGGCTCGTGATCGACCAGGTAGGCGATCGACACCGCGAACAAGGGGATGCCGTTGGCGAAGTTGGTGGTGCCGTCGATCGGGTCGATGCACCACAGGCCGCGCGCGCCTTCGTTCCATAGCTCGGCCTGTTCGGCGGCGGTCATCTCCTCGCCGAGCACATCGCCGGGCAGGAACTGCGGCAGCGCTTCGGTGAAGCGGCGCTGGGACTCGATGTCGGCCTCGGTGAACAGCGAGCCATCGGCCTTGCGGTTGCGCGCGGACTTGAGGTAACGCGGCAGGATCTCGTCACGGGCGATGTCGCGAACCAGGGATTCGAGTGCGCGGGCGCGGGCGAGACGTTGCGAGGCGGTGGGCATGGCGGGCTCCTTGCCGGTCGGATGGGGGGGCGCAGGCCTATAATCTTACGATGATTTCACGCTTTCACTTTCCTGGCCGCCTGCCCGCTGCGGGCGAGCTCGAACTCCCCGACGCGCTCGCCCACCACGCCGTGCGCGTGCTGCGCCTGCGTGACGGCGAGCGTATCGTGTTGTTCGACGGCGAGGGCGGCGAGGCCGAGGCCACGCTGCAGGTGCGCGGCAAGGCCGCCTGGGCGCAGGTAGATGCCCGGCGCGAGGTGGACCGCGAATCGCCCCTGCAGATCGTTCTGGTGCAGGCGCTGGCCTCCGGCGACAAGATGGACTGGGTGGTGCAGAAGGCGGTCGAGCTCGGGGCGAGCGCGATCCAGCCGGTGCAGGCCGAGCGCTCGGTGCTGCGGCTGGTGGGCGAGCGCGCCGACAAGCGCCAGGCGCACTGGCAGCAGGTGGCGGTGGCGGCCTGCGAGCAGTGCGGGCGCAATCGCATCCCCGAGGTCCGGCCGCTGCAG
>JAGOEI010000082.1:0-2561 GCA_017997795.1 Thauera sp. | reverse complement strand
CCGAGCGCCCCTTCATGTGGCGCTTCTGGCGGGCGCTGCCGCCGCGCGGCAGGATCGGCGTGATGTTCAACAACTGGTACACCCAGCCGATCCGCGAGCGGGTGGGCAAGGACAGCAAGAAGTCCGAGCTCGACCAGCGCCTGGACGAGATCCGCCGCTTCGAGGCCATGCTCACGCGCGAAGGCGTGCTGCTGGTGAAGTTCTGGTTCCATCTGTCCAAGGACGGGCAGAAGACGCGGCTGAAGGCGCTCGAGAAGGACCCGCGCACGCGCTGGCGCGTCACCGAGCGCGACTGGTACTACTACGACCAGTACGACCGCTATCGCGAGGTCGCCGGGCACGTGCTGCGCACCACCAGCACCGGCGAAGCGCCGTGGCTGATCGTCGACGGCGCGGACGCCAACTATCGGGCGCTGTTCGTCGGCCGCACCCTGCTCGCCGCGCTGCGCCGGCGGCTGGACGCGGCCACCCAGCACTGGGCGCCGCGCCTGTCGGCCGCGCCGCTGCCGCCGTGCATCGACCGCCTCAACATCCTCGACAGCCTCGTGCGCCAGGACATGAAGGGCAAGGAATACGAGGCCTTGCTCGAACCGCTGCAGGGGCGGCTGGCGCTGCTGTCGCGCACCGCGGAGTTCCGCCGCCGCAACCTCGTGCTGGTGTTCGAGGGCATGGATGCCGCCGGCAAGGGCGGTGCGATCCGGCGCATCGTGGGCGCGCTCGATGCGCGTCAGTACCGCATCGTGCCGATCTCCGCGCCCACCGAGGAAGAGCGCGCGCAGCCCTACATGTGGCGCTTCTGGCGCCACCTGCCGGCGCGCGGCAAGGCGGTGATCTTCGACCGCTCGTGGTACGGCCGCGTGCTGGTCGAGCGCGTGGAGGGCTTCTGCTCCGAGGCCGACTGGATGCGCGCCTACGCCGAGATCAACGACTTCGAGGACCAGTTGATCGCGGCGGGCGCGATCGTCGTCAAGTTCTGGCTGGCGATCACCAAGGACGAGCAGATGGCGCGCTTCCAGGCGCGCGAGGCCGAGCCGCACAAGCGCTTCAAGATCAGCGCGGAAGACTGGCGCAATCGCGACAAGTGGGACGACTACCGGCGCGCGGTGTGCGACATGGTCGATCGCACCAGCACCGAGCGCGCGCCGTGGACGCTGGTCGAGGCCGACGACAAGCACTTCGCGCGCATCAAGATCCTGCGCACGGTGTGCGAGCGGGTCGAGGCGGCGTTGGGTTGAAGGTCTGCGCCTGCCGGCGCCCTGCGGCGTGTCATCGCGGCTACCGGATGCGGTGGATGCGCGCAGGGCCGGGAGGCTGTCCTGCGCGCTCGTCTCACTTGCCGTGCAGCGCCTTCACCACCCGGCGCAACGCGTTCTCTTCCGGGTGCGGCTGCACCAGGAAGCCGAGGCTGTGCATGAGGCGCAGCATCTTCGCGTTCTTGCCCAGCACGTCGCCGAAAATGCTGCGGAAACCCTTGGCGCGCGCGACCTCGATGAGGGCGCCCATGAGGCGGCGGCCGAGGCCGTGGCGTTGCCAGTCGTCGGCCACGACCAGGGCGAACTCGACCGACTCGCCGTCCGCGGCGAGCGAGTAGCGCGCGATGCCGATCATGTGCTCGGCGCCCTTGTCGTCGGCGGTGGTGGCAATCAGCGCCATCTCGCGGTCGTAGTCGATCTGGGTGAAGCGCGCCACCATCGCCGGGCTCAGTTCCTGCAGCTCTTCCATGAAGCGCATGTAGCGCGTCTCGGGGCTCAGCGCGTCGAAGAAGCCGAGCAGCAGCTTGGCGTCCTCCGGGCGCACCGGGCGCGTGCGCACCGCCCGACCGTCGCCCACCTTCCAGTCCTGCATCAGGTGCAGCGGATAGGGGTGGATCGCCATGTGCGTGTAGCGGTCGCTGCCGGCGGGCAGGCCCTGGTCGATGACCACGCGGGCATCGGCCGCGATGGCGCCGTCGGCGTCGATGAACAGCGGGTCGATCGCAAGCTCGCGCACCCACGGCAGCTCGCACACCAGGTCGGACACCGACACCAGCACCTGCTCGAGGGCCGCGCGGTTGAGCATGCCGGCCTGGCTGCGCGGGCCCTGGGCGGCGGCCGGCATGGCCGAGTCGATGAGGTCGCGCGCCAGCACCGTGTTGAGCGGCGGTAGCGCGAAGGTGCGCGCGGCCGAGGCGTCCTGCACGCCGAGGCTGATGACCGGGCCGAAGATCGCGTCGCGATGGACCTGGATGCTGAACGCGCGCGCCTGCGGGCGGTACAGGTAGGGTTCGATCGACACGCCGTTGATCTGCGCCTCGGGGTGGCGCAGGCGCACCGTGTCGATGATGTCGTGGTAGGCGCTCCACACCGCTTCGGTGGTGTTGAGGTTGAGGCGCACGCCGCCGGATTCGGACTTGCTGGCGAGCTCGGGCGCGTCCACCTTCATCGCCACCGGAAAGCCGGTCTGCTCGGCGACGAAGAGCGCCTCGGTGGCGTCGCGGGCGACGGTGGTGTGGGTGACCGGGATGCCGAAGCTGCGCAGCAGCGCCTTGGATTCCATCGCCGACAGGGTGTGGCGGCGCTGGT
>JAGOEI010000339.1 GCA_017997795.1 Thauera sp. | reverse complement strand
CCCTTCTTTGTCCACCTCTCCCTGAAAAGGAATCGTCATGTCTCATCGCAAGTCCGGGCTGCGCCCGATCGTGCTGGCCTCTCTGTTCGCCTTTTGCGCCGCTCCGGCCTTCGCCGAGCGGCCGATGACGGTGGATGACGCCGGCACGCTCGAGCGCGGCGGTGCCAAGCTCGAGTTCGGCTGGAGCCGCGACGATGCCGTGCGCGGCTATGAGGGTGCGGCCGGTTTCGGTCCGATCGACGATGTCGAGGTCGAGGTCGGCTTCGGGCGCGCGAAGGATCGCGACGCCGACCCCGACGCGACGATCCGCGCCGTCGGTGCGGCGGTCAAATGGGTGCCGCTGCAGTCCGAGACCGGGCTGTCGGCCGGCCTGAAGTACGAATACGGCCGCGAGCGCGTGAGCGGCGAGGGCTCCTCGCGAGTCGATGCGCTCGCCGGCCTGGCGACCTGGGCATTCGAGCAGGGTCCGCGGGTGCATGTGAACCTCGGTCGCGAGTGGGCGCGCGACGACGAGGACGTGAACTTCTGGGGTGTCGGCCTTGACGTGCCGCTCGGCGGGCAGCTCGACTTCGTCGTCGAGACCTTCGGCGCGGAACATTCCGGCCCGGACCGCCAGGTCGGCCTGCGCTACACGATCGCCGAAGGTGTGAAGGTCTCGGGAGCGGTCGGGCGCGGCAACGACCGCAACCTCGCCAACGTCGGCGTGGCCTGGGAGTTCTGAACGAGCGGGGCGTGCAGCTCGTGCGCGGTCGGGCGGTGTGCTGCCTGTCCGCGCTCTTCGCGCCTGCGGGTACTCCTGAAGCAAGCGGCATTGCATCTGCAGCGCGTTGGGCGGGATTCTCCACGACGCTCGCGCCTGCCGCCGCCCGAGGACGGACCGGCGAGTATCGCTGCCCCCTGTAGGAGCGGCGGCCGGCGGTCCCGAGGCGATGATGCATGGCGGCGTGTATCCGGCGATCGGGTGTGCCGCAAGCCTTCAGGTGCCGACCACCGTCCAGTGGTTGTCCGGCGCGATCTCGATGGGCCAGCGCAGCAGCACCGGATCGCGCTGCGGATGCCAGAAGCCGAGGCCACGCGGCGAGCCGATCAGGCTGGCGTGGCTGCCGTCGAGCGGGAGTTCGGCGAGCGCGCCCGCCTTGTTCAGCTCGGCGATCACCTCCAGGCGCTCGGGCGCCGCCGGATGCCAGCGCGTCACGCGGTGGCTGCGTTCGGCCGACAGGTAGAAACCGCCGTCCATGCCGGTGGCGATGTCGCCGCAGTAGCCCGCGCCCACCGTCTCGCGGCTGGGGAGCTCCAGGGTCTCGCCGTTCCACACCGCGAGGATGGGCGCGGCGGCCCGCTCGGCCGCGTCGTCGTGCTCGGCCTGCAGCGCGACGCCGACCAGCGCCTGGCCGCCCGCTGCCGGCGTGGCGCCGAGCGCGAGGTGGCGCAGGCTCAGGCGCTTGTCCTTCAGCCACCACTGACCGAGGCGCTCGCCGTTGTTCGGATCGAGCCGTACCAGCGAGGAGTCCATGCGCTCGAGGTCGCGCTTGCGGTCGCCGGCGGCGCGCAGGATGCCGCCGTTGGCCACCATCAGCTTGCCCTCGGCGTCGAACACGAGTTCATGCGGCTCGACGCCGCGCGTGGGGAACTCGGCCTCCTTGCGCAGGCTGTCGCGCCGGCGCACGGCGATCCAGCCCTGGGTGGAGCCGGTCTCGGATTCGGTGGTGTACAGCCACTCGCCGGCGGGGTCGAAGACCGCGTGACCGTTGAGCGTTCGGCCGCTGTTCTCGTCCTCGAGCGCCTGGCGGGCGAGGACTTCGCCGTCGGCGGCGCAGCGCATCAGCCAGGGCCCGGGGCGGTTGGCGCAGACCAGGAAGCCTCCGTCGCGGTCGGGCAGCAGGCCGTGGACACGGTCGGGGACGGCCACCGCGGTCTCGATGCGGGCGAGGCCCTGCTGCCAGTCGGGCGCGAGGATGCCGACGTAGTCCATGGCGCCTTCGGCCTTCGCGCCCCGCGAGGCGCCGTCGCGGGCGAGGTCGTGCAGGCTGCGCCAGGCGGCGATCAGGCGGATTTCGGGGAGCGCGTCGGGCGTGGCCGCGGCGGCGAACAGGGTACGAGGCAGCAGGGCGAGCGGCAGCATGCCGGCCGTGGCGCGCAGGAATTGGCGTTTGTTCATGGTGAGTTCGGGCAGGACACAGCAGGCCGGCGCCGGGGAGGCATGCGGCCCGGTCGGGTCGCATCCGCCCGGGCCGGGCGAGCGGGGTGGAAGGATCAGAACTTGTATTCGCCGGTCAGGATGATCGCGCGGCCGGTGCCGGGGATGGCGAAGCCGCCCTGGTCATACACGGCGTCGTAGTACACCCGGTCGAAGATGTTCTTCACGTTGAGGCGCGCGGCCCAGCTCTTCTGCTCGTAGGCCAGCATCGCGTCCCAGCGCGCGTAGCCGGGCGCGGTGTTGGGCGAGAACTTGCCGTCGATGAAGTTGCTGTTCGCATTGGCTGCGGTCGGCACGTAGGCGTAGCGGTCGCTCTTGGCCTCGACGCCACCACCAATCTTCCAGCCGCCGCCGAGCGCGTAGGTCGACCACAGGTTGAAGGTGAGCTTGGGCGTGTTGCGCGGGC
>JAGOEI010000338.1 GCA_017997795.1 Thauera sp. | reverse complement strand
GAAGGTGCCGACGTAGGAGCCGTCGTCCATGTTGGCGATGCGGCGATCCATGGCGACATCGCCGACGTGGGTGAGCTGGTCCTCCACGACCTCGATGCAGATGTCGCCCGGGGTGTGCGCGAGGCCGTAGTGGTGGATGCGCAGGGTGACGTCGCCGAAGCTGAACACGTCGCCGTGGTTCGTCTCGCGGTTGGGCGCGACGATGCGCGTGCCGGCGGTGGCCTGGTTGGTCCAGCGCTCCATCATGCTGTGCCACATGCTGCCCTGCACGCCCTCGATCTCCTTCTTCGTCACCGGATGGGCGTGGATCGGCAGGTCCTTGCCGAAGGCGTCCTCGAAGGCGTGGTTGGCCAGCCAGTGGTCGCCGTGGTAGTGGGTGTTGAAGATCGCCACCACCGGCTTGTCGGTCACCGTGCGGATCACGCGCAGCGCCATCTCGCCGATCTGCACCGAGCCGCCCGGATCGAGCATCACCACGCCCTCGCGGGTCACGACGAAGGTGATGTTGCTCATCATCCCCTGGTTCTCGGGGGTCGGAAAACCGTCCTTCGACCAGATCATCCATACGTGCTCGGACAGCTTGGTGGGTGCGATGTCGGGCACGGCCGGGCCGCGGATGAAGTCGTCCACCTCCTTCGCAAACGCGCTGATCGGCGCCCACTGGCTGCCGATGCCGGCGAGCGCGGCGGCGCCGAGCCCGAGCTTGAGCAGCCGGCGTCGGGAGAGTCCGGCTGCGGTGGACGGGGCGAGCGGGTTCGGTCTGCGCATGGCGGTCTCCGGTGTCGTTGTGGGTATGCGCAGAATATTAACGAAAACCGATCGACCCGGCGTGCCGCGCTGCCGTCCCGCTGGGGGGGCGCGCCTCGTCGCGCGACGGGTCGGGGAACTTCAGTTTCCGTCCGCGCCCGCGCCCGGCCGACGGGTACGTGCCGTCTCGAGCTGTGCGCACAGGCGCTCGGCGCCGTCGAGAATGCGTGGCGTGTGACGCTGGATCAGGTCGGGCGGGATGAAGAACAGGTTGTCGCGCCGGGTCGCCTCGAGCTGCGGCCAGCGCGCCCATTGGTCGAGCCACTCGGGGCGGGCGTCGCCCATGCCGCTGGCGACGATCGCCTCGGGGTTGGCCGCGAGCACCGCCTCCACGCCGATGGTCGGCGCAAGCTGCGTCTGGCTGCCGAACACGTTGCTGCCGCCGCAAAGGCGGATCACGTCGGCGATCAGGTGTTCGTCATTGACCGTCATCAGCGGGCGGTCCCAGATCTGATAGAAGGTGCGCACCGACGGCTGGCCGGCGTAGCGCGCGGCCAGCGCGGCATGGCGGGCGCGGAAGGCGGTCGCGGCAGCGTGTGCGGCGTCCTCGCTGCCCGCCAGGCGGCCGAACTGCTCGAGGCTGCGCGCCACGTCGTCCAGGCTGCGCGGCTCGTTGAGGTAGACCGGAATGCCCATCGCCTGCAGGCGGGCGAGATGGGCGTCGCGGTTGCCGCTGCGCCAGCCGATCACCAGGTCGGGGCGCAGGCCGACGATGGCTTCGAGATCGACCTGGGTGTAGCCGCCGACCTGGGGCAGGGCGCGGGCGGCTTGCGGGTAATCGCTGTAGGCGACGACCCCGACCACGCGCTCGCCGGCACCGGCTGCGAACAGGATCTCGGTGACGTGCGGCGCGAGGCTGACGATGCGCTGCGCAGGCTGCGCGAGCACGACGCGCTGGCCGGCGTCGTCGGTGAGTTCGATCTGCGCGCTGGCGCTGGCGGCGTGGCCGAGCACCAGCGTGGCGAGCAGGGCGAGGCGCGGGCGGGCGGCGGTGGGGCGGGCGTGTGGCATGGCGATCGATCGGGTGGCGTGGAGCGTCTGCTTTTACCCGCGGCTGGCGTGGCGGGCAAGCATGGGGGCGGATGCGGCGGTGAAATGGGTTGGCTGCGTCGGCCGGTGGCAATGGCGGCGCCGGGCACGAGGTGCGCGGCGCACGTCTGGCTGGCGGTCTATCGCCGTGCGCTCACCGGCAAGCCGCCAGCGCCGCCGCCAGTCGCGCCCAGCCGGCTTCGTCCGACGGCAGGCCGAAGCGCACCGCCTGCGGGGTCTCGAACAGCCGCAGCAGAATGCCGCGGCGCGCAAAAGCCGCATGCAGGCGCGCGGCGTCCGGGGTGGCGACGAGCTTGAACAGCGCGGGCCCGCAGGCGGGCAGTCCGTGCGTTTCGAGCAGGGCCTGCAGCCGTTCCCCCGCAGTCAGCAGTGCGGCGCGCGCCTGCGTCTGCCACGCACGATCTGCAAGCGCATGGCGTGCCGCCCAGCGCGCCGGCCCGGCGAGCGTCCACGGGCCGAGGCGCTCGGCGAGCGCCGCACGCACGCTGCCCGGTGCGAACACGAAACCCACGCGCGCGCCGGCGAGGCCGAAGAACTTGCCCACCGAGCGCAGCACCACCAGCCCGTCCGCGCCCGCCAGCGGCACCAGGCTCTGCGCCGGGGTGGTGTCGATGAAGGCCTCATCCACCACCAGCCAGCCGCCGCGACGGGCAAGGCGGGTGTGCCACTCGAGCAGGCGCTCGCGGCCAAAATGCACGCCGGTCGGATTGTTCGGCTGCACCAGCACCACGATGTCGCTGTGCGCCACCGCCGCGTCGA
>JAGOEI010000337.1 GCA_017997795.1 Thauera sp. | reverse complement strand
GCTCGCACGTCATGCAGCTCATCCTGCGCAAGCTCGGCAAGCTGATCAGCGGGCGCATCCGCGCCGAGGACACGCTGTCGCAGCACGGTAGCTCCCAGTTTGCGCTGCTGTCGCCGGGCATCGACCGCGTGTCGAGCTGCGCCTTTGCCCTGCGCGTGCGCAGCAGCGTCGAGAAGCTGGTGATGGCCTACCGCGACGAGCGCATCCAGGTCACCCTCAGCATCGGCGTGGCCAACGCGCTTGCCGATCAGCGCACCACGGTGAGCGAGCTGCTGGCGCTGGCCGTCGCGCGCGTTGCGCAGGCGCGTGCGGCTGGCGGTAACCGTGTGTTTGCCGATGCCGGCGAGGTCGACGCCGCCGAGATCGAGCGCCAGCTCGCACGCATGCCGAGCATCGACAACGTGCTCCGCCAGTTGCGCGCCGGCGGGCGGAACGAGGTTTCGGCGCAGTTGCCCGGGGTCATCGCGACCCTGATGCCGCTGCTCGAATTGATAGAATCGCAGCACCAGGTCGGACTACCGCTCGCCAGGCTCAAGGCAATCCAGAACAAGGGCGGAGACGACCACGACGACGGGGAGGCAACCCGGACCTCCGTCTGAATTCGGCACGCCTGCCGGCCGCGTCGCGCTGTCCCGGTGCGACACGGTCGTGGCGTGCCAACCAGGACCAGGGATCATCGAAGGGAGAGAGGAAGCAATGAGCGATTACCAACAGTTCCACCGCCGTTCCATCGAAGACCGCGACGGGTTCTGGGCCGAACAGGCCCAGCTCGTGCATTGGAACAAGCCCGCACAGCAGATCTGCGACTTTTCCAACCCGCCGTTCGTCAAGTGGTTCAAGGGCGGCGAGACCAACCTGTGCTACAACGCCGTCGATCGCCACGCCGCCGCGCGCCCGAACGACCGCGCGCTGGTGTACATCTCGACCGAGACCAACGAGGAGAAGGTGTACTCGTTCGCCGAGCTGCAGCGCGAAGTCGAGCGCATGGCGGCGATCTACCAGGAGCTCGGCGTCAAGCGCGGCGACCGCGTGCTGATCTACATGCCGATGATCGCCGAGGCCGCGTTCGCGATGCTGGCTTGCGCGCGCATCGGCGCCATCCACTCGGTGGTGTTCGGCGGCTTCGCGGCCGGCTCGCTCGCCACCCGCATCGACGACGCCAAGCCGGTGCTGATGGTCAGCTCGGACGCCGGCATGCGCAACGGCAAGCCGGTGCCCTACAAGCACCTGGTGGACGAAGCCTGCAAGCTCGCCGAATTCCCGCCCGCCAAGGTGCTGATCATCGACCGTGGCCTGGACAAGGGCTTCCCGCGCGTCGAAGGCCGCGACGTCGACTACGCCGAGCTGCGCGCGAAGCACATGGACGCCCAGGTGCCGGTGACCTGGCTGGAATCCTCCGAGCCGAGCTACATCCTCTACACCTCCGGCACCACCGGCAAGCCCAAGGGCGTGCAGCGCGACACCGGCGGCTACACCGTGGCCCTGACCGCGTCGATGAAGCACATCTTCACCGGCGGCGCGGGCGAGACCATGTTCTCGACCTCGGACATCGGCTGGGTGGTCGGCCACAGCTACATCATTTACGGCCCGCTGCTCGCCGGCATGGCCACGATCATGTACGAGGGCACGCCGCTGCGCCCCGACGCCGGCATCTGGTGGCAGATCGTCGAGAAGTACAAGGTCACGGTGATGTTCTCCGCGCCCACCGCGGTGCGCGTGCTGAAGAAACAGGACCCGGCCTTCCTCAAGAAGTACGACCTGTCCTCGCTCAAGCACCTGTTCCTGGCCGGCGAGCCGCTCGACGAGACCAGCCACCAGTGGATCATGGAAGAGCTCGGCATCCCGGTAATCGACAACTACTGGCAGACCGAGACCGGCTGGCCGATGCTCGCCATCTGCCGCGGCGTCGAGGACAGCCCGATCAAGCTCGGCTCGCCCGCCTTCCCGGTGTATGGCTACGACCTGCGCATCTTCCGCGAGGACGGCACCGAGTGCGGCGCCAACGAGAAGGGCATCGTCGGCATCATGCCGCCGCTGCCGCCGGGCTGCCTGTCCACCGTGTGGGGCCAGGACGATCGCTTCGTCAGCACCTACTTCACGCTGTTCACCGATCCGGTGGTGTATTCCTCGTCCGACTGGGGCATCAAGGACGACAAGGGCTACTACACCATCCTCGGCCGCATGGACGACGTCATCAACGTCGCCGGCCATCGCCTGGGCACGCGCGAGATCGAAGAGGCGGTGCAGACCCACCCGGCGATCGCCGAGGTGGCCGTGGTCGGTGTGCACGACGAGCTCAAGGGGCAGATGCCGATGGCGTTTGCGGTGGTCAAGGACGCCAGCACGGTCGACACCGCCGAGAAGCGCGCCGCGCTCGAGAAGGAAGTGATGAAGAAGGTGGACGAGAGCCTCGGCGCGATCGCGCGTCCGGCGCGGGTGCACTTCATCGGCGGCCTGCCGAAGACGCGCTCGGGCAAGATGCTGCGGCGTTCGATCCAGGCGCTGGCCGAAGGGCGTGATGCGGGCGATCTGACCACGATCGACGATCCGAGCACGCTCGAGCAGATCAGGGACGCGCTCAAGAGCTGAGCGCTCGCCTCACTGGCAGCAAGCACAACGG
>JAGOEI010000081.1:3527-9370 GCA_017997795.1 Thauera sp. | reverse complement strand
AAGAAGAAGTAAGGCCGGCGGTCGCCCGCCCCGCTGCGCTACCGGGGCTGGCGCGCGCGGCGCGCGGGCGGTGATCGAGAAGCGCAGCACCGGAGCAGCATCGCCGCCGGGCGTCACCGCCCGCACTGCAGCCGCGGCCACCAGGGACAGCCGGCTCGACTCGTTCGTCGTCGCGCTTTCCGACCAAGGCCAGAAGGCGCGGATTTCACCCGGGTGCCGCGTCCGCCACCGCCCACCCCAGCGCGTCCTCGAGCCGGTCGTTGCCCCAGAACAGCTCGTCCCCCACCCGGAAACTGGGCGCGCCAAAGAGACCGAGTTCGGCCGCGCGTTCGGTCTGCGCACGCAGTGCAAGCTTGTTCGCGTCAAGCTGCGCGCGCGCCAAGACCTCCTCGACCGGCAAAGCGAGCTTGGCGAGGAGGTCCTCGATCACCGCCGGCTCGGCGATCTCGCGATCCTCGGCAAAGTTGGCCGTCATCACCGCGCGCGCGAATGGCGCCACCCAGCCGTCCTCGACCCCGACCAGCGCTACGCGCGCGGCGAGCAGGCCATTGCGCGGGAAACGGCTCGGGCGCTGGAACGGCAGCCCTTCCTTCGCGGCCAGGCGCTCAAGGTCGCGCCACATGTAGCGCCCCTTGGGCGGGTAGATGTTGAACGGCGAGTCGTTCCAGCCCAGCGCCAGGAACACCGGGCCGAGCAGGAAAGGCTTCCACGCCACGTCCACGCCGGCCGCTTGCGCCGCACGCTCGATGCGCATCACCGACAGATAGGAATAGGTACTGGCGAACTCGAACCAGAACTCGACGACGGGACGGGGCATGGCGGTGTTCCTCGGCAGGGATGGGCCTTGTCACTATAGGCGAGGCCCGTGCCCCGCGCCCTGCACGCAGCCGCCACGTACCCGGGCGAAGGTCGGGCGCAGGGCTACCGGTTCGCCACCCAGATGCCCGCCCCGACCAGGCCGAGCGCGGCAAACACCGCAGGCGTCAGCGGCTCGCCGAGCAGCACGCCGCCGGCCAGCACGCCCATCACCGGGGTCAGGAACGAGAAGGACGACAGCCGCGTCGCCGGATACTGGCGCACCAGCCAGAACCAGCCGAGGTAGGACGCCCCGGCGACGATGACGACCTGGAAGAACAGGCTCGCCCACACCGCCGGCGTCGGCGCGAACACGCCGGGCTCGCCGAGCGCGATCGACAGCAGCGGCAAGGCCAGGGCCGACACGGCGAGCTGATAGAGCAGGGTCTTCTCCGCCGACGCCCGCGCCAGCGCGCTCGCCTTCACGGTCAGCGTGGTCGCGGCCCAGAACATCGCCGCCAGCACGATCATCAGGTCGCCGATCCAGGCCTTGTCGGCCGACGCGAACAGATGCTCGCCGAACAGCACCAGGATGCCGACGAAGGCCAGCGCCATGCCTGCCCACTGCGCCCGGCGCATCTGCTCCAGCGGCAGCAGCCAGCGCGCGCACAGCGCGACGAAGAAGGGCGCGGTGTAGAGAAAGATCACGCCGCGCGAGGCGGTGGTGTATTCCAGTCCGAGGAAGATCAGCGCGAACTCGATGGCGAACAGCAGGCCGGCCAGCACACCCGGCCACAGCGTGCCGTCGCGCGCCCACAGGCGCACACCGCGCAGCCACGACCACAGCAGCACGATCACGCTGGCCCCGATCGAACGCAGCCCCGCCTGCCAGATCGGCGAGATCCCGGCACTGGCGATCTTGATCGCCACCTGCTGCAGGCCCCAGATGGTGCAGAACAACACCATCAGCCCGATGGCGAGGCGGTCGAGTTCGGTCTTTTGCATGGAATGTCGCGCGCTTCGCGCACAAGCTGCGCAGCGCGCGCGGCGGTGGATGATGGGAGGATGGCGCGGATTATCGGCCGAGCGCCGCGGAAAGGCGAGCCGGGGCCGCGCAGGCCAGCGACTCGAACTGCGCGGCCAGCGCGTCGAGCTCGCGATCCAGGTGCTGGCGCTGGGCGGCGGGCGCCAGGTTGAAGACGTCGGCCAGCAGCGCCAGGGTCAGCACCCGGTTGCGGGCAACGCCGTCGCGATAAGCGGGCGGCCAGTGCGCCTGCTGGGGGGCAAACAGGGGCGCGATGCGCGCCGCAAACGCGGCATCGTCGGCGCGCACCTGCAGCGCCTCGAGCAGCGCGCCCTGCCAGCGCGTGCGCTGGGCGAGCCAGGCCTCGGTGGTCGGGCTGAGTTCGGCGCTCCACGCGGCGATGCGCTCGCGCTGCGCCGGCGTCATACGGCCGAACCAGCGCTGCAGTCGTTTTTCCATGCGCTTGATGCGCGCCGCATTCTGCTCGGCGGCGCTGCCATCGACAAACTCCTTGCGTGACTCGCGCGCGCCGCGCGCGAAGGCTTGGCGCAGTTCGTCGATCTGTTCGTTGGTCAGGCCGGCGAGCAGCACCCGCGCGTCGGGCTCGAGCTCGGCCAGCACCTCGGCCCACCAGGCCTCGCCGCGCACGAGGAAGGGCGCAAGCTGGGCGGCATCGACCGTCTCGCGCGCGAGCAGGGTCCGGGCCTCACGCAGCGTGGCAGCGTATTCGGGAACGTGGGTGCGGCAGTGCCAGTCGAGCCGGGCGGCGAGACGCGCATCGAACACGCTGCGCTGCCCGGCGTCGAGCGTCACGTAATCACGCACATACCACGGCACCAGCCAGTCGAGCTGGGAATAGGCGAAGCGCAGGCTGCAGCCGCCCAGCGCAAGGGCGACGCACAGCAACGCGAGGGCCGCGCGGGGCGAACGGCCCGGGAGGGAGAGGAGCGGCAGACGCATGGACGTTAGGATGCGGCCACCGGCGGGAAGTTCGCTGCGACCGGGCTCTCGAGCGGCCTCGCCGCCGGCGAGCGGCACGGCGCCCGCCGGCGCCTCGTTCAGCGCAGTTCGCTGCGGGGGGCTTCGTCGCGCGCCGGCGCCTCGTCGAGGGTCGGGTCGAAGGCGATGCCTTCGGCCCTGCGCATGCGCTCGTCGGAGTCGTCCGCGGCGGACGGCTCGCGCTCGCGCGTGGCAGCGGCCGCTTCGGCCTCGCCTGCCGGCGCAGCGCCCTGCGCTCCCGTATCCAGCGTGGGCTCGGACCGCCATTCAGGCTCGGCACGGCCCACGGCCTCCGGGTCGGCCGCCGGCTCCATCGGCTGCGCAGGCTCGGCGGCTTCGGTCGGCGCTTCGGTCGGCGCTTCAGCCCCGGGCGCTGTCGCCGCCCCCGCAACGGCAGCGGAGGTCACCCCGGCCACGCTTGCCGCACCGGCGACACCCGCCGCGGCAGCGCCCAGCAGATTGCCCGCGTCGCCACCCTCGCCCGCACTGCGCCCGGCACCGATCAGCAACGCATCCACGCGCTGCTGGAACAGTTCGCGCGCCGAGCCGGTGGAGAGCTTCTCGTAGCCCGACGACACGTGCTCGAACATCTCCTTGTACGAGCCCGCCATCGACACGAACAGCGTCGCGGTCTTGTCGAGGTGCTGCTCGACTTCCTTGCGATAGCCCTCGACCTCGGCCTTCTTGCTGCTCAGCTCGGCCTCGAGCTCGTCGATGCGATCCTTGGTGCCGGCCGTGCTGCGGCCGATGAAGAACGCCACCACCCCCACGATGACGACGGCGGAAATGGCGATCAGCCAGGCGGTTTGCGGTGTCATGTCCATGATTCCCCTCCCTTTTTTTCAATCGACGACCGTCACCTCGAGCGGTGCCGGGAACTGCAGCCGCGCGCGCAGCGCACGGGTGACCTCGACGCGACCATCGGCCGCGACGCGCAACACGTGTTCGATGCCGAAACGGCGAGTATGTTCGCGCCAATGCTCCCCGACCAGATACGCCGGCTTGCTCGGCGCGTCCGACAAGGTGCCTGCGCCGGGCCCAGCGCCCTCGCGCGGCGTGATCAGGATGGTCAGCGACTGCGTGCCGCGCGCCGGCTGGCCGGTGCGCGGGTCGAGCAGGTGGGCGTAGCGTTCGCCCTCGAGCTCGAAATAGCGCTGGTAGTCGCCCGAGGTGCCCACCGCCTCGCCGTCGTAGAGCGGCAGCGTGGCGAGCGGCGCCGGCATGCGCGGATGCTGGATGCCGATGCGCCACGGCTGGTCGCCCTTCTTGCCGAGCGCCATGACGTTGCCGCCGATGTTGATCAGCGCGTTGGCCACGCCGTTCGCGCGCAGGATGGTGGCGGCGCGGTCGAGCGCGTAGCCCTTGGCATAGCCGCCGAGATCGAGCTGCACCGCCGGGTTGCGACTGCTCACCCGGTTGCCGTCGATGACGAGGTCGGCCATCGACGGCGCGGCGTCGAGCAGGGCCTGCAGCTTGGCCGGGTCGGGGCGCTGCGGCACGAAGTTGTCGGTATGAAAACCCCACAGCGCGATCAGGCCGCCGAGCGCGGGGTTGAAGAGCTGATCGCCGGTGGCGGCGATGTGCTGGGCGTCCTTGAGCATAGCCGCCAGTTCGTCCGACACGGTGGCGGCCTCACCGCGTGCAAGGGATTCGTTGAGCGCGGTGAGCTCGGACGGCTCCCAGGCGTGGTAGGCGCGGTGCAGGCGGTCGAACTCGCGCAGCACCGCCGCAGCCGCCGCATCGGCCTCGGCCTGGCTGTCGCCATGCACGGCGACGTCGACCCGGGTGCCGAAGACATAGGCCTCGTGGTGGAAGACCTCCCCGCGCGAACAGCCGGTGAGCAGCAACAGCGCCAGCAGCAACAGGAAATAGGGGACAGACCCCAATTTCCCCATGGAAATTGGGGTCTGTCCCCTATTTCCATTTCCATTTCCCGGAACCGCTGCGGCAGCACTCATCGGCTACAGACCCGCTCCAGCTTGTCGATCACCAGGCCGGCCACATCGAAGCCCTGCTGCACGGCGATCTCGACCATGCAGGTGGGGCTGGTGACGTTGATCTCGGTGAGGTGGCCGCCGATCACGTCCAGGCCGACGATCAGCAGCCCGCGCGACCACAGGATGGGCGCCAGGTATTCGGCGATCTCGCGCTCGCGCACGGTGAGCGCCATCGCCACCCCGCGCCCGCCGGCGGCGAGGTTGCCGCGCGTCTCGCCCGCCCGCGGGATGCGCGCGAGCGAGAACGGCACGACCTCGCCGCCGATGATCAGCACGCGCTTGTCGCCGTCGGCGATCTGCGGCAGGTAGCGCTGCGCCATGATGGTGCGCGTGCCCTCGTGGGCGAGCGTCTCCACGATCACGTTGCGGTTGGGGTCGTCGGCGCGCACGCGGAAGATCTGGCTGCCGCCCATGCCGTCGAGCGGCTTGAGGATGACGTCGCCGAGCTCGTCGATGAAGGCGTGGATGTCGGCAGGATCGCGCGCCACCAGCGTGGTGGCGGTGAACTGCGGGAATTCGGTAATCGCGATCTTCTCGGAATGATCGCGCACCGAGCGCGGATCGTTGAACACGCGCACGCCCGCTTGCGCCGCGCGCTCGAGCAGCCAGGTGGCGGTGACGTACTCGAAGTCGAAGGGCGGGTCCTGGCGCATCAGCACCGCGTCGAAGGCGGCCAGCGGCAGGGCCTGCGCCTCGCCCGCGCGATACCAGGCCGCGTCGTCGGCGCCGACCTCGAGCGCCACGCAGCCGGTGCCGATCACCACGCCCTCGCGCCAGGTGAGGCCGGCGCGCTGCAGCGCCCACACCTCGTGTCCGCGCCGCGCGGCGGCACGCATCATCGCGATGCTGGAGTCCTTGTAGGCCTTGAGGCCCTCGAGCGGGTCGAGGATGAAGAGGAGCTTGAGCTTGCGGGTCATGACGTGATCACAGGTTCCATTGACTGCCCGTCTCCGGGCTGCAGATGCGGCAAACGCCGCGAGCCATTGCGTAACGGCCGGCTCGCCCCTGCAGGAGCGGCGCCAGCCGCG
>JAGOEI010000081.1:0-3427 GCA_017997795.1 Thauera sp. | reverse complement strand
TCGATCTCGACCGAGGCCGCGAGCAGCGCCAGGCGCGCGACCACGCCATAAGCGTAGAAACGGTTCGGCGGCGCATCCGGGCCCTGGGCGGCGTCGGGCATGGTGCCGCTGGTGTCGAAGGCGAGCGGCTTGAAGTGCATGCCGGGCGCGTTGAGGTTCTCGTCGCGGCCGCGCTCGGTGTGCACGCGGTAGAAACCGCCCACCACGTAGTGGTCCATCATGTAGACGACCGGCTCGGCGACGCCGTCCTCGACCGTCTCGAAGGTGTGCACGCCCTCCTGGATGATGACCTCGTGCACCTGCAGGCCTTCCTTGACCACCGCCATCTTGTTGCGCTGGCGGCGGTTGAGGCCGACCACTTCGGAGGCGTCCTTGACCGTCATCACGCCCATGCCGTAGGTGCCAGCGTCGGCCTTGACCACCACGAAGGGCTCGTCGGTGACGCCGTACTCCTTGTACTTGGCGCGGATGCGGGTGAGCAGCGAATCGACCTGGCCGGCCAGGCACTCCTCGCCGGTGCGCTCCTGGAAGTTGATCTGGCCGCACACGCCGAACTCGGGGTTGATGCGCCACGGGTCGATGCCGATCGCGGTGGCGAACTCGCGCGCGACGCGGTCGTAGCATTCGGCGTGCTTCGACTTGCGGCGCTTGTGCCAGCCGGCGTGCAGCGGCGGGATCAGCCATTGTTCATCCAGGCCCTTCAGCACCTGCGGGATGCCCGCCGACAGGTCGTTGTTGAGCAGCACCGCGCAGGGGTCGAAGTTGTCCAGGCCGAGGCGGCTGCCGCTGCGGCGCAGCGGCTCCAGCGTCAGCGTGGCGCCGTTGGCGAGCTCGAGCACGGTGGGCTCGGCGATCTCGGGCAGCAGGCTGCCGATGCGCACGTCCAGCCCGGTCAGGCGCAGGATCGACACCAGCTTGGCGACGTTCTGCAGATAGAACTGGTTGCGGGTGTGGTTCTCGGGGATCAGCAGCAGCTTGCTGGCGTCCGGGCAGATGCGCTCGATCGCCGCCTGTGCCGCCTGCACGCACAGCGGCATGAAGGCGTCGTTGAGGTTGTTGAAGCCGCCCGGGAACAGGTTCAGGTCGACCGGCGCGAGCTTGAAGCCCGAGTTGCGCAGGTCGGTGGAGCCGTAGAACGGCGGCATGTGGTCCTGCCACTGGGTGCGGAACCATTTTTCGATGTCGCAGGAATTGTCGAGGAACTGGCGCTCGAGCTCGAGCAGGGGGCCGGTCAGTGCGGTAGTCAGGTGCGGAACCATGGTGTCTCTCGGGAAGGCCCGCTGCCGGACTGGCAGGGGCGGAAGCTTTGGCGGGAATGTTACACCAAGGGCGCCGCGCGCCGCCTGCGCGCGGGTGCCTCACGCGGGCGGGCGCACCGGAAGGCTGCGCTCGTCCTTCACCACCTCCATCACCACGTAGGTGTGGGTCTGCTTCACGCACGGCAGCCCGGAGATCGCCTCGCCCATCACGCGGCGGTACTCGTTGATGTCGCGCGTGCGCACCTTGAGCCGGTAGTCGAAATCGCCCGCGATCATGTGGCAGGACTCGATCTCGGGGATGCGGCGCACGGCCTCGTTGAAGCGGCGCAGGTCGTGCTCGGTGGTGCTGGTGAGCAGCACCTGGACGACGACGATGTGGCCGGCGCCGACCGCGTCGGGGTCGAGCGCGGCGTGGTAGCCGCGGATCACGCCGGTCTTTTCCAGCCGGCGCACACGTTCGGCGCAGGGCGTCTTGGTCAGGCCGACGCGGCGCGACAGCTCGACGATGGACAGGCGGGCGTCGGCCTGCAGCTCGAGGAGAATCTTCTGATCGATGCGATCCAATGCGGTGCAGCAGGCTTTTCGCCTGGCCAGATGTTCAAGTTCGGGAATTATGGCTCTATAAACACAAATTTTGGAGCCATTAACTACGCCTTTTGGCGAAGAATTCGGCCGATCGGGCGCCCTCGCTTGCCGACCGCCCAACAGCTCTTGGACGCCCTTCTCCACCCCCTCGGGTGGGGCGTCCGTACAGACCCAGGAGTGCCCGGCCGTGACCCCGAATTTGTTGTCCAACCCATCCAGCCCGAGGCCTGCCGATCCCGCCGCGGCCGCCCTGCCCAACACGCCGCGTGACGCACTGCGCGCCGCGATCGACACCGCCTGGCGCACGCCCGAGCCGGTGTGCGTGCCGGGGCTGGTCGAGGCCGCCCGCCTCCCCGATGCCCTGCGCGAGCCCGTCCGCAGCCTGGCCCACGACCTCGTCAGCGGCCTGCGCGCCACCCGCAGCCGCTCGTCCGGCGTGGATGCGCTGATGAAGGAGTTCTCGCTCTCCAGCCAGGAGGGCGTGGCGCTGATGTGCCTGGCCGAGGCGCTGCTGCGCGTGCCCGACAAGGCCACCGCCGACCGCCTCATCCGCGACAAGCTCGCCGACGGCGACTGGCGCGCCCACATCGGCAACAGTCCCTCGCTGTTCGTCAATGCCGCGACCTGGGGCCTCTTGATCACCGGCCGGCTGGTGTCGACCAGCAGCGCGGAGGGCCTGTCCTCGGCGCTCACCCGCCTGGTGGCGCGCGGCGGCGAGCCGCTGATCCGCAAGGGCATGGACCTGGCGATGCGCATGCTCGGCGAGCAGTTCGTCACCGGCCGCGACATCGACGAGGCCTTGAAGCGCGGCCGCGAGCACGAGCACAAGGGCTACCGCTACTCCTTCGACATGCTCGGCGAGGCCGCGATGACCGCCGCCGACGCCGAGCGTTACTTCAAGGATTACGAGCGCGCGATCGAGGCCATCGGCACGGCCTCGAAGGGCCGCGGCGTGGTCGACGGCAACGGCATCTCGGTGAAGCTCTCGGCCCTGCACCCGCGCTACACCTGGTCGCAGCGCGAGCGCGTGCTCGCCGAGCTGCTGCCCAAGCTGAAGACCCTGTGCCTGCAGGCCAGGCGCCACGACATCGGCCTCAACATCGACGCCGAGGAGGCCGACCGCCTCGACATCTCGCTCGACCTGCTCGAGGCGCTCGCGCTCGACGACGCGCTCGCCGGCTGGACCGGCCTGGGCTTCGTGGTGCAGGCCTACCAGAAGCGCGCGCCGCGGGTGCTCGACTTCGTCATCGACCTCGCCCGTCGCAGCGGGCAGCGCATGATGGTGCGCCTGGTCAAGGGCGCCTACTGGGACGCCGAGATCAAGCGCGCGCAGATCGACGGTCTCGCCGGCTACCCGGTGTATACGCGCAAGGTGTACACCGACGTCTCCTACCTCGCCTGCGCGAAGAAGCTGCTCGCCGCGCGCGACGTCATCTACCCGCAGTTCGCCACCCATAACGCGCACTCGCTGGCGGCGATCTTCCACCTCGCCGCCGCCGACGGCCGCGCCTGGCAGCCGGGCGACTACGAGTTCCAGTGCCTGCACGGCATGGGCGAGCCGCTCTACGACCAGATCGTCGGCC
>JAGOEI010000336.1 GCA_017997795.1 Thauera sp. | reverse complement strand
CCGTCGGGGCCGTGCACGCCGGCGCGGCCTGCGAGCGCCAGCTCATAGATAGCGGTGGCAATGCCGCGGCCCTGGTAGTCGGGCGCGTACTTGGAGTGCGGTGCGCGCACATGGCGGTCGGTGCGGCGGTCGACTTCGATCAGGCGGTTGAAGACGGTGTAGCCGGCGAGCCGCGCGCGGGCAGGGTCTTCGACGTAGATGTAGTGCTCGCCGTCGGCCTCGCGGTGGTGGAGGACGAGGTCGGGGAAGGGCGAGGGCAGTCGCGTGCATTGGTGCAGCGCGTCGCCGGGGGTGTGGAGGCGGCCGTGCAGGGCCTCGAGTTCGGCTTCGATGGATTGCGGGGGCTGGTTGACGTCGATGCGCGGTTCCAGCCGCGGCGGCGGCAGGATGTGTGCAGCGCAGGCGGCGAGCAGGCGCAGGGGACGGCTCTGAAGCACACGGTGCAGGCCGGGCAGCGGTGGCGGCTGCTGAAAGGCGAGCGCGCAGCGCGGCGAGGGGGCCAGCGGCGACAGGGAGGGCAACGAGAGGGAGGGCAGCGAGGGCGCGAGCGTGATCATGGTCTTTTCTCCCGTCAGCATGCCGCGGGGCCGGCCCACCAGCCGCTCATCAGGCCCGCAGGTTTGTGCGCGGCGCTGACGCGGGCGCTGGCTTCCCAGGCTTCCATATGCACGCCGAGTCCGGCGAACACGCCATAGCCTTCACCGGCACGAATCGCCTCGCCCGCGTGCAGGCCTTCGCCGGCGCGGATCGCGCCGCCGGCCGTCACCACGTTGCCGGCCTTGATGCCCCAGCCGGCCTCCAGATGCAGGGCCGCGTCGATCGAGCCGCCGGCGGTGATGCCCTGTTCGGCGCGCAGGCTGGCTTCGGCGACGATGTCGCCGCCGACCTGCAGGCCCTTGCCGCAGCGGATGTCGTCCTTGCCGTGCAGGTCGAGACCGACGAAGGCGTTGCCGTGCAGGCGCAGCCGCCCCGCGCAGCGCAGATCCCAGCCGATGCGCGCTTCGCCGCGGCAGTGCAGCTCACGGGCGCAATCCACGCCCCAGCCGACGCGCAGGTCGCCGCCGATCTCGATACGGCCTTCGGCGCGCACGGCGCCCTCGATGCGCACGTCCTCGCCGACGATCAGCTCGCCGCCGACGCGCAGTCCGCCGCCCGCCTGCAGCCTGCGGCCGACGCGGACGATGCCGTCGACCTCGACGCCGCCGCGCACCCGCAGCGTGCCGGAGAACACGATCGCCTCGGCGTCGATTGCGTCGACCTCGCGCACCTCGTCGGTCGGGCCGAACTGCTCAAGCAGCCAGCAGGCGTCGCCGACGCGGCCGGCGGCAACCATCTGGTCGAGCAGCTCCTGGTAGTGGCCGCCGTCGTTGAACTGGCGGACGAACCAGCGGAATCCATCGGTGCAGGGCCGCTTCGCCCTGACGAAACTGCGTGTGAGAACCATGACATCACCCCTGTGCAACGCGCCGCGGCGAACGGGTGGCGGCGAGCGCAATGCAGTGCTTCGAAGGCAGCTTCGGCGGGGTTTGATGCGGAGGTCCGGTCGGTGTGAATGGCCTGTGGCCCGACCGCGTTGGCGGTCCCGGATCAGCGGATGGGTGGTGCGTTCCGCGTCGGCTGCACGTTGAACAAGGCACGCGGCATGCGCGCCCTGGGCAAGGTGCCGTGCGGGGTGACGGGGCTTCAGCCCCGGGCCGGATCCCGCACGGCCTGGGAAAGCACGGCGGGAGACCCTGTTACCTTGAAGGCGAGCTGAGTCGCCAGATCGCGCAGCGGGGAGCCGTCGCAACCGATGCCGCGCACACGACCGCCCACGCGCAGCGGCGCGTGAATGAGGGCAGGGCGGTGGGCAGCGGGCATGCGAGGCAGGGGGCGATCGATGAAAGGCCAGGATTATAGGCCAGCTTGCCGGGAATGTTTCCTCCGAATGCTGCGCAGTGGCGGCGACGATAGACATGTTTGCTCACCATCCGGTCGTCGTGATGGGCAGAAGGTCGCTGCCAGCCTGAGATAATCCTGCCGTTCGTCCAGCGATCTCACCTGGCGGGCAGGCGCCCGAAGTCTGGTCGGCGCCCGTTCTGCCGGCACCCATCCACCGCTCATCACAGGAAGCCTCCCCATGACGTTCCGTCGCTCCGCCCTGCTTGCGCTCGCGCTCGCCAGCCTTCCGCTCGCCGCCCACGCCGTCGACAACATCCGCCCCGGCCTGTGGGAGTTCCGTTCCACCCACCTCAGCATGGGCGGCCTGCCCGACATGTCGGCGCAGATGGGGCAACTGCAGCAGCAGCTCAAGAACCTGCCCGCCGACACGCGGCGCATGATCGAGCAGCAGATGACGCAGCGCGGCGTGAGCCTGGGCCAGGACGGCACGGTGCGCAGTTGCATCACGCCCGAACAGGCGCGCCAGGACAACATCTTTTCGGGCAAGGTCGAAGGCAACTGCACCCTGACCGACGTGGTCAAGACCGGCGACACCGTGACCGGCACGCTGCGCTGCACCGGGCCGGATGCGACCGGCAACTTCAGGGCGCGGATCGCCAGTCCGGAGCACTTCACCACGCGGGTGTCGATGCGCTCGTCGCGCGGCGATCTGGATGTCGAGACCGAGGGCCGCTGGCTAGCCGCGCAGTGC
>JAGOEI010000335.1 GCA_017997795.1 Thauera sp. | reverse complement strand
GCGGCCGCCTCGTCGAGCAGCGCCGCCACCGCCGAGGTCAGCACGTTGCCGCCCTGCGGCCGGCGGTCGCCGAGCACGCCGTTGAAGAGCAGGAAGTAGGCGCGGCCCTCGTGCACGCCGAGCAGCGGCGAGGCCGGCTGCGCGTCGGCGGCCTGGGGCCGCCACGGGGTGCGCGTCTCCTGGTACCAGATCCACGCCGCCAGGGTGGCGAAGCCGATCGCCGGGTCGACCTGGCCGTCGGGCAGGAACACCGGCGCGCCCAGGCGGGCGAAGCGCACCCCGCCGCCGCCCTGCCAGTCCACCGCGTTCGAGATCCCGCCCTGCTCGCCCGCGATCACCTTCTGCAGGCGCGGCAGGCAGTGGGTGTGCGCGTGCTCGCCCATCTCGATGCCGATGTAGCGCCGGCCCATCTTGTGTGCGACCGCCGCGGTGGTGCCAGAGCCGAGGAAGCTGTCGAGCACGAGGTCGCCGGGGTTCGTGGCAATCTTGAGCACGGCGCAAATCAATTTCTCCGGCTTCGGCGTTGGGAACTCGAATCCCAACAGTCGCAGCTCCCGCACGCCATCCTGATTGAACCCATACTCGTCGCCACTACTCCAGAGCGTGGTGGGAATCACGCCGCCTTCGGTCTCAGCTAAAAACATCTTCAGTCGTGGGACCCGGTCCCCATTTGGCCCCCACCATATTCGCCCATCCTGGTCGAGCGCCCTGAAGCCATCCTCCGTGCGGGCCCAGCAGCGACCAGCGGGTGGCATAAAGCGCACCCCTGCTGGGGACACAACCTCAAACAGGTTGGGAGAAGTTCCGGTCTTTGCAAACTGGCGACCTCTCGCGCCCGACACTAGGCTTATCGTGAACGTAATTGACTGCCAAGCTCCTCGGGGATCGTTGTCTGGGTTGGAAAACCGGGCGGTCTGCTGGTCCGATCGAGCCAGCCTGTTTGGCGCGAAGTTCTTCCGACTTTTCGCGTACCAAAGAATATGTTCAGTCGATGTCGATACGAACTCGGCATTGCTTCTAACCGCATACGATTTTTGCCAAGTGATGTCTGCCACGAAGTTCGCCCGACCGAAGGTCTCATCCATCAATACCCGCGCATAGTGCGCTTCGTTGTCGTCCAGCTGAACCCAGATGCTGCCGTCCTCGGCGAGCAGCTCGCGCAGCAGCTCCAGCCGCGGCGCCATCATCGACAGCCACTGGCTGTGCTCGAGGTTGTCGTCGTAGTGCTCGAAGGCCGAGCGGGTGTTGTACGGCGGGTCGATGTAGATGCACTTGACCCGGCCGGCATGGAAGGGCAGCAGCGCCTTGAGCGCGTCGAGGTTGTCGCCCTGGATCAGCCAGTTGTCGGCCGCGGGGTCGCCGTGGACGGCGTCCACTTCGATCAGCCGGTAAGGCACGGCCGCGGCGGCCTGCAGGGCCTGGCGCTTGTTCAGCCAGTCGAGGATGGGCATGGGTGGGAGCCGTTCGAATCGATGTTGATGTCATTGTAGCCGCGACCAGCGGCCGAGCGCGGGAACAGCAGGTCCGTTGCGGCCTGCGGGCGGGGCTCGAGGATAACGCATCGGCCGCCCGGGCCGGCAGCCTTGCTGCTTGTGCGAACGGTCGCGGCCGATGGTCGCGGCGGAATCACCCCGCCACCGCCCGCTTCAGCCGCGCCACCGCGCCCTCGACCGCGCCCTCGTCCAGGTTCCCGTAGCCGAGCACCAGGCCGTTGCAGCGCACTGGCGGCCGGGCGTAGGCGGACAGCGGGCGCACGCCCAAGCCCAACTGAGCGGCACGCTGGGCCACCGCGAGGTCGGGCAGTTCGTCGGGCAGCCACATCACCAGATGGAGCCCGGCTTCGCCGCCCGACAGCACCAGCCCTTGCCCGAAGGCCTGCTGCAGCGCGGCGCGCAGCGCGGCCTGGCGGGCGTTGTAGCGGGCGCGCATGCGGCGGATGTGGGTGGTGTAGTGCCCACGCCCGATGAAGTCGGCGAGCGCGCGCTGCTCGATGCCCTGCCCGGCACGGGTGGCGAGCGCGGCGGCGTGAATGAAGTCGTCCGCGATCGCGCGGGGCAGCACCAGGTAGCCCAGGCGCAGGCCGGGATAGAGCGTCTTGCTGAAGGTGCCGGCATAGACCACCGGGGCGTCGGCGTGCAGGCCGAACAGCGCGGGCGGAGCCGGGCCGGCGCGGCGGAACTCGCTGTCGTAGTCGTCCTCGACGATCCAGGCGCCGGCCGCGCGGGCGCGCTCGATGAGCGCGAGCCGGCGCGGCAGCGACATCACCCGCCCGGTGGGGTACTGGTGCGAGGGGGTGACCATGATCAGCCGCGGCTGCCAGCGCAGCCAGTCGTCCGACGCAGGGGCCAGGCCCTCGACATCGACCGCGACGTCGTGCACCTGCAGGCCGGCGAGACCGAAGGCGACGCGGGCGGCGAGGTAGCCCGGATTCTCGACCCACACCGTGTCGCCGTGATCGGCGAGCAGGCGCGCGCACAGGTCGAGCGCCGCCTGCGTGCCGCTGGTGACGAGGATCTGCGCGGGGTCCACCGCCAGGCCGCGCACGCTGCTCAGGTGGCTGGCGAGCGCCGCGCGCAGGGCGGGATCGCCGCCGTGCGCCGCATAGCCGAGCTGCCGCCAGCCGGCGTCGCGCCA
>JAGOEI010000334.1 GCA_017997795.1 Thauera sp. | reverse complement strand
CCCTCGGCGTGGCGTTCAGCGGGTCCAGCTCCCCGATCGCGCCCCCTGCCACCGACCCAGCATCGCCACCAGACGCCCCTTCGCCGCCAAACGCCCAGCGCACCGACAGCCGATCACCCAGGCGCAGGCGCTCGAGATCGACATAGCGCTCGCACAGTTCCACCTCGTCGCGCAGCGGCACGCGCTCGCGGTGGTCCTGCATCAGCGCACGGAAGAGGTCGGCGAGCTCTTCCAGCGCACGCTCGGCCCGGCGCGGATCGGAGCGGATCACGCCGAGCACGCCGTTGAGGCTGTTGAAGAAGAAATGCGGCCGGATGCGCGCGGTGAGCGCCATCAGCCGCGCCTCGGCGAGTGCCGGCGTGAAGCGCCAGCTCCGGTAATCGAAATAGAGCAGCGCGATCGCCGCCGCCAGCCAGCTCCAGGCCAGCGCGCGCAGCAGCGCCGGGGCGTCGGCGCCGGTGAGCGGGCTGCTGATCATCACCGCCAGGCTCGCCACCGCAAACACGGCCGCCTGCCCCGCGCGTGCGCGCAGGCGACGCAGCGCGGGCCCGAGGAGGTACAGCAACAGCACGGCGAGCAGCAGCGGCAGTTCCACCCGGCCAGCCATCAGCGCGAGGTCCGCCGCGAGCCGCCCCGCATCGTCGGCGCGCAGCGCAACCGTCAGCAGCGCGAGCAGGTTCACCACCAGCAGCACACGCAGCATCACCCCCAGGTTACGGAAGTCGGGCAGCCCCGGGCCGGCAAGGCGGGCGGGCTTTTGCTTTATACTTTCGGCCATTCCTGTACGTCGCGAAGGCGGCGTTTTTCCTTGTGCCAGGCCGGCTGCACCACGCCGGCCGTCTCGTTTTGTGCGCCCCATTATGACAGACACCACGACGCCGGCCGCCGGCGCCAACGCATCCGCAGACGCCCCCGCCAAGGCCTGGTCCGGCCGCTTCACCGAACCCGTCTCCGACCTCGTCAAGCGCTACACCGCCAGCGTGTTCTTCGACCAGCGCATGGCCGCGCAGGACATCCGCGGCTCGCTCGCGCACGCGAAGATGCTGGCCCGCCAGGGCATCATCGGCGCGCAGGACCTCGCCGACATCGAGCGCGGCATGGCGCAGATCAAGGGCGAGATCGAGCGCGGCGAGTTCGCCTGGAGCCTCGACGACGAGGACGTCCACCTCAACATCGAAAAGCGCCTCACCGCGCTGGTGGGCGACGCGGGCAAGCGCCTGCACACCGGGCGCAGCCGCAACGACCAGGTCGCCACCGACATCCGCCTGTGGCTGCGCGACGCGATCGACCAGATCCTGGCGCTGATCGCCGACTTCCAGAAGAACCTGCTCGACGTGGCCGAAGCCAACGCCGACACCCCGATGCCCGGCTTCACCCATCTGCAGGTCGCGCAACCGGTGACCTTCGGCCACCACCTGATGGCCTACTACGAGATGAGCCGGCGCGACGCCGAGCGCTTCGCGGATTGCCGCAAGCGCACCAACCGCCTGCCGCTGGGCAGCGCCGCGCTGGCCGGCACCAGCTACCCGATCGACCGCGAGTTCGTCGCGGCCGAGCTCGGCTTCGACGAGGTCTGCTTCAACTCGCTCGACGCCGTCAGCGACCGCGACTTCGCGATCGAATTCTGTGCGGCCTCGGCCCTGCTGATGACCCACCTGTCGCGGCTTTCTGAGGAGCTGATCCTGTGGATGAGCCCGCGCGTGGGCTTCATCGACCTCGCCGACCGCTTCTGCACCGGCTCTTCGATCATGCCGCAGAAGAAGAACCCCGACGTGCCCGAGCTGGTGCGCGGCAAGACCGGCCGCGTCAACGGCAGCCTGATCGCCCTGCTGACCCTGATGAAGGGCCAGCCGCTGGCCTACAACAAGGACAACCAGGAAGACAAGGAGCCGCTGTTCGACACCGCCGACACGGTCATCGACACCCTGCGCATCTACGCCGACATGATCACCGGCATCAAGGTCAAGGCCGACGCGATGCACGGCGCGCTCAGCCAGGGCTACGCCACCGCCACCGACCTCGCCGACTACCTGGTCAAGAAAGGCCTGCCCTTCCGCGACGCGCACGAGGCCGTGGCGCTCGCCGTGCGTGCGGCCGACGTCAAGGGCTGCGACCTGCCGCAGTTCTCGCTCGACGAACTTCGCATCGCCATGGCCCACGTGCCGGGCGCCGCCGAGCGCCTCGCCGACGACGTGTTCGCCGTGCTGACGGTCGAAGGCTCGCTCGCTTCGCGCAAGCACATCGGCGGCACCGCACCGGAGCAGGTGCGCGCCGCCGTGGCGCGCGCCCGCGCCCGTCTGGCCTGAGCGGGAACCCATCGCACCAACCATGACCGCGCCGGCGACGGACTACATCGGCAAGTACGAGCTCCGCCGCCAGATCGGCGGCGGCGCCACGAGCGCGGTCTTTCTCGCCTGGGACCCCTTCCGCCAGACCGAGGTCGCCGTCAAGCGCCTGCGCCGCGAGATCCTCGACGATCCGCAGCGCGGCCGCCTGCTGCGCCAGCTCTTCCTCAACGAAGCCGCCTTCGCCGGCAAGCTCAACCACCCGCACATCGTGCGCATCCACGATGCGATGGTGACCGACCACGACGCCTGGCTGGTCATGGACTACGTGCCCGGCGGCACGCTCGACGACATCAGCCGCC
>JAGOEI010000333.1 GCA_017997795.1 Thauera sp. | reverse complement strand
TGCAGAAGACCCTGCTCAACATCGAGGGCCTGGGCCGCCAGCTCGACCCCGAGCTCGACCTGTGGAAGACCGCCAAGCCCTTCCTCGAGCGCTGGATGGACGAGCGCATGGGCGTGCGCGCGCTGGTACGCGGCATCAAGGAAGAGGCCCCGGCCTGGGCAGGCACGCTGCCGCAGTTGCCGCGCCTGGTACACCACGCGCTCACCGAATCCACTCGCCACCAGAGCGCGCAGCAGCACCGCCTGGAAGAACTCGCCAACAGCCAGCGCACGCAGAGCCGCCTGCTGCTGGTGATCGGCGCGATCGCGATGGCGCTGCTCGGCCTGGAGCTGTATCGCCTCTTCGGCTGATTCACGCCGAAGCCCGCTGTTCTGTGGGCGCCGGACCTGCGGGCTTGCCCGCGAACATCGCCCGATCGAGCGCTGCTTTCGCGGGCAAGCCCGATCCCATCCCCCATCGCCGCTTCTTGCGTCTGAACGATTCGCCGGCGACCTCGTCGAAACTGCAACGAACAGCGGCCTGACGAGGCCTGCGGACGGGAGGTGTGCGATGACGACGACGCTCGGCGCCCTGCGGGCACCCCACACACTGATCAGCCTCATCGGCGCCGCTTCGGCGCTCGGCGCCCCGCATGCGGGCTCGGCAGCCGCGCCTGCCGCGCTGCAACGCGGCACCCTCGCCCGTCGCCTCGCGGCGATCGGCCCGAGCGTGGAATGGACGGAGTCGCTGCTGCCAACTACGGCGGAGCGCGCTGCAGGCTCTTCTTCAGACGCCCCGAGCGCGGCAGACGCCGCCACCGCCATGGCGACCCGCATCGCCGCCAATGCCGCCTTCGCCCACCGCCTCGCCGACCACATCGCCGCCCTGCCCGCCGGCAACTTCCCGCTCGTGCTCGGCGGCGACCACGCAATCGCCGCCGGCACCTGGCGCGGCGTCGGCCGCCGGCGCGGACGCGCCCCGGGCCTGATCTGGATCGACGCCCACCTCGACAGCCACACCGACGCCACCACCCACTCCGGCAACATCCACGGCATGCCGCTGGCCGCGCTGCTCGGTGTCGGCCATGCCGCGCTCACCGGCATCGCCGGCCCCGCGCTCGACCCGGCGCGCACCTGCATCATCGGCGCGCGCGCCTGGGAGCCGGAGGAGCAGGCACTGCTCGCCCGGCTCGGCGTGCGCGTCTTCGCCATGGACGAGATCCGCGCGCGCGGGCTCGCCGCGGTGTTCTGCGACGCGCTGACCATCGCCCGCGCCGACCCGGAAGCCGGTTTCGGCCTCAGCCTCGACCTCGACGCGCTCGACCCGCGGGCGCTTGCCGCGGTCACCTGCCCCGAAGCCGACGGGATCGACCCACGCGCGCTCGCCGACGTGCTGCTGAGCCTGCGCGCCTGCGCCGACTTCATCGCGCTCGAGATCGTCGAATACCGCCCCGACCTCGACCCCGACGGCCGCAGCGCGGACTGGATCAGCGAGTTCGCCACCGCAGCGCTCGGCCCCGGCACCGCCTGGCTGCGCGAGAAGGAACGCCGCTTCGGCGCCGCCAACTACGCGCCGCTGCCGGCGGTATTCCAGCGTGGCGAGGGCGTATGGCTGTGGGACACCGACGGCCGCCGCTACCTCGACATGATGAGCGCCTACTCGGCGGTGAGCTTCGGCCACAGCCATCCACGCCTGGTCGACGCCCTGGTGACGCAGGCGCAGCGCCTGGCGCTGACCTCGCGCGCGTTCTCCAGCGACCGCCTGCCGGTGTTCCTCGAGCGCCTGTGCGCCACCTTCGGCTACGAGCGCGCATTGCCGGTCAACACCGGTCTGGAGGCGGTCGAGACCGCACTCAAGGCCGCGCGCAAGTGGGGCTACAAGGTCAAGGGCATCGCCCCGGACCGAGCGCGCATCATCGCCTGCGACGGCAACTTCCACGGCCGTTCGATCGCGATCGTGGGGCTGTCGGCCAATGAGCATTACCGCGACGGCTTCGGCCCCTTCCCGCCCGGACTCGAGCGCGTGCCCTACGGCGACGCCGACGCGCTCGAAGCGGCGATCACCCCCGACACCGCCGCCTTCCTGGTCGAGCCGATCCAGGGCGAGGGCGGCATCGTGGTGCCGCCGCCCGGCTACCTGTCGCGCTGCGCCGAGATCTGCCGCCGCCACGACGTGCTGCTGATCGCCGACGAGGTCCAGACCGGCCTCGGCCGCACTGGGCGCTTGCTGGCCTGCGACCACGAGGGCGTGCGCCCGGACGGGCTGATCCTGGGCAAGGCGCTCGGCGGCGGCCTGCTGCCGGTGTCGGCCTTCCTCGCCGATCGCCGGGTGATGGACGTGTTCGGCCCCGGCGACCACGGCTCGACCTTCGGCGGCAATCCGCTCGCCGCCGCAGTCGGCACCGAGGTGCTCGCGCTGCTCGCCGACACCCGGCCGTGGGAGCGCGCCGAGCGCCTCGGCGAACGCCTGATGGCGCGCCTGCGCGCCGCCGCGCTGCCCTGCGTGCGCGAGGTGCGCGGCCGCGGCCTGCTCGTCGGCGTGGCCCTCGACCCCGCGCTGGCCGATGCCGCCGACATCGCCGAACGCCTGCTCGCACGCGGCATCGCCACCCGCGACACCAACGGCAACGTGATCCGCCTGGCACCACCGCTGATCATCGACGAAGCCACGC
>JAGOEI010000080.1:1479-9517 GCA_017997795.1 Thauera sp. | reverse complement strand
CATCATCGCATCCGTGCGTGACAGGACGCGAGCCCCCGCCGCCCCGCGCGCACCCTCAATCCCCGCCCGCCACCTCCTCGCCGAAGGCGCGCGCGCAGTCGAGGAAGCGCGCCAGGCAGGGATTGGCATTGTTCGCGGCCCAGATCACGCCCTGCTCGATCACGCGCGGCGACGAGATCGGCCGGAACACCGCGCCCGGCAGTTGCATCCGGCTCATCGAGCGCGGCACCAGCGACACGCCGAGGCCCTCGGCCACCAGGTTGACGATAGTCTGCTGGAGGTGGGTCTCGAGGCGGATGCGCGGTTCGAAACCGTGCTCGCGGCAGCACCCGGCCACCAGCGCATGCAGCGCCGGCGCGGTGGCGGCGGGAAAGGTGATGAAGGGTTCGTCGGCCAGCTCGCCCACCGCGACCACCGCAGCGGCCGCGAGCGGGTGGCCGGCAGGAAGCACCGCCCACAGCGGTTCCGCATGCACCCTCAGGTACTCCAGCCCGTCGGGGCGCTGCCACGGGAAGGCAATACCCACATCGGCGCGGCCGGAGAGCAGGGCCTCGTCGAGCTCGCGCGGCACCACCTCGCTCAACTGGATCTCGGCGGCGGGGAAGGCGTCGCCATAGCGCCGGATCAGCGCCGGCAGCACGTTCCACGCCGCGCTCATGGTGAAGCCGACGCGCAGCACGCCGCGTTCGCCGCGCGCGGTGGCCTGGGTGCTGCGCACCGCGCCATCGAGCGCAGCGAGGACGCGCACCGCGTGCTCGTGAAAATGCCGCCCGGCCGCGGTCAGCTCGACCTGGCGCGAGCTGCGCACGAACAGCGCGGCACCAAGCGTGTCCTCGAGCGCGGCGATCTGCCGGCTGAGCGGCGGCTGGGTGATGTGCAGCTGGGTGGCGGCACGGCCGAAATGCAGCGTGTCGGCCAGGGCCACGAAGTAGCGCAACTGGCGAAGCTCGATCGTCATCGATACGCCTTGAGTATCAATTAAAGCAAGATATGGAATTGGACGGTATAGATCGACACCCTTACGCTTGACTCAACACCTCGGGAGTCACGCGCATGTCCGCCATCGTCAACGTCGTCCTGCCCATCTTCAGCCTCATCCTGGCCGGCTACGTCTGTCGCCGCAGCGGCCGCCTGGGCGAGACGGCGTCGAACGAGCTCAGCCGTTTCGTCGTCTGGCTGGCGCTGCCGGCGCTGCTGTTCAATGTAACCGCCACCGCGAGCTGGGAACAGCTCTGGCAGCCGGGCTTCATCGCGTCGGTGTGTGCCGGCTGCGCGCTGGTGTTCGCGGCGACGGTGGCGCTGCGCGTGCGCAAGTCGGGCCGGCTGGTCGACGCCAGCATCGATGGCCTGAGCGCTGCCTACGCCAACACCGGCTTCCTCGGCATCCCGCTGTGCGCGCTGGTGTTCGGCGACGCCGGGTTGATGCCGGCGATCGTCGCCACCCTGATCGTGGCCTGCCTGCTGTTCGCGGTCGGGATCGTGCTGGTCGAGATCGGCCTGCAGAAGGAGAAGCATCTACTGCGCGCGTTCGCGAAGGTGGGGCGTGCGCTCGCCACCAATCCGCTGCTGGTCGCGCCGGTACTCGGCTGCACCTGGGCGGCCTTCGGCGCCGAGCTGCCCGCCCCCGCCGCGCGCTTCCTGTCGCTGCTCGGCATGGCCGCGACGCCGTGCGCGCTGGTGTCGATCGGCCTCTTCCTCGCCCACAAGCACGAGGGCCGGCAGGACGGCGCGACCGGGCTGGTGCTCGCCAAGCTGCTGCTGCAGCCGGCGATCACCGCCTTCCTCGCCTTCGGCGTGTTCGAGCTGCCGACGCTGTGGGCAAGCGCCGCCCTGCTGCTGAGCGCGCTGCCGACCGGCACCGGCCCGTTCATGCTGGCGAGCTATTACGGCCGCGACGCCGCCCTCGTCGCACGCGTAATCCTGCTCACCACGGTGGGGTCGGTGGTCACGGTGTCGATCTGCCTCAACCTGCTCGCCAGCCTGGCACCGGTGTGAGCGCACGGCGCCGACATCGAGAGGCGTGACCAGCCGGGAACGAGCGTCAGCCAGCGCGGAAGATATCGACCTTCGTCTCGAGACACCGCCGCAGGCTCAGGTCGTTGGAGCCAATCCCGTACCAGCTATCCGGCTTCTGGAAAAAATCGAGCCCGCGTCCGATCTTGATCACCCAGCCGGTGTCGATGCGGATCTCGCGGTCGTGAAGGTTCTCGTTGATCTTCACCTCCAGCGCCACATCCAGCTCCAGCAGGCTCTGCTGCAGTTCGGCGAGGCGATCGGACACGTTCTTCACGTCCGTGTCCGCGTCGTAGCTCGTCGTCAGGGTGATCGTGCGTACCGTAGGCGACTTGATCGCGGCCTCGCAGAAGCGCACGAAGTTCTGGATCTGGTGGTTGGCGCGGATGTAGGGATCTTCGATCTCGATCGCCTTCGCGCCCCTCAGGTAGGGCAGCACGATGCTCTCGTAGCTGTAGCCGGTGTCGCCGTAGTGGATGGTGAAGCGTTGCTCTGCCAATTCAGGCTGTGGCGCAGCGACCGCGGGCGTCGGTTCGAGCGGAGCGGCGGATGCGATCGAAGATGCCGGCGCGTGCGTAGCCATCGTCGCCGCCTCCTGCACCGGCGCGCCCGCAGCATGAATGTTGCGCCGACTCGGCTCCTGGGTCGCCGTGGCAGCGCGCGACTCGGGGCAATGCACCACCACCTCCTCGCCTGCGCTGTCGATGAACGAGAGATTGATGCGCCCGAACTCGTCGTCCGTCTTGCGCTTGTTCATCTGCTCCTTCACCCGCCGCCGCATCTCCACGGCGTAGGCGACGTACTCGTCGAACTCGGCGTCCGCAGGCGGGCCATGCGGATGCAGGATCTTGATGAAGGCGCACACCGTCTTCTTGATGCCCTTCTCGTCACGGCCTTCGACCGACTTTCCGAGCCTGATCCGCTTGCTGACCTCCTCGTAGCGGTTGGTCTGCTTGAGCTGGTGGTGGAAGGCCTCGGCCAGGTAATCGGTGATGAAGCCGTAGTGGCTGGTCAGGAACTCGCTGCTGTTCTTGGGCATCTCCCAGCCCGGCAGATAGCACGCAAAGCGATCCTGCACCGCGAGGTCGAACTCCTTGGGCAGCGGCTGGAACAGGTCGTACACCTCGGAATGCACGATCTGCTCGACCGACAGGTCCAGGTTGCCGACGAAGGCCATCGATGCGTCGGCGATCACCTCCACGCCGCGGGAGAAGCGCCCGTTGGCCATGAAGTCCTTCATGATCTGGATGGTGTCCTGGTCCTTCACCTTGATGCCGCCGACCTCGTCGAAGGCGACCGTGTCCCAGTAGCCGACCAGGCCGATCTTGCGGCGCTGGTTGTTGTAGAACAGCGTCGCCTTGGTGGCCTGGCCACCGCTGATCAGCGTCGAGTAGGGCGAGAACTCGCTGAAGAAGTAGGACTTGCCGGTGCCTCGCGGCCCCAACTCGATGAAGTTGTAGTTGGCTTCGATCAGCGGCGCCAGGCGGGCGACGAAGTGCATCTTCACCCGGTGGCTAAGCTTGCCCGGCTCCAGGCCGACCGAGCGCAGGATCACATCCAGCCATTCGTCGCGGCTGAATTGCGCGCGACCTTCCTTGTAGCGCTCGAAGTCGAAGCGGGCGAGCTGGATCGGGCGCAGGTCCTCGACGTAGAAGGTGTAGCCGTCTTCCTCGATCTCGTTGAACGCAATCGTCACCTCGGCCCACAGCCCGCCCTGCAGCAGGCGGTCGTTGTCGCGGTAGAACTTCTCGCTGATCGCCACCCGGCGCGAATCGAAGTTCTCCAGTGCCGCCCAGTGCCGGCGGTCCTTCTCGACGTAATTGACGTGCACCTTGTCGATGAAGCGATGCTTGCCCTTGGTCGCCACCCGCGACTGCGCGGCGTTGGCTTCGTTGGGGCGCACGTAGTTCTCGTTGAGCGTATCGAGCACCGCCTCCATGCCGGCCTGGATCTCGGCGGCGTCGTCGCTCGCGCAGAAGCGCGCGAGCAGGAACTCCAGCACGAAGGTCGGCACGTTGGTGCCTTTCTTGATCCGGTGCAGCAAGTCCTTGCGCACGACCTTGCCGTCGAAGATCGAGGTCAGCTTCTCGTCCAGGGTGTCCATCAATCAAGTCCCTCTCCGGGTGGCTCCATCACTCAAACCGCGTAGTCGGTTTCGAGCTCGATCTGGGCGTAGATCGCGTTGGTCTTCGGGTTCAGGGCCTTGACCTTGAACTTGCCCTCGAACTCCATCTGCATCTTCAGCGTCACCTGGGCCTTCTCGCCCGCGCGCAGCGTCAGCGTGCCAGTGGCCGGGTTCACCGCGCCGCCGGCCTTGGCCTCGCCGACCACATCGCCCTTGGCGTTGTGCGCTTCCAGCAGGATCTCGAACACGCTCTCGGTCGAGAACATGTCGGCCGCATCCACCGCCAGATCGATCACCGGCACCCGCGTCGTCACCCGTTTAGCGCCGTTCTTGTAGCGCAGCGCCACCGCAGCCTGCGTCAAGGAGGGTTGCTCGGCGGCCTTCAACTGCATCGTGATCACCGGCACCACGCACTCCTGCAGCGACGCACCCCCGTGGTAGTAGAGCAGGCCGGCGCGATACGCCGCCAGGCTGAGCGGCCCGGCAAGGCGGGCAAAGTCGCCCCGGATGCCGAGCTTGTCCGCGCTCATCTCGAAGTGGTGGGCATCGGTGCTGCCGTCGCCCAGCGCGCAGCGCTCGTGCACCGCGATCCAGTTGCCGGCGGGCTTGGCGCACACGTCGCCTGCGCCGGCATGGGTGTTCATGAAGAAGCCGTGGTCGGTCGCGATCACTACCTCGTTGAAGCCGCGCTGGGTCAGCTTGTGGATCGCCTTGCGGATGCGCTTGAGCGCGTTGGTGATCTCGGCCGGCGCGGTGTCCGGATGGTTCTCGAAGTGGCTGTCGATCTCGACCGCGCGCAATACCAGCAGGTCCACGTCCTTGCCGAAGTCGACGCGGTCGCGCACGAAGTCCTCGAGGCGTCCTTCGGCAAAACGCTGGCCATAACGCCGGCGGAACACCTCCATGCGCTGCGCCACCGTCGTGATCGTCTGGTCGCCCAACATCGGCACGATGCTGTCACCCTGCTTGCTCAGCGTCAGTGTCTGCCCTGCGCCCGGCAGCAGGCTGGCCATGCCGACCGGGGTCACGCTGGGCAGTTGCGCCAGCGCCGGCTTCAACTCGACCACGCCGTCCTCGGCGAGCTGCTTTTCCAGCGCGACGCCCAGTTCGAAACGCAGCGCGTCGATCATCAGGTAGGCCACGCGGTGGCCGTTGTGCTGCAGCTTGGGCGCCACCACGCGATCGAACACATCGGCGTTGGACAGGTAATCGGGCAGCGGCCAGCCGCTCGCCTGCAGGTGGCGGGTGAACACCATCTGCACCCGCTCGACCAGCTTGCCGTAGCGCTTGCGGGCTTGCTGCTTGATCGGCGTCATCGTGCCGTTGGTGTCCTGCCAATCGAAGTCGCTCACCGCCTGCTCGAACTCGCGATGCAGGCGGTCGACCTCGCGTAGCCCGCCGACGTAGAAGGCGAGCAGGCGCTCCAGACTTTGCGCGTGGTCGGGCAACTGGCGGTCCAGATCCTCGCAGGCCAGCGACAACTCCACGGCAGCGCGCACCAGATCCCATTGCGCCCGGCTCTCGCCCTTGCCGGTCCACACCGAGCGCTCGTGCTGCGCCAGGATCGTCCGCACCAGGTCGATGTCGTCGCGCAGGCTGGCCTCGATGGCGTTGGCCAGGAAGGTGCGCTCCTCGAAGGGGAAGGTATCGCGCTGGCCCAGGTTCTTCAGGCTGTGGCAGTGCGCGGGCAAGGACAGCTCGCGCTCGATCTCCTCGGCGCGATCGATGTAGATGGACTGCGTGCGGCGGTCGTTGCGCAGGTCCTCGCACAAACCCTCGATCACCGGGCGCGCGCTCACCGGCGCCTGCGGGATGTCGGCGAGTGCCGCCGGCAAGGCCTCCGGCAGATCGAACACGAACTCGCTGAACAACACGAAGCGCCACAGCTCATCGGCGACCGACGACCAGGTCTTGCCGCGCGTCTTAAGCGCCAGGCCGAGGCTGGTCTTGAGCAAGTCGCGCGCCTCGGCCACCCAGGACTCCGAGCCCTTCAAGGCCTCGTCCTGCCGGGCATTGGGCGCCAGCAGCGCCAGCAGGATGTCGCGCCCGGACTCGACGCCGAGCAGCGCCCGCAGGTTGGGCCAGCCCAGGCCGCCACCCACCGCATCGATGACCGCGAAGCTCGGGTTCGACTCCGCCTCGAAGATCTTGCGGATCGCCATGCCGTGATCCGGCTTCGCCTTCAGGCACAGACTCTCGAAGCTGTCGCTGTCCCCGTTCGGGAAGGTCTCGCCGCAGGCGGCAAAGGCGGCAAAGGGGTCACGCTGGCGCTCTTCGTCCGCCACCGGCGCGGCGGCCGGCACGTAGATCACCAGTCCGTTCAGCGCCCCCTTGCCAAGCGCCACCAGCGCCTGGCTCGCCGCCTCGCGGCTGAGGATGCTGCTCTCGCTGGCATCGACCACCCGGCACTGCTCGTCCTCCATGCCCTGGCACACGGCGCGGTAACGGTGCTGCGGGTCGTACACCACCAGCACGCCGCGCTTCGCGAGGCGGGGGGCGAGGATGTCCTGGCGGATGAAGGTCTCGATACTCATGCGGTTCTTGTCTTCTTGTAGATCATGTACGAGCGACTGCGCAGCTTGTGCCTGGTGGCCTCCCGATGGTGAAGGTCGGCAGTGAGTCGAGTCACGGATCAGCGTACCCAGCGACGGGCGTCCTTCAAGAGCAGCAGCAATTGCTGCTCGCGCAACGGTGACGCGATGAACCCGAACCGGGCGTAGAACCTCGCCGCTTCGTCATCGATGGGGTGGGTCAGCATGGCCCGGATACCGGCCTGCTCGGCAATCAGCATCGTGCGGCGGATCGCATCCTGCAGCAGGCCAAAGCCGATCCCTCGCCCCCGATCGTGAATGGATACCGCCAGCCTCGCCAGGATCACCACTGGCAAAGGGTACTGCCCCATCCCCTTGCGGATGCGCTCCGGCGCGTCCAGCGTATCGACCTGCCCCACGGTCAGGCTGAAGTAGCCCGCCACGCGGCCGTCATCCTCGGCAACGACGAAGGTCTTGGCCGAGCCACTACCTTGCGCCTGGCGGGCATGGCGCAAAAGCCAGTCGTTCAGCGCGGGCTTGCCGCAATCAAAACCGTCCAGCCGATGCTGCGCGGCCAAAGGCTCCGGTGCGCGCAGCATCACTTTGCATCCCAGGGTGCCTTGCGGGCAAACAAGTCGCGCACGCCCTCATTGGCCTGTTCGGGGCGCTCCAGCAGATCCATCAGGGCCTGATACTGCTTGCCCGAGACCATGAACAATCGTTGATCGAGCAGGGTCTGCTCGGCGGCCAGGCATGCGCTGTCAAGGATGAAGTCGGTCAGCGACTTGTGGGCCACCTCGGCGGCACGGCGCAGCACCACCTCTTGTTCGGGGGTGGCGCGCAGCCCAAGCCGGGCAGAGCGGCCGGAAGGCGACGATGCAACGGCAGTCATGGCAGCACCTCTTGGGTTGGATCAATCGCCGCAATGTTAGTACAAACGACGCACAGCATCTAGTTGCACGGGTGCAAGCCGAACTGAAAGCACTCGGACAAGAAACTGAACACGTCGAACACGGTGGACTTGCCACTGCCGTTCGGCTCCAGCAGCACGGTGATCGGCGTCAGCGGATCTTCATCTGCGGCGAGCTTGCCGACCTCCTCATGGATGACGCCACACACCCGAACCGGCAAACATCAGCCCGCTCACTGCCACTCCTCGGCAAGCTGCAGCGCAGACCGAAAAGCCTGAAAGCTCTTCGACGTGTTGCGCTCCGGCTGCATGTGCGCCGAGACCGCGCGCGCCAGCTCGTTCTTGCGCAGACCGCTCCTGAAATACCCCGCGCGCTGAAGGATGCGCTCCAGTTGCTCCCAGGTGCCACCCCGAATCGCATCCGGATCGCGATAGCCTGCCTTCTGCGGCACCGTCTCC
>JAGOEI010000080.1:0-1379 GCA_017997795.1 Thauera sp. | reverse complement strand
TCGTCGTCGTCCCGATCGACCAGCACCAGGATGGCGCACTCTTGCGGCAGCCAGTGCGCATACCCGCGCAGACGCTCCGGCAACCTTTTCAGGAGGTCGTCCTTGCACTGAAAGGGTCTGATCTCGAACTCGGCACCCCGCAACACCTGTGGTAGCAGTCCCTCGAGTGCAACCGCCATCGAATGTTCTTCGACAAGTGCAATCAGGCGTTTCAGCATCAGCGACGCTCCCGTTGCTTGAAGCGGGGCGCCCCCTGGTTGGATAACGGGTCTCCCAAACCAAAATGACCCTCCATCCACAGATAGCCCAGGCTGGCGCCCTCGCGCATGAACTCGCTGATGCCCTGGATGTCGATCGCCCGCACCGCCTGCGTGTAGCCCTGCTCATCGCGGTACAGGATCCGTACCTCTTCCGGCCGCATCGCATTGAGCAGGAAGGGCGAATGGCTGGTGATCAGCAGCTGCGAACGTTCGGCGGCCGCACGGCACTCCTCGGCCAGCTCGGGCAACAGTTTCGGATGAAGGAAATTCTCCGGCTCCTCGATGCCGATGAAGCGCGGCGGCTCGGGGTCGTAGAGCACCGTGAGGTAAGCCAGCAGTTTCATCGTGCCGTCCGACGCAAACCGCGATAGCACCGGCTGCTCGAACGGCGCGTCCTTGATCTGCAGCAGCAAGCGTCCATCCGGCATGGGCTCGGCCTCGACGCGCTCAAGCCGAGGAATGCGCTGTCGAAGCACCTCGAAGATCTTCTCGAGTCGGTCGGGATGTTGCTCCTTCAGGTACTGGATCACGTTCGGCAGGTTCTCGCCGCCCTTGCTCAGCCGCTCCTGTGGGCCCGCCTCGGGTTGGCTGCGGGTCTGGTCGATGGAGAGGTAGGACACATACCAGTCGGTGATGAACTCGCGCAGCGCCGCCACCCGCGGGTGGTCGGAGAACTGCCCAAGCGTGCTCACGGCGATCAGGTCCGGCGAGCGCAATTTCTGCGGAATGCGTTTGTCGTCCTCATCGGGCATCTCGCCGCTGACCGCCGAGCCTTCCCCACGCGCAAACTCGAGAAACCGGAAAGGCCGCCCGCGCGTACCGCGCCGCCATTGCAGCCACTCTTCGACCACCTCGGGGCCTTTGTTCCCCTCGTCGATCGCCAGGTGATAGGTGATCACCGGCATGTCGCGGTGCTCGCGATACTTGAGGTCGAACACGATCGGACCGCTGGAACCACGTGTCTTGAGCTCCTTGCCGCGACCCCGCCGGTCCCACGCGTGGCGCAGACCGAACTGGAAGCACTCCGACAGGAAGTTGAAGACATCGAAAACGGTGGATTTGCCGCTCCCGTTCGGCCCGAGCAGCACCGTCATCGGCGTGAGCTTGTCGAACTCGACT
>JAGOEI010000332.1 GCA_017997795.1 Thauera sp. | reverse complement strand
CGATCACGCCTTCACGCCCGATCAGCTCATGAGCACCGGGCGCGCGGTCGAGAGCCTGGCCCTGGGGCGCGCGCTGCGCTATGTGCTCGAGCACAGGGTGTTCATCAACGGGCTGCGCACCGTCGTGCTGCGCTGAGCGCGCGCGCGTCCGGTCGCCTCCACGCCAAGGGACGCGGCGGCTCGCTCAGCCGGCCGTGCCGCCCACCGCGTCCGCGACCACCGTTTCGGTCAGCTCGGGCGCGCACAGCGCGATGAAGCGGTAGGCGAAGCCGCGCAGGTAGTGGCCGCGGCGCACCGCGATGCGGGTGATGTTCTCGGCGAACAGGTGCTCGCTGTCGAGCTTGCGCAGGCCCGGGTCGCGCGTGGGGTTGAAGGCCATCGAGGCCAGGATGCCCACCCCCAGCCCGAGCTCCACGTAGGTCTTGATCACGTCGGCGTCGAGCGCCGACATCACCACGTCGGGCGTCAGCCCGGCGCGGGCGAAGGTCTGGTCGATGCGGGTGCGGCCGGTGAAGCCCTCGTGGTAGGTGATCACCGGGTGCGTGGCGATCGCCTCCAGGGTCAGCGGCTGCACCGCTTCGAGCGGGTGGCCGGCGGGCACCACGACTGCGTGCTGCCAGCCGTAATACGGGAAGGAGGCGAGCTCCGGCACGTCCGCCAGCGCCTCGGTGGCGACGCCGATGTCGGCCTCGCCGTCGAGCAGCATCTGCACGATCTCGCCCGGGCTGCCCTGGTGCAGCTTGAGCAGTACGCGCGGGTAGGCGCGCTTGAACGCCGCCACCACCTTGGGCAGTGCGTAGCGCGCCTGGGTGTGGGTGGTCACCACGGTGAGCTGGCCCTGGTCGCGACCGCGGTACTGGTCGGCGAGGTGCTTGATGTTGGCGGCGTCGAGCAGCATGCGCTCGACCATCACCACCAGCTCCTCGCCGGGCGGGGTGAGGCCGAGCAGGCGCTTGCCCTTGCGCACGAAGAGCTCGATGCCGAGCTCGTCCTCGAGGTCCTTGATGTGCTTGGATACCCCCGACTGCGAGGTGAACAGCGCGTTGGCCACCTCGGTGAGGTTGAAGCCGCGCCGTACGGTCTCGCGGATGATGCGCAACTGCTGGAAATTCATCGGGCGGCTCCGGCCGTCGTGGCGGCCTGTCGCGATTCGAACAGGCTCAGGTGCGAGGGTAGCAGGCGCACGGCCTGTCCTTCCGCGAGACCGAGGCGCTCGACGCGCTCGCGCGTGATCTCCACCTCGAAGTGCTGGCCGCGGGCGCCGTTGACGCCGTCGAGTTCGACGCGCGCGGTGACGCCGAAGGCCAGGATGCGGCTCACCCGCGCCGCGATGCCCGCGCCGGCGTCGGCGTCCACCACGATGTCGAGCTCGTGCGGGCGCGCGAAGGCCAGCACCTCTGTGCCCTCGCCGAAGCCGCCGGCCTGCTGCGGCAGGCGCGCGTCGCCGACGCGCAGGCCTTCGCCATCCACCCGGCCGTGGAACAGGTTCACCGCGCCCAGGAAGCCATACACGAAGGGCGTCGCCGGGCGGCGGTAGACCTCTTCCGGCGTGCCGATCTGCTCGACCGCGCCCTGGTTCATCAGCACCACGCGGTCGGCGACTTCGAGCGCCTCTTCCTGGTCATGGGTGACGAAGATCGAGGTGACGTGCAGCTCGTCGTGCAGCTTGCGCAGCCAGCGCCGCAGCTCCTTGCGCACCTTGGCGTCGAGGGCGCCGAAGGGCTCGTCGAGCAGCAGCACGCGCGGCTCCACCGCGAGCGCGCGGGCGAGCGCGATGCGCTGGCGCTGGCCGCCGGAGAGCTGGGCCGGGAAGCGATCGGCGAGCCAGTCGAGCTGCACCAGGTTCAGCAGCGCGTGCACCTTCTCCGCGATCTGCCTTTCCGACGGGCGCTGCGCGCGCGGCTTCATGCGCAGGCCGAAGGCGACGTTGTCGAACACGCTCATGTGGCGGAACAGCGCGTAGTGCTGGAACACGAAGCCGACCTGACGATCGCGCACATGGGTGCCCGAGGCGTCCTCGCCGTCGAGCAGGACCTGGCCCGAATCGGCCGATTCGAGTCCGGCGATCACGCGCAGCAGCGTGGTCTTGCCGCAGCCCGAGGGCCCGAGCAGGGCCACCAGTTCGCCGGTGGGGAAGTCGAGCGACACGTCGTCGAGGGCGACGAAGTTGCCGAAACGCTTGCGGATGTTGCGAACCTGGATGCTCATGGCTGTCCTTCGTGAAGGTCTTGGTGTGCGTGCGCAGCACGGTGCTCGATCCAGGTCTTGATGCCCAGCGTCACCAGCGCCAGCAGCGCCAGCAGCGAGGCCACCGCGAAGGCGGCGGCGAACTGGTACTCGTTGTAGAGGATCTCGACGTGCAGCGGCAGCGTGTTGGTCTCGCCGCGGATGTGGCCGGAGACCACCGACACCGCGCCGAACTCGCCCATCGCGCGCGCGTTGGTGAGGATCACGCCGTACAGCAGACCCCACTTCACGTTGGGCAGGGTCACGTGCCAGAAGGTCTGCAGGCCGTTGGCGCCGAGCATCACCGCGGCTTCCTCTTCCTCCTTGCCCTGCGCCTGCATCAGCGGGATCAGCTCGCGGGCGACGAAGGGGAAGGTGACGAACACGGTGGCGAGCACGATGCCGGGCACGGCGAAGATGATCTTGATGTCGTGCTCCGCCAGCC